>PMZQ01000042.1 GCA_003170155.1 Actinomycetota bacterium | reverse complement strand
ATCGTCGACACCTACGGCGGCACCGCCAGACACGGCGGCGGCTCGTTCTCGGGCAAGGATCCGACAAAGGTCGATCGCTCCGCCGCCTACGCGGCCCGCTACGTGGCCAAGAACCTCGTCGCCGCCGGGCTCGCCGATCGGCTCGAGCTTCAGATCGCCTACGCGATCGGCGTCGCGCATCCGGTCTCGGTCGCCGTCGACACCTTCGGCAGCGAGAAGATTCCCGTCTCGAAGATCGAGGAGCTCGTGCGCGAGCACTTCGACCTGCGCCCGGCCGCGATCCTGCGCGACCTCGACCTGCGCCGGCCGATCTACGCCAAGACGGCCGCCTACGGCCACTTCGGTCGCGACGACCTCGACTTCACCTGGGAGCGCACCGACAGGGCCGAGGCGCTACGCGAGGCAGCCGGGCTCTAGCACTAGACCGCACTGCGTAGCTCGTGCCTGCGCCGGATCGCAAGAGCGCAGACGCGCGCGATCATCAGCACGAAGCCGATCTCGGCGCCGACCATCAGGCCGGCGCCGACGGCGATCGAGCGCGAGCAGGTATCAGCCGGGCCGGTTTTCACGCATCTTTCGCTGAGGCATGCCTAGTCGCCGGGTGGGCAACTACGCTTGGCCGCATGGACGCCAGGCCGGCATCGGTGTTTCCGCTCGTGACTGCGCGAGTGCTGGCGCACGAGTTCACCTACCTCGTCCCGGTGGAGGTCGCGATCGGCGCGATCGTGCGCGTCCGGCTTGGTGGCCGGCGCGTGCGCGGGGTTGTGACCGAGCTGGACGTGACGCCTCCGCCGGGAATCGAGCTGTCGGCGATCGAAGAAGTGGTCGGGCGCCTTCCCGTGGCGCTGGTCGAGCTCGCACTCTGGCTTGCCGGCTACTACGGCTCCACGCCCGGACGCGCGCTGGCGCTGGTGGCGCCGGCGATGCCCAGGCGCCGCGGCGAGCGAGCCCATCCACTGGAGAGAGAGGCGCTCATCGCCGAGCGGGCGCCGGAGAACTTGACCGAGTCGCAGCAGCGGTCGGTTGGCCGGATCGTGCAGTCGCTGGACGGAGGGGGCGGCCTCTTTCTCCTCTACGGGGCGACCGGTAGCGGCAAGACGGAGGTCTACCTCCAGGCCTGCGCCGCCGCGCTCGCCCGTGGTAGGGGAGCGATCGTCTTGGTGCCGGAGATCTCGTTGACGCCGCAGACGCTGGGCCGCTTTCGCCAGCGCTTCGGCGAGGAGATTGCCGTCCTGCACTCGCGCCTGAGCGAGGCCGAGCGCCGTGACGAGCGCGAGCGGATCGGCTCGGGCGAGGCGAGGGTGGTGATCGGTGCTCGCTCTGCCGTGTTCGCACCCGTCTTCGATCTCGGTCTGATCGTCTGCGACGAGGAGCACGACTCGTCCTTCAAGCAGGAATCCGATCCTCGCTACGACGCCCGTACCGTCGCCGTCAAGCGCGCCGCGCTCGAGGGCGCGGTCGCCGTCTTCGGCAGTGCCACGCCCAGACCGGAGTCCTGGCAAGCACTGGAGCGGCTCGAGCTGGGCGGGCGGATCGGTGGCGCACTGCCGCCGGTAAAGGTCGTCGACATGCGGCGTGAGCGTGGCTTCCCGCTCTCCTCTCCGCTGATCGACGAGCTAGAGGCCGTCTCGAAGGCCGGCGCCAAAGCGATCCTGCTCCTCAACCGGCGCGGCCTGACGCCCGCTCTTCACTGCCGCTCCTGCGGCGAGACGCTTCGCTGCCCGTCCTGCGACGTGGCGCTCGTACTGCACGCGGGCGCTGGTCTCCGCTGCCACCACTGCGGCTACACCGAGCCCGAGCCCGAGCTCTGCCCGGCCTGCGGCTCGCCCGAGCTCTCGCGGATCGGCGCCGGCACCCAGAAGCTCGAGCGCGAGCTGGCGAAGCGCTTCCCCGAGCTGGAGTTGATTCGCCTCGATGCCGACACCGCCGCTCGCCCGGGCGCCCTCGCCGAGGCGCTCGCTCGCTTCGCCGCGACCGACCGCGCCGTTCTGCTCGGCACCCAGATGATCGCCAAGGGCCATCACTTCCCGGGCGTCGCCCTGGCCGCCGTGGTCGATGCCGACGCTGGACTGTCCCAGCCGGACTTCCGCGCCGAGGAGCGCACGTTCCAACTCCTCACTCAGCTGGCCGGACGCAGCGGTCGTGATGCTCCCGGCCGCGTCCTGATCCAGACCTTCCAGCCCGACAGCGAGTGCGTTCGCTTCGCCGCTCGTCACGACGTCGAGGGCTTCCTCGCCGCCGAGCTGGAGCGCCGGCGCGAGCTCGACTACCCGCCCTTCCGCCACATCGTCCGCATCGTCGCCTCGGGCCCGGAGCAGGGTCAGACGATCCGTCTGCTCGAGGAGATCAAGGGCGGTATCCCCGGCGAGGAGCTGATCGGCCCGGCGCCGCTGCTGCGCCTGCGCGGCCGCCACCGCGCCCAGCTCGTTGCCAAGACCGCTCGCCCGCGCCGGATCGCCTCGGCCGCGGCTCAGCTCCTTCGCGCCGCCGCGCCTGCCATGCGCCGCGCCGATCTGAGCGCCGTCGTAGATGTCGATCCGCAGGGGTTTTGAGCTGATCGATCCCTGGGTTGGCGCTCCTGCGTGGGTATAGCGGGACGCCTCGCCGCGCCCCCGGGGTGTCAGACACCTTTCGGTGTCAAGGATTTCGGCGTGTCAGAACCGCATCGGTTTGTCCCCAGAATGACGAGCTCCGAGGGGATCGCGAAAGCCGAGAAAAGCGGCGATTACGGCCTGGATACGTCGTTCCGGCGCCAGAGGCGCAATGGCGTGAACCGATTCAGAGGCGATGGCCGGTGGACTAGAAGTTCCGCTTTTGTTGCTAACGATCCTTGACAGCCTTCGGTGTCTGACACCGAAGGCTGGAGTTCCGTGACGCTCGGGGTCAAAACCGCTCCGATCGTCAGAAGGGCCGCTCAGCGTAGAATCCAAGCGATGTCGAGTAGCGGCCAGATCAAGAACGTCGAGTTCGACGCCGAGGGCGAGGCCAGGCGCCGCACCGCGCTGGCGCAGTTGCGGCACTATCCTGACCCGGTCCTGCGCATGCGGGCCCGCGAGGTCGAGGTCTTCGACGAGGCGCTTGCGCGTCAGGCCGAGCGGATGATCGCGATCATGCACGACGCGGCCGGCGTCGGGCTGGCGGCGAACCAGGTCGGCATCCTGCAACGGCTGTTCGTGATCGAACTGGGCGACGAGGAGCCGGCGCAGGCGATCGTCAACCCGGTCGTCACGCCGCTCGGCCACGAGCTCGAGACCGAAGACGAGGGCTGCCTCTCTCTACAGGGAGTGCTGGTGCCGGTCGAGCGCTCGGTCGCGGTCCGGCTCGAGGCCTGTAGCGTGGACGGCAGTGGGCTTGTGCTGGAGCTCGACGGCCTACCCGCGCGGGCAGTTCAGCACGAGGTCGACCATCTCGACGGAATCCTCAACTTCGATCGCACCACGCCCGAGGCGCGCCGCGAGGCACTCGCGCTGCTGCGACCTCGAGCGGTTCTCTCCTCCCGGTAAGGCGCCATGCCGGAGCGTCTCGCCGTCGCCGCGACAGCGCCTTTCGGCGCAAGCGTTCTGGAAGGACTGGCGGCGCAGCGCGAGATCGGCTTCCTGATCACCCGTCCCGATCGCCCGGCCGGGCGCGGGCGCAAGGTCCGGCCGCCGGCGGCCAAGCTGGTGGCCGAACGCCTCGGCATTCCCGTTCTCCAGCCCGAGAAGCTCGACGCCTCCTTCGAGCTCGACGCCGACACGGTGATCCTGGCCGCCTACGGCGTCCTCATTCCGGATCTACAGCTCGAGCGGGCGCTCTGGCTCAACGTCCATCCCTCGCTGCTTCCGCGCTGGCGCGGAGCGGCGCCGGTCGAGCGGGCACTGATGGCCGGCGACGCCGAGACCGGCGTGACGATCCACGAGACGGTCAAGGAGCTCGACGCCGGCCCGATCGCCGCCCAGGCGGCCTTCCCACTCACGCTCGAGGACGATGCCGGCTCTGTCTACGAGAAGACGGCTGCGCTTGCGGTCACGCTGCTGGCCGGCGTTCTCCCCGAGCCCGCCTTCCAGCCCCAGCCCGAGGAAGGCGCCTGTTATGCGGCCAAGATCGCGCCCGAGGACCGCGAGCTCGACTGGAGCCACCCGTCCGGCGAGAGCCTCAACCGCATCCGAGCCCTCTCGCCTCACATCGGCGCCTGGGGCGAGCTGAACGGCCAGCGCCTGCTCGTCTGGCGCGCCCGCCCCGCCGGGCCCGACGCTGTTCTCGTTGCCGGGGGGCTCGAGCTGTTCGAAGTGCAGCCGGAAGGAAAGAAGCGAATGTCGGCGGCGGACTACCTTCGCGGCGTGCGTCGATAGCCATGAACGCTTCGCCCGCACGTCGCGTCGCCCTCAAGACGATCCTGCGCGTCTTCGAGCAGGAGGCCTATGCCGACCGCGTTTTCGCCATCGAAGCCAAGAGGCTGGACGACCGCGACCGGGCGCTGGCGCAACGGCTCGCCTACGGCACCGTGCAGCGCGTGCGTACGCTCGATCACGCGATCGAGCAGTTAGGCAAGCGCTCGCCGCGCACACTCGACCCGCCCGTCCGCGCGGCGCTGCGGCTCGGCGCCTATCAGCTCGCGTTCGTCTCGGGCATTCCGGACCACGCCGCCGTCAACGAGTCGGTCGAGTTGGTGCGCGAGTACGGACCCAAGCAAGCGGTCGGCTTCACCAACGCGATCATGCGCCGTCTGGCCGAGGGCGCCCGGGCGCTGGTCGAGAGTCTGCCCGAGTGGACACCGCGCGAGGCTGCGCTTCGTTACTCCTATCCCGACTGGATTGCCGAGACCTTCTGGCGCGAGCTCGGCCCCGACGACGCTCAGGCGCTCCTGCGCGTGCAAAACGAGTCGGCCGAGACCGCCGTGCGCCGAAACACGCTCAAGCAGGGCGAGGTCGAAGGCACTCCGGATCCGCTCGTTCCCGGCGCGCTCGTGGTCGAGCGCGTGGACGCCGACGCGCTCGCTGAAGGTCTCATCTGGCCGCAGAGCCGCGGCTCGCAGCTGGCAGGCCTGGCCGCGGGCGTGCGCCCAGGCGAAAGGGTGCTCGACCTCTGCGCGGCGCCCGGCGGCAAGGCGACTCAGCTCGCCGCTCTCGGCGCCGAGGTGACCGCGATCGAGAAGCACGAGGGCCGCGCCCGTGAGCTGGACGAGAACTGCCGCCGCCTCGGCGCGGGCTCGATCCGCGTCCTCAATGCCGACGCTCTCGATCTTTCGCCCGAGCTGACCGGCTTCGACCGGGCCATGGTCGACGCGCCCTGCTCGGGTCTGGGCGTGCTGGCCAGCCGCCCCGACCTGCGCTGGCGCTCGCATCCGCTCGCCGAGCTCCAGCTCGACCTGCTGCGCGCCGCCGCCACCCGCGTCCGCCCCGGCGGCAGCGTCACCTACTCGGTCTGCACGATCAACCGCGAGGAGAACGAGGACGTCGTCTCGGCGCTGGGCCTCGAGCCCGAGCCCCTGGGCGAGCTCTTCCCCGAGTTCTCGCACCCGCACCGGCCCGAGTTCCTGCTCACCCTGCCGCACGTCCACCACACGAGCGGGTTTTTTATCGCGCGGCTGCGCGTTCCTTGAGGCTTGATCTGCCGGAAGACCGTCCCAAAGAGACACCTACCAATCATCTCGGCTCGTAGATAGTGTTCCGTCTATGTCTGCGGAAACTGTGGCGCTCGCCGATCTGAAGCGCGAGCTGGCGGAGCTCAAGGATCTCGTCCGGATCGCGTCGCTTCTGGCCTGGGACCAGGAGGTGATGATGCCGGCGGGCGGCGCCGGCGCCCGCGCCGATCAGCTCTCGACGCTGGGGCGCATCATCCACGAGCGGGCCACCTCGCCCGAGCTGGGAAAGCTTCTCGATCAGGCCGAGCCCGTTACGGCGGGGCTCGATCCCGACTCCGACGATGCCAGGCTGGTCGAGGTCGCGCGCCGCGATTTCGAGAAGGAGATCAAGGTACCGGCCGAGCTGTGCGAGGCGATGGTGCGCGTCTCATCAGAGTCCTACCCGGTCTGGGTAGCGGCCCGGAAAGAGAGCGACTTCGCCCGCTTCCTGCCCCAGCTGGAAAGAACTCTGGAGCTGAAGCGGCGCTATATCGAGTGCATGGCTCCCGAGGGGGAGCCCTACGACGCCCTTCTCGACGATTTCGAGCAGGGGCTGACCGTGGTCGAGGTGCGGCGGATATTCGATCGACTGAAAGAGGCGCTGATCCCGCTCGTGCGCGCCGCGGCGGCGTCGGGCGCCGTCGACGACACGCCCCTGCGCCGGCAGCTTCCGGTCGACGGGCTGCAGAAAATGGAGCGCCATGTGCTCGCCCGCTTCGGCTTCGAGCCGGGTTCCTGGCGCCTCGATCCGACCGTTCACCCCTTCGAAACCTCCATCTGTATCTCCGACGTCCGCCTCACCACTCGTTACGAGGTCGAGGGGCTGGAGAGCCTCCTCTCGAGCATGCACGAGTTCGGGCACGGCCTCTACGAGCGCCAGATTGCCCCGGAGCTCGGCTGGGGGCCGCTCGCCCGCGGCACCTCGCTGGGCTGGCACGAGTCGCAGAGCCTGCTCTGGGAGAACCTGATCGGTCGTGGCCTGCCCTTCTGGGAGCACTTCGCCGGCGAGCTCACGCGCCTCTTCCCGAGCGAGCTGGGCTCGCTGTCTGCCGCCGACATCTACACGATGGTGAACAAGGTCGAGCCCGACTTCATCCGCGTCGAGGCCGATGAGACGACCTACAACCTGCACGTGATCCTGCGTTTCGAGCTGGAGCAGGAGATGCTCTCGGGCAGCCTGCCGCTGGCCGAGCTACCCCAGGCCTGGAACCGGCTTGTTCACGACTACCTCGGCATCGAGGTGACCGAGGATCGGTTGGGCGTGCTCCAGGATGTGCACTGGTCGCATGGGTCACTCGGTTACTTCCCCACCTACTCGCTCGGTCACCTGACCGCGGCGCAGCTCTGGCAGCGCCTCGGCGCCGAGTTGCCCGAGCTGTCCGATCAGATCCGCAGCGGCGAGTTCGGCGCCTTGCGGGAGTGGCTGCGCGAAAACCTGCATCGGCACGGACGCAAGTTCACGCCCGCCGAGCTGAGGCAGCGTATTCTCGGCGGCCCGGTCGATCCCGAGCCCTTCATCGCCTATCTGAAGGCGAAGTTGGCCGGGATCTACGGCGAAGCGCTCGTCGCCTGAAGGCGGCCGATCCGCGGCGCCAGAGGTCGCCCCGACCTCCGGTATCTCCACGGCTCGACCGCCTTAGCCGCGCATCTCAACCTATCTCGCCCTTAAGATCCAGCCCATGCCCTGGGAGGAATGGGTGCGCACTGCCGAGATCGAGCCGTCCATCTACGCGGCCGATTTCTCCTGCCTCGGCGACCAGCTGGAGATGCTGTTGCGGGGAGGAGTGCGCATCTTCCAGTTCGACGTCGGCGACGGGCAGTTCGTGACTCCGATCACCACGGGGCCGATCGTGCTCCAGTCGATCGCTCCGGGCGTACACGCGGCCGGCGGCATTCTCGACTGCCACCTGATGATCGTCGAGCCGCAGCGCCACTTCGCCGCTTTCGCCCAGGCGGGCGCAGACAGCGTAACCGTCCACTACGAGGTTGTCGGCGAGCGCTTGCGCGATGTTGTTGCCCAGGCGCGAGAGTACGGGCTCGAGGTCGGGCTGGCCTTCAACCCCGAGACGAAGGTGGCGACGGCGGCCACCGCGGCGATTGCCGCCGACGTCGATCTCGTCCTCTGTATGAGCATCAACCCCGGCTATTCGGGCCAGCAGTTGATGCCCGACGCGATCGATCGCATCCGGGAGCTTCGCGAGCTTCTGCCCGCGCACATGCACGTCCAGGTCGATGGCGGCATCGGGCCCGACAACATCCGCCAGGTCTTCGAGGCGGGCGCGAACCTCTTCGTCGCCGGCTCCAGCATCTTCGGCCGTGAGGACATAGTGCGCGCCTACCGCAGACTGGTCTCGGCACTGGCCTGACGGGAAGGAGACGATGGCCGGCACAGGCGACGAGCAGATGCTGGAACGGGCGCTCGAGCTGGCCGAGCGAGGGCGCGGCCTGACGCAGCCGAATCCGGTGGTGGGAGCGCTCGTGGTACGGGACGGGGAGATTGTCGGGGAAGGCTGGCATGAGCGCGCCGGCGGGCCGCATGCCGAGATCGTCGCGCTCACACAGGCGAGGGAGCTAGCTCGTGGCTCCACCCTCGTCGTCACGCTCGAGCCGTGCTGCTTCACCGGTCTCACCGGCCCCTGCTGCGAGGCGATCGTCGAGGCCGGAGTAGAGCGGGTCGTTGTCGGCGCGATCGATCCCAATCCGCGCGTTTCCGGGAGTGGTCTCGAGCACCTGCGCGAGGCCGGGCTCCGGGTGGAGATGGCCGACGGCGAGCTCGCCTTCCGTGCCCGCCGGCAGAACGAGGCCTGGCGCACCTGGGTCGCGGCCGGGCGCCCCTTCGTCACCTACAAGGTCGCGGTAACACTCGACGGGCGCGTCACTCTGCCCGGCTCGCGCTGGCTGAGCGGGGAAGCCTCGCGCCGGCTCGTGCACGAGCTCCGCGCCGCCTCCGACGCCGTAGCGGTCGGGATGGGTACCGTGCTCGCCGACTCGCCCCGGCTCGATGTGCGAGAAGTCGAGGCCGCACGTCAACCTCGGCGCCTGGCTTTCGGCAAGGGCCCACTGCCCGAGGACTCGGAACTCGAGCTCCGCTCGGGTCCGCTCGCCGCGGAGCTGGCTGCGCTGGCTGGGGAGGGGGTGCAGTCGCTCCTGCTCGAGGGTGGGCCGACACTCGCCACCGCCTTCATCGAGGCCGGGCTGGTGGACAAGCTGATCGTCTTCATCACGCCTCATCTCGCCGGTGCCGGCTCGAGATTCTTTGGGGATCTGTCAGGTCCGATCGAGCTCCTGCACCTGAGCACCGAGCCGGTGGGCGAGGACGTGTTGATCAGCGCCTACGTCCGCGAGCCCTGACTTGCGCGCCCGGCGGCTTTACTGCGGCGGCGCTTAGGTTTTTCCGACTGTCAGCGCGTTTGCAGAGAGCGCGATTGCGCCTTTTTCTCGAGCTCGGCCGCCCGCCCCAGCAACTTTGCCGCGTCGTCGCGGAGATCCTGGTCGCGCAGCATCAGAGCCCAGGTGCGGCAAACACGCCCGGCCTCCTCGAACTCGTTGCCCTGCTCGAGTAGCTCTACCGCCTGCTTGAACAGCGGCTCGGCCTCGGCCGTCTGGCGTCGTTGGGAATGCACGATCGCCAGCACTCCGATCGCGCCGCCCTGGTCGCTCGGGCTCTGAGCCAGCAGCTGTAGGGCTCTGTTCGCCAGTCGCTCGGCTTCGTCTGTCTCGCCGAGATTGGCCGCGCATTTCGCCTGGTCGGCGACGAAGAGGCCAAGATCCTCGAGCCTTCCCTCCTGTTCGAGCGCGCTCACGCAGCGGTCGAGCGGTGCTTTCGCCTGCTCGTAATTGCCGTCGATGACCAGGATCTGCCCGAATAGGCCGTAGGCGTTGGCGAGGGCGAGCGAGTCTTCGCCGGCCTCGAGCAGCGCTATCGCCCTGCGCATGTGCTCGAGCGCAGTCGTGGAGTCACCTGACATCGCGGCGATTCGTGCCAGCGTCCAGTAGGTGGAGACCTGCGTTCGCCGGTCACAGCTGTTGCCGTGGCGGCGCACCGCTTCTTCCAGCACCTCCCGCGCCTCGTCGAGGCGACCGGCATCTGTCAGCGCGTAGCTGAGGTTGACCGCCAGCCGCATGTAGGCGCCTATGTGCTCGCTGGCGTGCTCCTCGACAAAGGCGAGCGCGGATTCGAGCAGGTTTACAGCGTCGACTCGCCGGCCCGCCGCGGCATAGGCCTGGGCAAGCGCGATATAGACGTCCGGTCGCAGCGGCGGAGTGATCACCACCGAGGTGGTTGCCTCTTCGAGGAGCGGGATCGCCAGGTCATAGGAGGCTGCGGAGCTAAGGGTGAGACCGAGTGTTGCCACGGCGCGTGCCGTCAGCATCGGATCGCCGAGCGAGCGTGCCTCAGCGGCGAGGGAGCGCAAAGTATCCAGGGTTGTCTCGGCTCGGGTCCCGACTCGGATCTCGAGCTCGGCGTCGGCGACTCTCACTTCGAGATCTCCGCGCGGGCCGAGTGGCCGGCCGGTCTCGAGGTATTCGGCGCTCACGTCGAGTTGTTTGGCAAGCGCGCGGATCGCTCGTACCGACGGCCGTCGTAATCCCGCCTCGATCCGCGAGATGTGGGCGGTGGTCAGGCCGGGGCCGGATATTGCCTGCTGAGAGAAGCCTCTCTCTGTGCGCAGTCTTCGCAGGCGTTGGCCGAGCGTCTCCGCTGGCTCCCTGGGGGCTTCGTCCATGGGTCGCATTTACGCCGGGGACCTCCTTCGCAGTCTAGCCGTTGGCTTATAAGAGCATCATGAGACACAGTGTCTTATGACACAGTCAGCGACCGGGCATGCGGTTCCCAGCCTTCGTCCCTCTGATTTTGAAGAGAGGGGGTGACTCGAATGGTACGTAGTAGGTTGGGTTGGTTCTAAGTCTGATATCGACTAGCGCGGCCGGTTATTCAGCGATCTGGCTTGTTTGAGCCGAATTCCTGAACCAAAATCCCTCGATCGAGGGATGCCTTACTCGTGAGGGTTGCGCGGTTGATCCATTGCGGAGCCGGAACGCCGGTAGATGCTGGCGGCTCCGGCTCCCCTTGGTGCCCGCTCTCCTAGTAGCCTTGCAAAGGTGTTTACAGGGATCATCAGGGAACTGGGACGGGTCGTCTCGCTCGAGCAAAGCGAGCAGCAGGCGCGTCTTGCCGTCGCGGCGCCTGCGCTTACGCTGGGGCTCGAGATCGGAGACTCGGTCGCCGTGGATGGATGCTGCCTGACGGCGGTAGAGATAGACGGTCGGACGCTTTCCTTCGACCTCAGTCTGGAGACGCTATCGCGCACTGCTCTGGGTGCGCTCGAGCCGGGCCACGAGGTCAATCTCGAGCCGGCGCTTCGTACCGGAGAGCCGCTCGGTGGCCATTACGTCCAGGGCCATGTCGACGCCGTCGGGCGCGTGCGCTCGCTCGAGCGCGAAGGAGATGGCGTGCGTATGTGGATCGAGCTGCCGCCGGAGGTGCTTCGCTACTGCGTCGAGAAGGGCTCGATCACTCTCGCCGGTGTTTCGCTGACGGTCGCCGAGCTCGGAGACGACGCGGTCGCCGTGGCTCTGATCCCGCACACGCTCGGAGTCACGACTCTGGGAACGGCGAAGCCAGGCGACCTACTCAATCTCGAGGCGGACATGATCGCAAAGTACGTCGAGCGCCTACTGCCGGGGAGTATGGAGACATGAAAGCCGACGTGAAGTCGAGCCCGGCTCCGGGTTTCGCCACGATCGACGAGGCGATCGAGGACATCCGCGAAGGCAAGTTCGTCGTCGTGGTCGACGCCGTCGAGCGCGAGAACGAAGGCGATCTGACGATCGCAGCTCAGTTCGCCACACCCGAGGCGATCAACTTCATGGCCACCAACGCTCGCGGCCTGATCTGCCTGGCGCTCTCGCCGGATCGCTGCGACGTGCTCGGCCTGGAGCAGATGACCGAGCTCAACGAAACGCCCAATCAGACCGCCTTCACCGTCTCGATCGAGGCGCGCGAGGGGATCACGACGGGGATCTCCACCCAAGACCGCTCGCACACCGTCCAGGTTGCGATCGATCCCGGCAAGGATTCGCGCTACATCGTCCGTCCCGGTCACGTCTTCCCGCTCCGGGCGCGTCCCGGCGGTGTGCTCGAGCGTGCCGGTCAGACCGAGGCCGCGGTCGACCTCGCGCGGCTGGCCGGTTTGATACCGGCCGGCGTGATCTGCGAGGTGATGAAGGAAGACGGATCGATGGCGCGCGTTCCCGACCTGATCGAGTACTGCGACTGGCACGGGATCAAGCTGGTTGCGATCGCCGACCTGATCGAGTACCGCCGCCGTACCGAGTCATTGATCGAGCGCGTGACCGCGGTGCGCATGCCGACCGATTACGGTGAGTTTCAGGCCGTTGCCTACCGCGAGACGCTGACCGGCAAGTCGCACGTCGCGCTCGTGATGGGAGAGGTCGCGGGTGAGGAGAACGTGCTCGTGCGAGTTCACTCCGAATGCCTGACCGGGGACACATTCCACTCGCTTCGTTGCGACTGCGGCGATCAGCTCGAGTCTGCGCTCAGGCAGATAGCCGGGGAAGGGAAGGGCGTCTTCCTACACATGGCCCAGGAGGGGCGAGGAATAGGCCTGCTCAACAAGCTCAAGGCCTACGAGCTGCAGGACCAGGGGCTCGATACGGTCGAGGCCAATCTGGAGCTCGGTTTCGGCGCCGACGAGCGCGAATGGGGGATCGGCAACCAGATCCTCGTCGATCTCGGCCTCTCTACCATCCGCCTGCTCACGAACAATCCGCGCAAGCTGAGCATCGCCGGCTACGGACTGACGATCATCGAGCAGGTGCCGATCGTGATCTCGCCCAACGTCGAGAACGAGCGCTATCTGGCGACAAAACGAGATAAGCTCGGCCATCGTCTGCACCATCAGGGAATACACCTCGATAAAGAGCTGGAGGCGGAAAAGTGAGCGGAAAGGGATCGAAACCAAACGAATCGGACCAGCCGGTCCCCTTTGATCAAAATCCCTGGCCAGGCCAGCCCGGCTACCAGCCGCTGAGGCCCCCGCGCGGATCGCGCAACAAGCCACCTGCAATCCCCGAGCCGGGACCGCCCGCCGCCGAGGTTGTGGTTCCCGAGGCATCCGCAGCCGCGTACGTCGGCCCGTTGCAGGCTTTTGCCGAGCCTGGGCAAGGGATCGAGCCCGAGCTCGGGCCGGTCGCCGGGGCGCTCTCGAGTGAGCACGCCGCGGGCGATCTGCACATCCCCGCCGGTTACCGGACGATCGAGGGTCTACCCCTCGGCGTCGGCCGCAGTGTCGGAATCGCGGTCAGTCGCTTCAACGGCCAGGTTGCCGACGGCCTTCTCTCGAGCGCGCTTGCGGAACTGGAGAGACTGGGCGTGCGCGGCGACTCGGTCACGATCATGCCCGTGCCGGGCGCTTTCGAGTTGCCGCTGGCGGCGATGGCTCTTTCCAAGTCGCGCCGATACAGCTGCGTGATCGCTCTCGGCTGCGTGATCCGGGGCGAGACGCCGCACTTCGAGTACGTTGCCGGTGAGGCTGCCAGCGGCATCCTTTTGGCGGGGCTCGAGACGGGTGTGCCGGTTGCTTTCGGCGTGCTCACCGTGGACACGATCGAGCAGGCGGAGTCGCGGCTGGAGAAGGGCGCCGAGGCGGCCCGGAGCGCGCTCGAGATGGCCGACGCCTTCGGTCGCCTGCGCATGAGCGCCGGCGGCTAGGCCGAAACCTACTTCGCCAGGTCTACACGGCCGAGGCGGCCGCCTCGCGGCGCCCGTGGATTCCGGCTACGAATGAAGCGCTGCGTTCTAGCCTCGCCTGCACCGATCACACTCAGTCCACGGGTCTGCATTCCGTTCGGCGTTTAGGTAGCGGCGTCCAAGCGCCCGTCTCCGCTAGACTGCGCCGGCTATGTCCAAGGTCTGCTCAGTCTGCGGCAAGAAACCGGCCTTCGGCAACAACCGCAGCCACTCGATGGTCGCCACTCGTCGGCGCTTCGAGCCGAACCTGCAGAAAGTGCGGGTTCTGGTCAACGGCATCGCCCGCCGGACATACGTCTGCACGCGCTGCCTGCGCTCCGGCAAGGTCGAGAAGGCTTAGGGCACATCCCTACCGGGATAGGCCCTGAAGAACTCCTTTCGGAACGAAGAACTCGATCGCCTGACCGCTCTCGGCGGCGCGAGGCTGATTCGGCACGAAACCGGCACATTCCGGAGAGCGTTTTCTCGATACCGTGCTACGCCCCGTGGGAGGGTTTCGAGCGCCTAGCGAAACGAAGCACTCCACCGCCTGACCGCGCTCGGCGGCGCGATGCGTTGTCCTCGGTCACACCCGTAGCCCCAGCTACGAATGCGACGCTGCGTCCTAGCCTCGCATCCACCGATCACAATCAGTCGGCGGGTCTTCATTCCGCTATGCGCTCCGGGGTGGAGAGGTGGGTCCCGCCGCTTCCCGGCGTTACGGGGAGTCCGGTGCCGTGCATTCCGCGAATCGCGCTGCGCGCAACCGTCATTGTTCCTCTACGGTCTAACGGCCGTGGAAATCTTGCAACTCCAGGAGACACCGTTGGGGCGGCTTGCGATCTCCTCGCGGACGATCGCCCAGATCGCCGAGCGGTCGCTGGGCGAGTGCTACGGGGTTGTCGGTCTCAAGGCGAGCGGACGCCTTCGCCGGGCGCTTGCGCTCAGGCGCCGGCACGAGGTGGAGATCAAGGCGCATGAGCAGGGGATCGAACTGGCTCTACACGTGGTGATCGCCTACGGTCTCAATCTGGCCGAGGTGGCGGCGGCCGTGCGCTCGAGTGTGAGCTACGAAGTTGAGCGCCAGACCGGGCTCGAGGTGGGACGGGTGGAGGTGTTGATCGACGATGTCAGACGCAGAGACTGACCGGGCAGTGACGGCCGCCGAGGTCGAAGTGCTGCGGCGGCTGGCACGGGCGGCGCTCGAGGCACTCGAACGCGAGCGTCAGCGGATCGACGGTCTGAACGTCTACCCGGTCCCCGACGGCGACACCGGCGCGAACCTGGTCCTGACCGTTCGCGCGCTAGTGAACGAGCTCGAGACGCCGCTGTCGAGTGAGCGCCCGCTCGTGCACAAGAACCTCGCCCGAGCCCTGTTGATGGGAGCTCACGGCAACTCCGGCGTGATCCTCTCGCAGATCGTCCGCGGGGCTGTCGAGGCGGCTCCGGCCGCGCCGCCCGTAGACGCACGGGCGCTTGCGGCGATGCTCGAGCGGGCCAGGGAAGCCGCCTACGCCGCCGTGCAGCGGCCAGTCGAGGGGACGATGCTGACTCTGATGCGCGAACTGGCCGAGGAGGCTCGCTCACGCAGGCGCGAGAAGCTGTCGCTCGAACAACTCCTTCAAAGGCTCGTCGAGCGCGGTGAAGAGGCGCTGGCGCGGACCTCCGACCAGCTCCCCGTACTGCGTGAGAACGGAGTCGTCGACGCCGGCGCGGCCGGGCTGCTGGCGTGCTTGCAGGCGATCGCGCTGGAACTCACCGGAGAACAGAACGAGCAGGCGCCACGACTCCATCTTGTCTCGGCCTGAGCACCTCTCTTTGGAACGGGCTCGATCTGGCTATTGCCGGCGGTCGTCTTTGCCGATCGCTTCGAACATGGGCGAGCGCGAAGGCGATAGAGGGCGTGCGCCGAAAGCCGAGTTCATGATCCCGTCCGGCTGCGACTACGGTGGTATTCGATGAGCCCGCTTCCGCGCGTCCTTCTGGTCGAGGACAATGCGATCTACCGCGAGGCGCTCGAGCTTCTACTCGGTCTGCGCGATGATGTCGAGATCGCCGGCTCCGTCGTCGATGCTGAGACCGCACTGGAGCACTGCGCTACGGCCTGCCCCGACGTCGTCCTGCTCGACTACCGGCTGCCCGGCCTCGACGGAGTCGAGGCGACTCGGATACTGCTCGAGCGCTTTTCCGGGCTGGCCGTCGTCTGCCTGACCGGGCTGGCCACCTCGCGCGAGCGCGAGGCGCTGGTCGAGGCGGGCGCCTTTGCCTGCCTGACCAAAGACCAGGAGCTGGACGAGATAGTGGCGGCCGTGCACGGCGCTATTGCAGCCGTGCGCGAGCGTTAGCTGTCTCGGTCGAGCTCCTCGCTCAGGGCGAGCGCGTCGGCGATGACGAGCGCATCCCAGCCAAGCTCGCGTCCGTCGTCGAGAAGCGCCAGGCACCGCTCGGCGTCGAGCTGCTCGACTCGCCGGTCCGGCACGAGCTCGATCTGCTCCTGCTCGAAGAATTCGGGCTTCCTGAGCATGACCTGCTCCGCGGAGCGCTTGCCGGCGAGCAGCTCCTCCGAGAGCGCCGGGTGCTCGTAGGGGAGATGCTTCGCCTCCCCGACGAGGATCACACGGCCCTCGTAATCTTGCGTCCGTAGCGTTTCGGCGGTGCGCAAACCGGCGAGGCCGGTTCCCAGCACGATGACCGTGCCGGCGGCGTGTGTCATCTCAGCTCACCTGCACTCCGCTGTCGGCGTCGAAGATGCTGATCGCGCCCATCGGGCACGATTCGGCCGCTTCGAGCACGTCGGCGGTGTCGGTTTCCGAGATAAGCAGCGAGGCGACTCCCGAGCGATCGAGCTCGAAGACCTTGGGAGCGGCGTCCACGCAGGAGCCGAACCCGCTACACAGTTGCCGGTCGACCACGATCCGGTACATGACTTTCTCCCTTCTTTGAAGACCCAAGGTCGGGTTGTTTATCACGATCTCGGGCTCGAGCGGGGAGCTGCACGTGCTCGACCATGGCCCGAGCATGATCGCCGAGCAGCGGGAGCGGGCTTTCGATCGCTTCTGGTGCGCCGGTAAGTCGGGCACCGGCTCGGGTCTCGGGCTGGCGATCGTCAAACGCCTGGTCGAGATCGACGAGGGCACGGTCGAGCTGCGCGAGGCGCCCGGCGGCGGTCTCGACGTCGCAATTCACCTGCGCACCAGCTGAGCTGATAGATCATTCCAGCCCCGCGCCGGTATACGAAGGATGAGAGCCGTGCTGTGAAGCCGGCGCAAAGTCGACACTTCTTGGTGTGTTTTTTCGCTTGACGAGACGGTAGTTTTGGAAAACCCCGCGGGCGGGTGGCTCGGCGGCGGGCGTATAGAGAAGTGCCGTACGCGAGCCAGTCGCCCTGTCGCCCTTCTTCGCTCGTCCGCCGGTTGGTCCTATACTCGGGCCAACCTGACGGGAAAGACGAAAAACCGTGCTTTACCGGCCGCCTTCGCCGAGTCCGGCCAGTCGGGTGACTGGCCCTGCCCGCGCCTCTTCGTCGATCCCGAGAAGCTCGCCCGGAGCCTGCGCACGCTCCCCGGCGTGGGGGCGACGCTCGAGATATCGCTCGCGCGAATGGGCCTGCGCAGCGTGCGCGACTTGCTCGAGTACCGGCCCTTTCGCTACGAGCCCGCCGCCCCCGAGCGCAGGATCGCCGAGCTCCTGATCGGAGAGGAGGCGACGATCGAAGGCGAGGTGCGCCAGATCGGCGTGCGCCGGCCGCGCCGGCGGCTGTCGCTGGTCGAGGCGCTCGTCTCGGATGCCAGCGGCGAGGTGGCCTGCGTCTGGTTCAACCAGCTCTGGCTGACCGAGAAGCTCGTGCCGGGCACACGACTGCGCGCCCGCGGTCAGCTCAAGCGCGGCTCCTTCACGGTGCGCGACTTCGATCTCGGCGAGGCGCGGGCGACCGCCGACAACGCGCCCGTCTATTCCGCCAGCGAGGAGGTCTCGCTCAAGCGCCTGCGCGGCCTGGTCGAACGCGTGCTTCCGCTCGCACGCGAGCTTCCCGATCCGCTGCCGGCGTCGCTGCGCACTCGGCTCGAGCTGCCGCTGCGTCCGGACGCCGTCGTCGCTCTGCACCGGCCCGAGCGCCCGGGTCAGGGGGAGGAGGGGAGGAGGCGCCTCGCCTTCGATGAGCTGCTGCTCTTCCAGCTGGCGCTCGCCCGGGTCGCTCGCGAGCGCGATGCCTCCGAGGCGCCCGCGCTCGGCCCGCCCGGACCCCTGATCGAGCGCTACCTGGAGGCGCTTCCATTCCGGCTGACTCCGCACCAGCTCTCCGCCATTGCCGAGATCGACCGCGACCTTGCCGGCTCCCGTCCGATGCAGCGCCTGCTCCAGGGCGACGTCGGCTCGGGCAAGACCGTGGTCGCGCTCTACGCGCTTCTGCGCGCGGTCGAGGCCGGCTATCAGGGCGCGTTGATGGCGCCCACCGAGACCCTTGCCGAGCAGCACTTCCTCACCCTCGAGGAGATCTGTCGCGGGCTTGGCGTGGAATGCCTGCTCCTGACCAGCGCTCTGCCGACGAAGGAGCACGAGTCGGCGCGGGCGCGGATCGCAAGCGGCGAGGCGCAGATCGCAATCGGCACGCACGCCCTGATCCAGAAGGAGGTCGCCTTCGAGCGGCTGGCGGTAGCGGTTGTGGATGAACAGCACCGCTTCGGGGTCGAGCAGCGAACCGCTCTCTCCGAGGGCCGCTCGCCGCACGTCCTNNGAGATCGCCGCGCCGCCGGCCGCGCGCAAGCCCGTGATCACGAGCTGGGTCTCGGAAGATCGGAGCGAGGAGGCCTACCGGCGCCTGCACAAGCATCTCGAGGCGGGGCGCCAGGCCTACGTCGTCTGCCCGCTGGTGGAGGACTCGGCCGGCCAGGCGCGCGCCGCCGAGCAGGAGGCCGAGCGCCTGCGCACGGGCGAGCTCGCGAGTTTTCGGGTCGGCTGCATGCACGGGCGGCTGCGCCCGGCCGCCCGGCGCGAGATCATGGCCCGCTTTAAGGAGCGTGAGCTCGACGTGCTCGTCGCCACGACCGTGATCGAGGTGGGCGTGGACGTCCCCAATGCGACCGTGATGATCGTCCAGGAGGCCGATCGCTTCGGGCTGGCGCAGCTCCATCAGCTTCGCGGCCGGGTCGGGCGCGGGGCGGAGCAGTCCTACTGCCTGCTCGTCTCGCGCCCCAAGGAGGAGCTGACCGAGCCGGCGCAGCGGCGGCTGGAGGCGCTGGTGCAGACCTCAGACGGCTTCGAGCTGGCCGAGATCGACCTCGAGATCCGCGGCGAAGGGCAGCTGCTCGGTGCCAGGCAATCCGGTTTCTCCGACTTCCGCTTCACTCGCCTCAGAACCGACCGCGCCCTGCTCGAGCAGGCCCGGCGCGCCGCCCGTGAGTTGGCTCCGACACTTGCCGGCAGCCCGCTCGCCGACGAACTCGAGCAGCGCTACGCGGAGGCGGAGCTCGGCGGGCTCGCCTGAGTGGCGTCCGGCACTCTCGTCTCATTCGGACACGTCCCTGAGCCTGGCACCAGGCCAGGTCCCTGGCGGACGCGCCTAATACCAACAAAAGCCTGCTCAAAGCGAAATCTGGACGACCTCGCGGAGAAACGCGCCGCCGGAGCGGACAGTCTCGAACGGATCTGTCGTTAGCTGGCAGAAGCCCTGTAAAGCGCCGGTACGTACCGACCCGTCCGGGCACTTCTCCGGCGGCCATGTCCTGGTGCCAGGCTCAGGGACAGGTGCCGGGCAGACACGTCCGCGCCCGGCAAACCCCTGCTCAGCGCCGGATTCAGGCTGGAACGCTTCGCGCGCTCGCCGCACCGCGAGTCAAGCCCCGGAGCCTGTGCCATTAATCCGCTTGTCGGCTCGGCTCATCTCGCTTACGGTACGTGTGCCGTCGCCAGATCCCCCCCCGAACCCGCCGATTCGAGAAAGAGGGATTCCGATGAACCGGTCTCGCGCGCTGCTCGTCCTCGCCGTCGTTCTTGCCGCCGCCGCCGCTCAGCTCTCCGGCGCCAATCGTGCCCTTGCGGCCGGGTCAACCTTCACCGAAATCACAGCCGGGCTGCCCGGAGTCTCCACAAGCTCGGTCGCCTGGGGCGACTACGACCTGGACGGCAAGCTCGACATCCTGCTCACAGGCGACCGCGGCGACGTCCCGGTCGCCAAGATCTACCGCAACAACGGTGGCGGCAGTTTCACCGAGGACACCACGGCCGACGAGCACCTGGCCGGCGTCAAATGGGGCTCTGCCGCCTGGGGCGATTACGACTCCGACGGCGATCTCGACATCCTGCTCACGGGAGATACCGGCTCGGGGCTGGTCAGCAAGGTCTACAGGAACGACGCGACCGTCGACGGGAGGACGTTCACAGACACGGGTGCCGCCCTCACCGGCGTCCATTACGGCTCGTCTGCCTGGGGCGACTACAACTCGGACGGCAAGCTCGACATCCTGCTCACGGGCATGGACGGCTCGAACAATCCAGTCGCCAAGATCTACGAGAACAACAACGGCGCCAGTTTCAGCGAGGACACCGTCGCCGATCAGAACCTGACGGATGTCTCCTACGGCTCGGTCGCCTGGGGCGACTACAACTCCGACGGTAGGCCGGACATACTGCTCACGGGCTTTGGCGCCGGGACGTGGGTCAGTGAGATCTACAAGAACAATGGTGCCGGTAGCGCCTTCACGGAGGACGAAACCGCCGACCAGAACCTGACCGGCGTCTACCAAAGCGAGGTCGCCTGGGGCGACTACAACTCTGACGGCAGGCTGGACATCCTGCTAACGGGCTTCGACGGCTCGAGCAATCGCGTCACTGAGATCTACGAGAACATGGACGACGGCACTTTCGAGGGAAACATCACAACTGAAGGTGACGGCCTGACAGACGTTGCTTTCGGCTCGGTCGCCTGGGGCGACTACAACTCGGACGGCAAATCGGACATCCTGCTCGCGGGCGAGAGCCAGACCTCGCCCACCCAAGAGTGCCCGAGCAGCGTCTTCACGAACAACGGTGTCGGTAACAAGTTCACGAAGGACGCCGCAGCCGTCCTGGCCGGCGCCTGTCAGGGCTCGGTCGCCTGGGGCGACTACAACTCGGACGGCAAGCTGGACATCCTGCTTACGGGTTACAACCCGAGCAGCTACATGTATGAATCCCACGTCTACCGGAACGACATAGCGACCGCGAACACCGCGCCGTCCGCTCCGGCCAACCTCACCGCGTCGCCGGTTTCAGGCAGCGAGGTTGCCGTGAGCTGGAGCGCGGCCAGCGACGGCTCGCAGACGCCGGCCGCGGCGCTCACCTACAACGTGCGCGTCGGAACGACCCCCGGGGCCTCGGACGTCGTCGCGCCGATGTCGCGGCTCTCGGACGGAAGGAGGTTCGTACCGCAGGCGGGCAACGCGGGCGAGCGCACCAGCTACACGCTTACCGACCTGACGCCGGGTGCCACCTACTACTGGAGCGTGCAGGCGCTCGACTCCGGCTTCGCCGGCTCCGGCTTCGCCACGGAAGGCTCGTTCACGATGGCGCCGGTCTTCGCCTTCTCCTCGGCCACCTACTCGGTCGGCGAGGCCGGCCCATCGGCCACGATCACGATCAAGCGCAACGGCCTAACCACCGGGACCGACTCGGTCCACTTCACGACCGCGGACGGCACCACCAGCGCCGGCTCCGATTACACGGACGAAACGCAGATCGTCAACTTCGCCGCCAACCAGACCCAGAAGACGGTCGACATCCCGATCACAGACGACAGCTCGGTGGAAGCCGACGAGATGGTCTTACTCTCGCTCTCCGGCGCCTCATCGGGTGCGACGATCGGTAGCCCGAGCTCGGCCACGCTCACGATCACCGACAACGACAGGTCATTCGCCTTCTCCTCGGCCACCTACTCGGTCGGCGAGGCCGGCCCATCGGCCACGATCACGATCACCCGGACGGGGCTGACGACGAGTTCGGACTCGGTTCACATTGCAACCTCGAACGGCACCGCAGCGTCGGGCTCCGACTACACGGCCGTTTCGCAGGACGTCTCCTTCAATCCCGACCAGACCACGAAGACCGTCGACGTCCCGATCACGAACGACAGCTCGATCGAAAGCAGCGAGACGGTGCTGCTTGCGCTCTCCAGCCCCTCCACCTCCGCTGAGCTCGGTACTCCGAGCTCAGCCACACTCACGATCGTCGACAACGACCGCGCCTTCGCCTTCTCTTCGGCCAGCTACTCGGTAGGCGAGGCCGACGGCACGGCCACGGTCACGATCGAGCGCACAGGTCTGACCTCGGGCAGCGACACGGTCAACTTCGCGACCTCGAACGGCACAGCGACAGCGGGCTCGGACTACACCGCTGTGACGCAGACGGTTTCCTTCGCTGCCGGCGAGACTTCGAAGACGGTCTCCGTCCCAATCACGAACGAAAGCGCGGTCGAAAGTAGTGAGACGGTACTGCTCTCGCTC
The DNA here is from genome assembly GCA_003170155.1 of Actinomycetota bacterium. GTDB lineage: Bacteria > Actinomycetota > Thermoleophilia > Gaiellales > Gaiellaceae > Fen-549. The sequence goes on along the minus strand of PMZQ01000042.1, from coordinate 4,704 downwards.
TCCAGTCCCTCTACCGGTGCCACACTCGGAACTCCGAGCGCGGCCACGCTCACGATCGTCGACAACGATTCGCCCCCGGATACCCACCCGGCCACGAACACCTCCAAGGGCAAGCTCGTCTCGGCCAAGCTGAGCAAGAAGAGCTTCTTGAGCTCTCAAGCCCGCAAGGTCAAGCTGACCTGCAAGTTCTCACCGAAGAGCAAGCTTTTCGCTTACGTGCTCTCGCTCAAAAAGGGCGCGAAGTGGGCGGCTGTGAATAACGTCCGCAAGACCGGTTCCTTCACAAAGCTCACGTGGACCGTCAAGCAGCTCTTCGCAGGTAAGTCGGTCACGCGCGGTACGTACCGGCTCAAGCTCTCCGCCGACAAGAACTCGAAGACGCTCAGCTTCAGAGTGAGATAGGCGGATCGAATTCGCAGACGGGGCGGAGACGCCGCTGAACGTTTCCGCCCGGCTTTTCCGGCCGCCTTCGGCTACGGTCAGCGGGTAGAGATCCCGTGAAAAGGCCTCGCTCGCTCACAGTCCTTGCCGCCATGGCTCTCGCGCTCGGTGCCGGCGAGCTCCTTGGCGCTGGTTCTGCGACTGCGCGCCTTTCGGCGGGGGACAGCTTCTCCTTCAGCTCGAGTTCCTACAAGGTGGCCGAGGCAGCGGGCTCGGCCGAGATCACGATTCTTCGGAGCGGCCCGGCCACGGGCGAGGCCGGCGTTCACTTCGCGACCGCGGACGGCACCGCCAAGGCGGGCTCCGACTACAGCGCGGTGAGCGCGGACGTTCACTTTGCGCCTGGCGAGACGTCGAAGCCGGTTCAGATCCCGATAGTGAACGACAGCATCGGCGAGGGGGACGAGACGGTCGGGCTCTCGCTCTCGAGCCCGTCCGGCGGCGTGCTCGGCACCCCCAGCTCCGCCACGCTTCAGATCATCGACGACGACAGGGGCTTCGCCTTTGCCTACGCCAGCTTCTACGCGGCGGAGAGTGACGGCACGACCTACGTGACGATACGCCGCCTGGGCTTGACGACGGGCTCGGATAGCGTCTACTTCGCGACCGCGGACGGTACCGCCAAGGCGGGCTCCGACTACACAGCCGTCAGCCAGACGGTCACCTTCGGTGACGGCCAGAGCTCGCAAAATGTCCCGATCCCGATCGCGGACGACACGCTGGTCGAGGGCAACAAGACGATCCAGCTCTCGCTCTCCAACCCCTCCGCGGGAACGAGTCTCAGCGACCCGAGCGCGACCACCCTGACCATCTTCGACGACGACAAGCCCCCGGCCGCGCCTGCGAAGCCGTCGGGCAAGATCTTCTCCGCGCGCGTGACCAAGACGAGCCTCGGGAGCTCCGAGGCCGGCCTGGTCAGGGTCGCCTACAGCCTCTACCCGGAGAGCAGGCTCTTCGCCTACGTCCTCTCCTTCAGGTCGGGCTCGACCTGGACGATCGTGCGCACCGTTCGGAAGACCGGCAGCTTCGCGGGCCCGTACACGCTGACGATCAAGCAGCTGTTCGGCTCGAAACCGATCTCGAGCGGTAGCTACCGGCTCGAGCTCTCCGCCGACAAGAACTCGAAGACGCTCCGCTTCAGGGTCATCTAGGCGAGACTCGGCGAGGTCGCCTTCCAGACGGCCCCACGATTCTCTTCCCTGGCAACCTTGTCCCGTCCGGACGCGTCCGTGCCCTTAAAACCGCTGCTCAGAGCTTTATTAAGGCCTGGCAAGATCGAGCGCCCGGCGCGACACGAGCCAAGCACGCCGAGCTCGCGCGGGTTCGAAACGTGGACTCCGGGTATATCGATATTGAGTTCCTTTACGCGCCGCCGATCTGAGAGAGAAGGTCCGATGAACCGCTCCCGCATCATTCTGGTCCTTGCCGTTGTCCTTGCTGCCGCCGTCGCGCAGCTCTCCGGAGCGCGCCGCGCCGTCGCGGCTTCGCCGGCCTTTGCCGACATCGGTGCCGGCCTGGCCGCCGTCCAAAGCGGCTCAGTAGCCTGGGGCGACTACAACACCGACGGCAAGATGGACATCCTGCTCACGGGCTCCGCAACCAGCTCGAGCTCTATTACCAAGCTCTACAAAAACAACGGCAACGGCAGCTTTAGCCAGGACACCGCCGCCGAGACCGGCCTGGTTGGCGTTCGTTTGAGCTCGGTCGCCTGGGGCGACTACAACTCGGACGGCAGGCCGGACATCCTGCTCACGGGCCTGAGCAGCTCGGGGCGGGTCAGCAAGATCTACAAGAACAACGGCAACGGCACCTTCAGCGAGGACACCACCGCCGACAGCGTCCTCACCGCCGTCGACGAGGGCTCGGTCGCCTGGGGCGACTACAACCGGGACGGCAGGCCGGACATCCTGCTCACCGGCCTGAGCAACTCGGGAATGGTCGCCAAGATCTACAGGAACAACGGCAACGGCACCTTCACCGAGAACACCCTCGGCGAGGGCGCCCTGGCCCGACTGCGCAACACTTCGGTCGCCTGGGGCGACTACAACGCCGACGGCAAGCCTGACATCCTGCTCACGGGCTACATCGGCACCGGCTACATCACCAAGATCTATACGAACAACGGCGCTGGAACCTTCAGTGAGGACACCACAGCCGACAACGGCCTGGCCAAGGTCGGCTACGGCTCGGTCGCCTGGGGCGACTACAACTCGGACGGCTACCCGGACATCCTGCTCACGGGCTACACCGGCTCGGCCTACGTCAGCAAGATCTACAAGAACAACCGCAACGGCACCTTCACGGCTCTCAATGCCGGCCTGACCGGCGTTCGGTCGGGCTCGGCCGTCTGGGGCGACTACAACTCGGACGGCAGGCTGGACATCTTGCTCACGGGCTCGAACAAAACGCAGCGGGTCGACAAGATCTACAGGAACAACGGCAACGACACCTTCAGCGCGGTCGCCACAACCGGCCTGCCCGCCGTCAACAACAGCTCGGCCGCCTGGGGCGACTTCAACTCGGACGGCAAGCTCGACATTCTGCTCAACGGCTACACAACCACGCGGCTCGCGAAGGTTTATCGAAACGGGGCGGCGAACTGGAACACGGCTCCGAACGCGCCGATCAATCTGCATGCCTCGACCGGCCCGGCCCACGTAACGTTCTCTTGGAACGGAGCCGACGACTCGCAGACACCGGTTGCGGCGCTCACGTACAACCTTCGCGTGGGCACTACCGCCGGCGGCTCCGAGATCGTTTCGCCGCTATCGCGCTCGACCGGGACGAGACTCGTGCCTCAAAACGGAAACGTGGGCGAGCGCTCCATCTTCATGATCACGGGTCTCCCGGCCGGCGTCTACTACTGGAGCGTGCAAACGGTCGACACCAGCTTCGCCGGCTCGGCCTTCGCAAGCGAGCAAACGTTCACCGTGCCTCCGGGCGGCAAGATCGTCTCTGCCCGCCTCTCGAAGACGCGCTTCGTCATCTCTCAAGCTGCCAAGGTCAAGGTCGCCTGTACCTTCTCTCCGAAGAGCACGGTCTTCGCTTATATGCTCAGGCTGAAGAAGGGCGCGCACTGGGTGATCGTGAAGAAAGGCAGCAAGATCGGCCCCTTCACGGCCTACAAGACCACCGTCAAGAAGCTCTTCGCAGAAAAAAAGATCACGCGCGGTTTCTACCGCCTCAAGCTCTCCGGCGACAGGAACTCGAAGACGCTCGGCTTCAGGGTCATCTAGGCGGATACTCGGCGAGGCCGCCTGTTCGGGCGGCCTCGCTGCTTTCTCCTCCAACCTCACCTCGTCCGGACACCTCTCCGCCCGGCAAAACACCTGCTCAGCCCGCTATTTAGGCTGGCGCTATTGGCCACGAAGCCCTACGGCAGCCCGACCACCGCTACCGGAACGAAGCTGCCGCCGATCCCACCGTCTCCGAGCTCGCCGTAGTAGTCCGTGCCCCAGCACTCGACCGTGCCGCCGGTGATGATCGCGCAGGCGAACTCGCCGGCATCTTCGTTGTCTCCTCCGGTGCTTACGGCGGCGACGTTCGAGAGCGAGCTGACCGGAGTCGGGTTGTCACTGTTCGCCTCCGATCCGTTTCCGAGCTGACCGTAGCTGCCGCCGCCCCAGCACTCGACTGCGCTGCCGATAAGGGCGCAGGAGTTGGACTGGCCGACGCTTACGGCGGTGACACCGATTTGCGGCGTGCTGCCGCTCGAGTTCACCTGCACCGCGTAGAGCTGGTTGGTCTTGTTGCTGTTCCCGAGCTGGCCTTGCGTGTTGAGGCCCCAGCAATCGACTTTGCCGCCGGTGAGGACGGCGCAGGAGTGGAACCAGCCGGCGCTGACGCTGACGGCGCCCGTGAGCGGCGTGCTGCTCGCCGTGTCGACCTCGACCGGACTCAGTCGATCGTTGTTCGAATCGCCGGTCGTGCCGTCACCGAGCTGGCCGTGAAAGTCCCAGCCCCAGCACCTGACGGTGTGGTCGGTGAGAACCGCGCAGGCGTGATTATTGCCGGCGCTGATGTCGATCGCTGCCGTGATCCCGGTCGACACGGGAGTCGAGCTGTCAGAAGGCGCGAGGCCATTCCCGAGCTCGCCATCGTTGTTGTTGCCCCAGCAGTCGACCGTGCCGCCGGTGATGAGTGCGCAGGTGTGTAAGCCGCCGGACGAGATCTTAGTGACGCCTGTAAGGAAACCGCTCCCGCCGACTCCTTCGACCTCGACGGGAGTCATCCTGAGTCCATCGGAATCGCCCGACGTACCGT
>PMZQ01000103.1 GCA_003170155.1 Actinomycetota bacterium | reverse complement strand
TTCGGCACCCCTTCCGAGGCCCGTTTGCGGCAGAATCGTCGCCCACAGGCATAAACCCAAAGCGTCAGGCCGTATAGCGAATACGGGGGAGACAGTTTTTAGACGTTTCTGCCGAAAGGAAGATTCAGGTGGACTGGATCAAGTGCATCACGAGTAGGCTGCTTCGCGCCGTTCGGCGCGAGGTTGGCATGACCCTGATCGAGATGGTTGTCGCGATGGTCATATTCGCCATCGCCAGCACCGCCCTGATCTCGGTGCTCACCTCCGCCGCAACGGCGGACGGTCTCGCCAGGGAGCGGACCATCGCGCTGGAGCTGGCGCAGCAGGAGATTGAGTACATCCACCAGCTGGCGTACGACGATGTCGGCCTTCAGGGAGGTAACCCGCCGGGTGTCGTCGCTGCCACTCAGACGAAGGAGGTGGCCGGACTCTGGTACACACTCAAGGTCCGTATCCGGTGGGTGAACGATCCGGCCCAGACCGCCTTCCCCACCGGCGCGGACTACAAGCAAGTCAGAGTCACGGTAACCCGCAATACCGACAACACGCAACTCACGAGGACGTATCTGTATCTGTCGGCTACTGGGCCCAGCTGTGGACAAGCTTGCGCGAGCATCATCGTCACGACGCTCGACTACGCGCTCAGCACGCCCCTCCAAAACGCCCAAGTAAGTCTCTATGACTCGTCCGAGGACGCGCTCGACGTGACCGACGAGACCGGCATGGTCGACTTCGCGTCGATGACGCCGAGCGCGACCTCGGGCAGCCAGGCCTACTACGACATCTCGGCGAGCGCGGGGAGTTCGTACCAGACGCTTAGAGAGGAGACGGGCCCGGCCGCGCCGGGAACCAGCGGCGCTGGGCCCGCAACCGCAGCGCACACGCAGCTCAATCCCAGCCAGACGGTGTCCACAACCATCCACCTCTACGAGCCGGTGAAGTTCAACATCCAGGTCAACAACTCGAACGGACTACCGTATACGGGTACCGCCGACATCTATATAGGCGAGAACCTTCCATCACTTCGCAGTGCGCAGCACTTCTGCTGGGGAACTGCCACCGGCTGCACGACGAATTCGACGAACGGCCTTTTTGTTGCGACCACGCTCACAGACGGCTTCGGAAGTGAGTCGATCCTCCCTGGTGTTCCTTACACGGTGGAAGTGGTAACACCGCAGGGCTGCACGACCAACTGCACCTTCGCCCCTGTCGTTGCCGCTCAACTCAGCTCGTCCGACGGTTATCCGAACACTCTGAGCAAGTTGATCACCGTGACGCTCCCTGCCACAGCCAACGTGGCGACACCGGTGGCGTGCACGATAACGGTCACTAACTCGAGCGGCACGCATTTGTCCGGCGCGCGTGTCGACGTCGATAACAACGCGACAGGAACGGGAATAATCGCTCCAAATATCTTCCTCGCAGGGGGTGTGACGGGCGGCGGCGGAACTTACACAGTTTATCTTCCGCGGCAAAATGGCTACAGCATCATGGCGCATGCTAGCTCCGGCGCCTGGGCGCTCTGGTTAAATCCGCTGATCGGCGGCAGTACGACTTCTTTTAATGTGCCAACAACGGGTTCGTGTACCGGTACCACGGTGAAGGTCTCATGAACGAAGAGTCTGCATTCCGTCGCCGCATCGCAGCGATCAAGCGCGAGAGCGGATTCACGCTGATCGAGATGATGGTGGTCATGGTTCTGCTCGGTATTTTGACGGCGGCGTTCGCAGACACCTTCAGTGCCGCAGTCAACCGAAGCTCACAGGTGCAGAATCAGAACATCGCGATGACCGAGGTGAGCGCCGCTCTTAATCAATTCGTGGCCGACTTTCGTGCTGCTTCCTACGGAGACGGAACCACTACTCCGATCATCACCTACTCGGCTAACTCACTCAGCTTTTATTCGCCTGACCGCATACTGCCTTATTATCACATGCGCAGGATAACTTACTCGGTGCAAGGCGCATCATTGATTCGACAGGTGACCACAAGCACGAACACGAGCCAGACCGGGCCACCTTGGAACGGAGTCAGTTCCAATACCGGGCCAACTTCAACGCTCTTCAGTGGGCTAACAAACCCCACTACCATCTTCCAATACTGCGGCCAGAACACCGCCGAGATGGCACTCGCTCCGACGAACCCGACCTCTCCCCAGCCCATCACCTGGCAGTGCAACGCGCCGTCTACCACCGATCTGGTCAATACCGTCGTCGTCAACGTGGCGATCGAAGGTAACCCGACGACCGTGACCTACAACTACGGCGCGGTCGCGACCCTGCGGTCGAGTGCGAATCAGGCCGAAACGAACGGGCAAACGGGAGCGTCATCATGAGATTACTAAGGCGGGTCCTTGCACGGGAAGACGGAATAGCCATGGTTACGGTTGTGTGCATGATCGCAGTGTTGACGGCACTCGCGGTTACATTAATAGATCAGGTTACCAACGAGACCATTCGCGCGTCAGGCACGACTAATGCAGACGGTGTTTATCAGACGGCGGAGGCCGGCATAGGCGATTACGTCGGCAAGCTCGACGAAGATCCAAACTATTACGATCACTGGGTGGACAAAGGCGAGGCAACGCGGACGTCGTGCACGACTTATACCAATGGGACTTGCACCGCTTACGGCGCCCTCGTCGTAACACCCGATCCCACCAACACAGCGAATAACGGCTGGCCGTCGGGAACCCACTGGGGATACAACTCGAGCGCGCCGAACCACAAGGACACCTGGTTCCAGGGGACCGGTAACGGCTACGGCAACTCTACGCTCCTCAAGGGCTACGCCTATGATCTTATGATCACGCCACCGAGCTCCTCGCTCGGAACCAAATACGTCACGATCTTATCTACGGGCTGCAAACTCGTCTCGGGCGGGACTACATGCGATCCAACCGTTCCCGAGCGATCGGTCATGGTTCAGGTGAATAGATCAACCCCAGCCGATTTCCAATACATGACACCAGATATGAGTGGGGTGAACGTCTGCTTCGGAAGTAATCTCTACGGAAAAGTCTATAGCGTCGGGAGTATCAACGTCTGTGGCGCGAATGCATACGGAAACTTGTTGGCTGATAATGGAGGAAGCGTCACCTCTATGACCAGCGATGGTCATTCCGGAGTGACTCTCCATGGAACGGCGCGGATTTACGATAAGACGCATCCCGATATTCGGACAGTGGTACCGAACCCGATTTCGTTCAGTCAGCTCACCGTCTCTCTCGCCAACATCCAGCGCGCAGCAGCCACGAACTCGCCCCCAACCGTTTTCGACGACTCAAGCGCCGCAGCTTGGCGCGTAAACTTCTCGAGCAACGGAACCTACCAGGTATGGAAGTGCATCTGGCCCTCAGGAAGTTCCACTTCAGATCCGGCTTTCATTCTGCCGTTCTGCGGCGGCGACCTCACGCTCGCCAGTTCGGCCGCGAAAAACGCGAGATCCATCACCGTAAATGGTAGTACGTCTGAGTTCCCGTCCACCGGCACGATCTACATCGGGCCGAACTCGAGCAATCAGACCGACAGTTTTAACTACACGGGATTGACTGGTAACTCGTTCAGCAGCACTAGTGATAACCTCAGTTACGCGCACGCGGCCGGCGAACGCGTTTCAATCTTTTCGGGTGGTATTTCCTGGAATGTCCCTTATCAAACCGGGTCGATCCCATCGAACGGCGCCATATACACTGCCCAAGACGCCATGATCTCCTGGCCAACCGCTATTGGCAGCTACAATACAAGTGGTTGCCCGACGTACGTCGGCACACCGGCGAGCACGGTGAACGGCCGCGTTACGCTCGCCTCGAACGGCGACATCAACGTTGCCGGGAACATCTGCTATGCATCGCAGACCCCCCCGAATCCTAACGACGACGTGCTGGGCCTGGTCGCGAACAACAACATCTGGATAGCGGACGACGCGCCGAATAACCTCTGGTGGCGCGCGTCAACGATCGCCTTGAACGGAGCCTGGGGCGACTATGATGTTACTAATAACAAGACGAAGCCGACCGGCGCTGTTCTAAAAAACTCGATGACATTCGTTGGAACGTCGGCTTATGCCTCAGCTGCAGGAGCAATGCAGGATGCAAATGCCACGTACGGTTACAATATCTCGAACGTCAACAGGGTCGCAGACGACGGATCGATGGTTACGGCAGGTGTGTGCCCAACGACGGCGCCGGATTGCGCGAACTATAACGCTCTGAGTTTCCTATTCCCGCCTTGGTTTCCGGTGCTGAATGGGGAGAACATCGGCCTCTTCCAAGATGTCCAAGCCAGCACCGTGCCGCCGGTCGGTTAACGGTCGGTTAACTAGATAGAACCGGCCACTACGCCGCGAAAGCGCGATGCCCACGAGGTCGAGCGAACGACGGGTGCATCGGGGTCGATCCGAGCCTATAAGCACGAGGGACGGCACCTACCAGCGAGACGGTCTCTACGGAGGTCCGGTACTGGTTCGTCCACCGTTGATCCGCGCCTGTGCTGACTTCCTCAGCCGCCGTGCGCCCGCACGAACTCGAGCGCCGCTCGCGCCTCGGCCTCGCTCTTCGAGCCAATACCCCAGAACGTCTCGACTCGTTTGTCGACCGCAATCAGAGCCTCGAGCGCCTGCGCTCCGTGCCACCAGCCGAACTTGGCTCCGGTCACGATCCAGGCGTGTTGGAAGAGCCAGTAGCGGGCGTTGGCAGCGCTGACGTGTCGGTGCGAGTCGAGCCAGACATCTAGTTTCTGCGCCCGTTCCGGCAGCGGGATCTCGTCGAGCGGCTCGGGCTTGGCGCCCGCGATCACAAAGGCGCGCGGGCGCGAGCTCGCCTTGGACGGCTTCGGCTCGACCGGTGCCGGCTTGGTCGTGGGCGTGGGCGTGGTCGTGGGCGTGGTCGTGTGTGTGGTCGTGGGCGTCGGAACGGTCTCGCTCGGCTCGGTGCCCGACGCAGGCGGGAGCACGATCTTGGTACCGGCGTAGGGAGAGGAGTCCTCGGGGGTGCCGCTCTGGTGGCCCTTCGGCTTGGCCAGCTGCAGCGTCACGAGCGGAGCACCCGTATCCAAGACCTCGGTGTTCGCCACCGGCACCTGGCGCACCACCAGCGCTTCGGCCCAACCGGCGACCCGGCCCTCAACTCGCCAGCCAAATCCGTGTGCCTGCAGCGTGCTCTCGACGAAAACGTAGGGTTGCCCGACGACGTCGGGCACGATCTTGGTTGGGAGCTTCGTCGTCTCGATCACGTGCGATGGCTTGGAGGAACTGCTCCGAGAGGCAGCGATGATCAGGCCGGTCGGAACCAGCACGCAAATGGCGACAAGCGCCACGACCCACCCGCGCGTAATCTGCATGAAGTTCATTTGGACAGGATGCCAGCTCGGATTGAGCTCTCGCTCTATCTACGGAGCAGAGCCGCGAAGCCCTTCAGGGATCCGGCACCTCGGCGCACACCGGCGGGCTACCCGCCGCTCGACCCCACCGCGCTCTGATCGATCGTCCCGGGAGACTTGTCCCGGCCCACAGCCACCGTCAAGCCGGAGTCCGCGGGCGGAGCTGCGAAGGGTGAGCCCACGCTAGGTATCCCGTCTACGCTCGCGGCCCTTGCGAGCGGAGCCGTGCTCGAGGACGCCGTCCAGGCGCTCGCAACAGCCGATCCGGTGGAAGCCGTATCGCCGACGATGGAGAACACCATCTGCGAACGCTGATCGGAGGAGTCGATCGAGGGGGTCGGAGTAGGCGCGTCCTGCCAGCGGAAGGCGATACCGGCGAAGCTCTGGAACCAGGCCTCGTTCTGGGGATAGCCGTTGCTCGAGGGAATCAGGCCGAGGTGAAGATGCGGCCCGGTTGCGTGTCCGGTCGAGCCGACCAACCCGACCAGCGTTCCGGCCGTCAACCGGGTGCCGCTGACGACCGCGGGCTCGATGTAGGAGAGGTGACAGTAGGCCCAGGTCTGCCCGTCATCGGTGTGGAATCTCATGCCGATTCCGCAGAGAGGATCGATCGTGCGCCAGGCACTCAGAACGACGCCGTCCGCCAGCGCGTAGACCGGTGTGCCCGCGGGAGCCGCAATGTCCGCTGCCGGGTAGTCGTGGTGCGTATGCTCGACCGACACGCGACTGGGCCCGCCACCGACCGGGAAGACGTAGCCGTTCTGGTACTGCGGGCTGGCGAGATAGACCGAAGTCCCCGGGTCGAACGAGTCGGCCTGCGAGTTGGCGCGAGCCTGTGTCAGCGCATTCTCGGCTTCTGTGAGCTTGTTGGTCAGAGTCGGCACCTTCGCCTCGAGCGGGATCGCCTGGGCCTCCACCTCGGCAGCGCTCATGCGCATGGCGGTGCGCTGCCCGATCAGCGATGCGCTGTCGGCCTCTGCAAACATGCGCTGCGAGCGAGCTCGGATCGCCAGCACACGTGTGCGGGTCTGAGCGATCTGCTGACTTATCATCGCCACGCTCCTCTCGGCCTTCTCGAGGCCTTGCTGGAGCCCATCGAGCGAGAAGCTGAGCGAGCTGTCGCTCGAGAGCAGACGGGCCAGCGAGAGCACCTCGTCTACGTACCACTGCGCATGGTTGTAGGCGAAGACAGCGCGGGAGACGTCGCTGGCGCCACCCGCGGCGGCGAGGTAGCGAGCCGCCGAAAAGACAGCGTCTTTCGCGTTCCAGGGATCGGCGATACCGTCGCCGTCGAAGTCCGCTCCCCAGCGCATCCAGGTATCCGGCATGAACTGCATCCAGCCGATGGCGCCGGCCGAGCTCGGCCCCATGTTGCGACCGAAGTTCGACTCAATCTTGTTGATAGCCGCCAGTACCGACCAGGGGATGCCGTAAGCGCTGCCCGCCGACTGCCAGATCACACGCATCTGCGCCGAGGAGATCGGCGTCTCATCACCGGCCTGCCTGGTCCAGTTGGACGGCAGGACAAGGGCGCCCGGGGCGTTCGGCACCTGCGCGCTCGGTAGGTTGGCGATCGCAGTGGTTTGAGAAAGGGTGGGGGAATCCGAGGTAGAGACGATCGCGAAGGTGTCGCCGCGCGCGCTACCCGTGCCGAGCGCGAGCGCCACCGCCGCACCCACTAGCGCAAGCTTCATCCTTCCGGGCCGGCAATTCGCAGTGGTCCGCCGTCAGAGGACTGCTGCTCAGCCCCACTACGTCCGGCGAGCGCAGGCGACAAACCCGGGGTGCTGCCCTCATCCTTTCCCGTGGCCCCGGCGGCTGCCTGCGTCTTCATTGCATGCTCGAGCTGAACGAGGAAATCGTGGCGATTAGAGGAGGCGTTGGAGGCGATCTCTTTGTCCACCTTGCCCTCGAGTACCAGCGAGATCAGCGACTGGGCGAAGGTCTGCATCTGGAAGAAGGATCCGTCGGCGATCGCATCGGTGACCTCGTCGCCGTTGCCACTACGGATCAGATCGGCGATGCGCGCGTTCGTGACCATCACCTCGACCGCGGCCACCCGCCCGCCGCCGATACGAGGCAACAGGCGCTGGCTTACGACGCCACGCAGCACACCGGCGAGGATCGCGCGGGTCTGCGCCTGCTTCGCTTCCTGGAAGAGCTCGACGAAGCGGGCGACGGTCTCGGAGGCGTCGATCGTGTGCATCGTCGACATGACCAGGTGCCCCGACTCGGCCGCCTGTAGCGCGGTCTCGGCAGTTTCACGGTCACGTAGCTCGCCGATCAGGATCACGTCCGGGTCCTGGCGCATAGCGCGCCGCAGCGCCTGGCTGAAGGAAGCGGAGTCGAGCCCGATCTCACGCTGGTTGACGATGCAGCCACGATCGGCGTGGAGGATCTCGATCGGGTCCTCGATCGTGAGGATGTGCTGCCGGCGCGTGCGGTTGATGTGGTCGACCATCGCCGCAAGGGTNNGGAAGCTCGAGCTGCTCGAAGGTCGGAATCTCGCGCGGGATGACGCGGAAGGCAAAAGAGATTGCGCCACGCTGGCGGAAGCCGTTGACGCGGAAGCGCGGCAGGCTCGGATGGGTGAAGGCCATGTCGAGCTCGCCGGTCTGGCGGAATTCCTGCAGCTTGCTGGGCAGATGCCTGGTCAGCGCCTCCAGAACCGCGTTCAGCTCCTTGGGCCCGACAGGCGGGAAGCCGTCGAGCGCGCCGAGCTCACCGTCGCGCCTGACGATCGGCGGCTGGCCGAGCTTGAGATGGAGATCGGAGCCCCCGATCTCGACTACGCGGGTGAGCAAAACATCAAGTTCCATTCGCGGTTGCATCGGCACTTTCGCGGTCGCTCTTTAGATCCCCTTCTCGGGGTTTATTCCGGTGGGGATGTGTGGCTGAGGCGGCGTACGTCCTCAACCCGCTCGTTCTCGGGTTGGAACGAGCGGCGCTCGCAGGTGCCGAACCCGGCTGCGCTCGATTCGAACCCGGCTGCAATGACCATCCGCGGGGGAGTGCCCGAGCGGCCAAAGGGAGCGATCTCTTCCGCCAAAAGTCCGCCCTCCCAGGGAGGGCATTGCGACTTTCGGCGGTACGACCCCTGTATTGGTTGAGGACGGCGTGGAGTCAGCCGCGTCCGTCACGCCGGTCGCGGCGACCGGAATGAGTATGTCGATCTCGGCATCGCTACAATGGCGCTCCGCGGGGGAGTGCCCGAGCGGCCAAAGGGAGCGGGCTGTAAACCCGTCGGCTCAGCCTACGGAGGTTCGAATCCTCCCTCCCCCATCTTTCCCGCCGAAAGTCCGCCGGCAACGCCGGCGCTGACTTTCGGCGGTGCTATCTCGTCGAACGAGTCACCGCGCCTACGACGCGCGTGTCTCGTCTGCTCCTTGAAACGCAACTCGGCTACCCGCGGTCGGTTTGAGGAGTTCGGATTGAGTTGGGGACTGCGTTCGGCGCGGCGCCCCCGTCATGCCGGTCGCCGCGGTCTAGCGAGGGAGATCCGTAGCAGTGCTGGCATGACGGGGGCGCCGCGTGGGAAGCTACTGGCGCCATGTTCGTACACACGATCGAGCATTTGCTGGAGCTGATCGGGCTCCCGCTCGTCTTCTTCGGCGTGGGAATCGAGTCGATGGGGATCCCGATCCCCGGCGAGACGGTGCTCGTGATCGCCGCCGTCGCAGCCGGACATGGAACTCTCGTGCCCTGGCAGGTTGCGCTCTGCGCCTGGGCCGGGGCGGTCATCGGCGACAACATCGGCTACGCGCTCGGCCACCACTACGGCGAGCGCTTCTGGACACTGCCGGGAATTCGCCACTTTTACCATCCCGCACGCGTTGCCAGGGCGGAGTCGTTCTTCAAGCGGCGGAGTGGCTGGCTGATCGTCTTCTTCGCCCGCTTCGTGGCCATCCTGCGTATCTTCGCCGGCCCGATCGCCGGTATCACGCACATGCGCTGGCGCGCCTTCCTGCTGGCGAACGCACTCGGCGGTGCTTGTTGGGTGGCCGTCGTGATGGTCGTCGGCCTGATGGTCGGCTCGAATCTCAACCGCGCAATCAAGATCGTCGAGAGCGGCGGCTACATCGGTCTCGCTCTCGTGGTAGTGCTCTTGGCGGTTGCCTTCTTCCTCCAGCTCCGCGGCAAGCGCAAAGGCGGGAAGAAGAAAAAGGAGGGGGGGAGCAAGTAACCGCACTCCACATGCCTTGCCCGACCTTGATCGAGGCGGCGGTACAATTCCCGCGCTTGCCCTCTTAGCTCAGTTGGTAGAGCACCTCCATGGTAAGGAGGGGGTCCACGGTTCGAGTCCGTGAGAGGGCTTCCTGGTATGTCCTGATAATCGCCGCTTTTTCTCTCAGAACGACTCGCAGAATCTCCGCACAGCGGCGGTTATGGAGCATTTGTGGAGCTCCCAGGTTCGGAGTGGGCGTGGGAAATCGCTTCGGCGGTGGCGTGGATGTTCGTCGCGAAAGAGGGACTGGCCGAACTCTAGGCTGGCGCCAGGCGAAGAGCGCTCAATAGCTTCTACTTGCTCGCCTCTCTCTCGGCTCCCCGACCAGCTCACGCGCGCGACGCCGAGCGCTCGTTTCTTAGGGTGTTGCCACAGGTGTTGCCACACAACCCCAAACGCCCCGCAAACCCAGTGCCCCCGGCAAGAATCGAACTTGCGCACGCGGTTTAGGAAACTGTGCGGCCCTCCTTATCTAGTCCAGCTCGATTGTCTTAGCGTCCGACTCTGAGTGACCAAATGGAGGTGGCTGATGGCGAGCGAGCGCTCCAGCGCGGAGCAGAGCGTGGCTAATTAGCGGAACCTATACAGGAAAGTGTTCGAAACGGCTCCCGCCGGCTAGCGGGTTGTTTCGACCAGCGCCTATAGGCACTCCACAGTCGTCAGCCGGTCACTTCCTCTAGTTAGTGCGCGTACAGGCTTGTCTCTAAATGGGATGTCTCGCTGCATCTAGTCGCAGTTAAGAAAGTAGCGTTTTGCAGCCTCTTTACGTTTTCTGCGATTCGCTGAAACTCGCCGGACGGGACTTTTAATCCCAAGGTCACAGGTTCGAATCCTGTACGGCCCATTCTCGGAAGTACCTGCCAGAGGCTGCGCTGCGACGGCGTGCCGTCCTACTCCCAGCGAGCTTCGCGTGCCTTGAACTCCTCGAGGATGGTCTCGGTCGCGCTCGTGCCGATCCGGATGGCGCCGGCCCTCAGCATCTCGAGCAGCGAGTCGAGACTGTCAACGCCACCGGCGGCCTTGACCTGGGTGTCGGGAGAGAGCGTGCGGCGTATCAGGCGCACGTCCTCCGCCTTTGTGCCCATCGGCGCGAAACCCGTGGAAGCACTGACGAAGCTCGCGCCGGCCGATTCGGCCAGGCGGCAGCCGAGCACCTTCTGGTCCTCGTCGAGGTAGGCGCTCTCCAGGATCACCTTCACTAGTGCGCGGCCGGAAGCGACCTCGCAGACCGCTTGGATGTCGGAGCGGACATCACTGCTGGCACCGGCGCGAAGGCGAGCGATGTTCAGTACCAGATCCAGCTCCTCGGCACCCTCGGCCACCGCCCACTCCGCCTCGTAGACCTTGATCTCGGTCTTGGATGAGCCGTGGGGAAAGCCGATCACGGTGCCGACCTTGACCCCGGAGCCCCGCAGCGCCTCAGCCACGGCCGCCACGTCGGAGGGCTTGGCGCAGACAGACGCGACGCCGTAGCAGCAGGCCAGATCGCAGCCATCGAGCACCGCCGCGGCATCGAGCGCCGGGCTCAGGAGGGAGTGATCGATCGTCTTCGCGACGTAGTCACTGGTCAGCGTCGCAACGCTGACGTTGATGCCGCCGTCGACCATAGCTTCCGAGGATAGCCGCGACGAGGCTACCGGAGCCGCTACCAGCATCGCGAGAGTTCTACCTTCAACGCCCGGCAGCCGCGGCCTGAAGCACCCCGAGTAGTACGGAGCCTCCAAGAAAGCCAGGGCGCTTCAACCGCCGATTCAGACGTAACAGACTCAAGCTTTAAGAAATGCCTGCAACTTATCGATGTCGGTTCCCTTGGGAAGCCTGAATTTACCTGGCAACCCCTCTTTAGAGTTCGCGACGATCAAATCTCCACCGCTTTGCCCTCTCCGACTTACCGTGACATCGCCTAGTTGGACGGCTATTACTCCGTTTGGGTCTGGTTTGTTCTGGTACTTCATACGACCGAAAAGGACACGCTTTCCCGTTATGCCAACGTACCAGTGTTTTTCGAGGGCCAGCATCACAAGACCGCCGAAAATCGGAAGCAGCACCCCCATGAGAGCAAGAATCTTACGGGAGCCGGCGCTCTGAGCTGAGTCACAGAGCCGAACCAACGCAACTCCTCATCCGGCTCGAGGTTTGGCTTGAGTGCTTCACGTATCGATTCGAGAATCCTCTTCAAGTTTGCTTGGATCCGGTCTGCTACCCCCGCCATGGTGGTACTCCTTTCAGATCTATTGAACGCGATCTATGTTCCAACCGCTTCCGCCCGACCACGCGAGCGACCAATAACGACACCCGGCAACCGTTCTGCCGTCCGAGCTTAAGCCCCGTCTGATGCGGCGGGGATCGTACTACTAGGGTTGACCGATCGTATCGCCTGCGCCTAGCCGTGACGAAGCAGATGTCACGGATCGTCCGGTTTCGGGAGGCCCTATCTCCTCTCCCCTTTTCTCGATACCGCGCTACGGCTCATGGGTGAGTGGGTTAGGGGACGTGGCTCTCTCTCGAGAGGCTTGGTTAACTGGCGCTCCCGCTAGCGCCAGACTCGAACTTCTCCGACATCAATCGAGGGAAGATCGCTACCTGGACCCGTTGCTCCGGCAAAAGAAAGGCAAAAGACCCTGTCCCTGATTGCTTTTGAAACGACAAAAGCTCTGCGCTTGCAGGGATTTCTCAGCTTCCCGGGTAGGACTCGAACCTACAACCCTCCGGTTAACAGGGCGCCCAACCCAGGTCTGCTCCAGCCAATACCGCATGGTTGAGCGCTCTTCGGTCAGCTGAGAGCAGCTCGGATCAGCTCAGGCAGGCAAAGATTCGGCAAAAGTTTGTCTCGGAAGAGACCGCACCACGGGCAGACGGCCATATCGGGAGGTCACCGGTTCGATCCTGGTACGCTCCA
>PMZQ01000028.1:9847-33546 GCA_003170155.1 Actinomycetota bacterium | reverse complement strand
TTGTGAGCCATTCGTTATCCCTTCTTCTTTGCGCTCTTAGCAGCGGGCTGGCCGACAACCTTCGCCAGCACGTCGGACTCGCGCAGGATCAGGTACTCGACACCACCGACCTTGATCTCGGTCCCGCCGTACTTGGAGAAGATGATCGTGTCCTCGGCAGCGAGGTCGAGCGGTACGCGCTCGCCTGCTTCGTTGCGACCGCCGGGACCGGCGGCGACGACGCGGCCACGCTGCGGCTTCTCTTTGGCCGTGTCGGGCAGGACGATGCCGCTAACCGTGGTCTGTTCCTCTTCGAGGACTTCCACGATCAGGCGGTCACCCAGGGGCTGGAGATTCATGGACGCCCTCCTGTAGTGAGCTTGTCTACGAGTTGCGGATAGGTTTGGCACTCTAGATACGAGAGTGCCAAACCGAGTGTAGCGACGGTCCAGTGTGACCGCAAGGAATCTAAGTCGCTTGCACTGAGATCGTTGAGCGATTCCTCGCGACTCGGTTGTTGTTTCCGACCTCGTTCGCGGTGTACACAAGGGACTTTCCGGGGGTACTGTTCTTTCCCGCTCGCCAGGTTTTATGATTCAGGCTGTCTGGCGCGTTTGGATCGTCTCGATGCACGCACTCAACTTCTACTCACCCATGGTGGCCGATCAGCTCCGGAGCCATCGCAAGACGGCGACCATCCGCCTCGGTGACAAGTCGGACAAATACCGCAAGGGCGAGATCGTGCAGGTTCTCTGCGGCGCCCGCTTCAGTCCGCGCGAGAAGGTCTTCGACGCGGTGATCGACAAGGTCGATGTCAAGCGCCTGCGCGACCTCTCGCCACGCGAGGTCGAGCACGACAACCCAGAGTTGCGCCGCGCCGAGGAGATGGCAGATTTCTTGAGCCAGCTCTACAACCGCGAGGTCACGCTCGACGACCAGGTCACGTCGATCCGCTTCTCGGAGATCCTCAACAGCCGCTAAGGCTTCTCGAGCGCCGATAGCAGCAGCTCGAGCATCAGCTTCGGATCTCGGCGCACCCGCTTGCTCTCGTCGGGCACGCGCTTGCGCAGGTCGATCGCGCGAGGGTCGGTCAGGGGGACGAGTCTGCTCTCTCGCATCAGCCACTCGTCCACGCCGCCAAGCCTGCCGCCGAAGGTCGTGTACACGGGAACGCCGAGCGCCGCCGCCTCGCGGTTCATCGTCCCGCCGGCCGAGACGACGACGTCGGAGAGAGCGATCAGGCTCTGCGCGTCGACGGCGCGGTCGGGCACCACCAGCGAGGGGTATTCGAGGCCGCGCACGTAGGCGCTCTGCTCCGTGGTGCGGGGGATCACAACCGCGTGCACGCCGGCGTGGTTGCCGAGGTGGTCGAGCACGCGCGGGAAAAGCGGGTTGGAGGCGCGGTGGTAGAGCGAGACATCCGGCGGTGTACGAACGACGACCAGCACGCGCGAGCTGTCGAGCCCGAGCTCGGATGCCACCGACGGGTCGGGTACGAAGTTGGAGAGGTAGTACTCCTCTTTCAGCCCCGGGTAGCGGCGCAGCTTGGGCTCGTGAACGCCGTAGCGCCGTAGCCGCTCGGGCGGGATCGCTTCGGGCACGACCACCCGCGTCGCGGCGCGGCAACCGAGCTGGTGCTGAAGCCAGGCCCATTCGTAGTCGAACGTGGTTGCGCTGGGAATGCCGAGCCGGCGGGCTGTGATCGTCAGCTCGTGCGAACCGTGCGCCAGGGCCAGATCGAAGCGCCGGCCCTTGGCCCAACGGTGCAGATAGCGCAGCCGCGAGGTCAGCGAGCGCGCCTTGCCGAGGCGCGAGCGCCCCCCGTGCCGGCCGATCACCTCGGCCTCGAGCCCGTGCAGCTCGAGTAGCTGCAGCGTCTGGGCGTAGTCGCGCGCCGTCAGCTCGATCTCGGCGCCCTGCTCTTGCAGCAAGCGCATCAGCGGCCGATAGACGAGCACGTGCGCCGGCGCGGTCATGTCGATCCAGACTCTCATCGTTCCACCCCACATCGTCGCATCTGAACGTGTATCCGTGTCCGGCACCCGGACCTGTCCGCTCTATCCGGCGCTGTTCGAGTCACGCTTCCACCGCCGCTAGCCTTGCCGAGCGCAGCGGCCCCGGCTCTCGCTCGACGTGGCCTTCGTACCAGAGCGTGAAGGCGATCAGACCCCAGAGCTGGCGCGAGAGATCCTCTTTACGGGCGACGTGGCGATCGATCAGACGGTTCGCAACCTCCGGCGCGAAAAAGCCCTGGCGGCGAAGGTTGGCCGGGGCGAGCACTTCGCGCGCAAGCGGCTGGAGCTCGCCGCGCAGCCAGGCGGCGGCCGGAATCGAGAAGCCGCGCTTGCGCCCGTGTACGACCTCGTGTGGAAGCAGCGGCTCGGCGGCCCGGCGGAGCAGGATCTTCTTGTTCAGGCCGGAGACCTTCAACCGTCGCGGCAGGGCCAGGGCCAGGTTGGTGACGATCGTGTCGAGGAAGGGAACGCGCGCCTCTAGTGAGTGAGCCATCGAGGAGCGGTCGGTCTTGACGAGCAGGTCGTCGACGAGCGGGACGCCGAGATCGACGTCCTGCAGGCGGGCGAGCATCTCGGCGCCGCCGGTCTCGTCGAAGCGGGCTCGGTAGAGATCGACCGGGTCGAAGCCGCTGTGGCTGCCTCTGAGCTCGCAGCGGAGCTCGGGTGAGAAGATCTCCTTCCAGGCGTGATGACGCTCGAGCGGCGGCAGGTGGGCGCCGCGGGTGAAGCGCTTGGCCTTGTAGTCGAAGCTGACGCGGGCGCTAGAGCTGGGCAGTAGCTCGGCGAAGGGGCGGGCGATGCGTGCGAGCGGCCCGAGCCGCGCTGCGAGCAGATCGGCCGAGTAGGTGTAGTAGCCGCCGAAGAGCTCGTCGCCGCCCTCGCCCGAGAGACAGACCTTCACGTCTCGCGAGGCAAGCTCCGAGACGAGGTAAGTGGGTAGCGCCGACGAGTCGGCGAAGGGCTCGTCGAAGACCTCGGCCAGCGTTCGCAGCAGGAACTCGGGCTCGGGGCGCAGGACGAGCTCGTGGTGATCGGTGTCGTAGCGCTCGGCGACCTTGCGGGCGCCTGCGGTCTCGTCGAAGGAGCGCTCCTCGAAACCGATCGTGAACGTCCGCAAGCGACCCGTCGACTCCTGCGCCGCGAGTGCGGCCAGAAGCGAGGAGTCGACGCCGCCCGAAAGGAAGACACCGACCGGGACGTCACTGACCAGGTGTGCGCGAACCGAATCGCGCATGCGCGTCCGCAACTCCTCGCTCAGCTCGCCGGCGGACTCACGGCGCTCGTCGCCGGCGTCCACCGGTAGTGGCCGGGCGAACCGTTCCATCTGCACCTTGCCGTCCTGCCAGACGAGCAGGTGCCCGGGCGGCAGCTTGCGTGTCCCCTGGAAGATCGAGAAGGGCGCCGGAACGAAGTTGAAGGCGAGGTAGGCCTCGAGCGCGTCGAGGTCGATCTCTCCTCGAGGTAGAGCGCGGAGTTCCGAGGCGAAGCGCAGCTCGCCTCGCTCGTGCCGGTAGTAGAGCGGCTTGATGCCGAAGCGGTCGCGCGCGAGTACGAGCCGGCGCTCGCCGGCGTCCCAAATCGCCACGGCGAACATGCCGCGCAAGCGGGTAGCGAAGTCGAGCCCGTGCTGCTCGTAGAGGTGAGCGATCACCTCGGTGTCGCCGTGGCTCGAGAAGCGATGACCGGCCGCCCCCAGCTCGGCACGGAGCTCGCGGTAGTTGTAGATCTCGCCGTTCTGGACGACGTGTATCCGGCCGTTCTCGTTTGCGAGCGGTTGGTCGCCGCTATCGAGGTCGATGATCGAGAGTCTGCGCGCAGCGATGCCGATGCCACCGTCGAAAAAGGTTCCTTCGCTGTCGGGGCCGCGGTGAGCCAGCTTTGCGTTCATCGCGGCCAGCTCGCCAGGGTCGGCGCTTCGGCTGGCCGAGGCGATCCCACAGATTCCGCACACGGGGACGGAGTCTAGTTCGGTCCGGTCGCAGCCGGTCGCTACGCGCGCGGCCGGGCGAGGCCTCGCAGCGACTGGCGCAACACGCGCCAGCCCGTCGCCACGAGCGTGCGCAGGTAGAGCCAGACTGAACGGTCGGCGATGTACTCGAGGTCGTGCGCGAGCTTCTCGGCCCAGGAAGTCGCGTAGCCCTTGCGCACCTGCGCGAAGCCGGTCAAGCCGGGTCGCACGACCAGACGCTGCCAGTAGGCGGGGATCTGCTCGGCGAGCTCCTCGAAGAAGCGCGGCCGAATCGGGCGCGGCCCGACCAGGCTCATGTCGCCTCTCAGCACGTTCAGGAACTGGGGAATCTCGTCGAGCTGCGTCGCCCGCAGCCAGCGGCCGATCGGTGTGAACTCGGCCCGGGTGCGCTCGACCAGCTCGGGGCCCAAGTAGGGGCCAAGCCGGCTCTCGGCACCGCGCCTGAGCGTGCGGAACTTGATCATCGAGAAGACCCGACCCGAGCGCCCGACTCGCTTGCCCCGGTAGAAGATCGGCGTACCGCTGGTTATCAGGATGGCCGCGACGACCAGGATCGTGATCGGCAGCGAGATGAGCAGGAAGCAGGCCGAGAAGAGAAGATCGAGAAAGCGCAGCGCCCGGTCGACTCCGCGCAAGTCTGGAGACTCCTCCGCCAGCCGGGAGTAGCGCTCCGCGAGGGCCTCTGGTCTCACGAGAGCGAGAATAGCCCTCTCGTCGCCTGGGTGCCTTCCGGACTCTTTAAAGGGAAAGCGATCTCACATCGCTTACTCTGGACTCCATAATGTGGGCTTATGGACACGCGCCAGCTAGCAGCGTTCTGCGCAGTCGTCGAGCTGCGTAGCTTTTCACAGGCGGCCGAGCGCCTCGGCGTCACCCAGCCGGCGGTGAGCATGCAGATCAGGACGCTCGAGGAGAAGCTCGGGCACCGGCTGTTCGATCGTTCCGGGCGCCGAGTCGAGCCGACAGAAGCAGGATTGCGCCTCTATCGCGGCGCACAGCGGCTGATCGCGTTCGAGGAGCAGCTGCTGGATGAGGTCGCCGGCGTCGAGGAGGGAGAGCTGCGAGGCCGGCTCGAGATCGGCTCCTCGACGGGGCCCGGCGATCGGGTGGTGCCGCTACTTCTCTGTGAGTTTCAACGGCGCTCTCCGGAGGTCGCCGTCTCGCTTGCCATTTTCGACACACAGACGGTGGTCGAGCGCGTTGCGGAACGAGAGCTCGAGCTCGGGGTCGTGGGTGCGGCTCGAAAGCACCGGGGCGTGATCTTCGAACCTTTCTTCCGCGACGAGGTAGTACTGGCCTGCGCTCCCGACCACCGTTTCGCCGGGCGCACGATCTCGCTCGACGAGCTGCGCGCCGAGCCGCTGATCGTGATGCAGGAGGGCGCAGGGGTGAGGCAGGTGCTCGAGGACGAGCTGCGCCGGCACGGAGTGCGCATGCGTGACCTCAACGTTCGGCTGGAGCTCGGGCTGCAGGAGTCGGTGCGCGCAGCGGTGATGGGCGGCTACGGCGTCGCCTTCATCTCGGGCTCGGCGCTCGAGGCCGAACTGGCCGCGAAGCAGCTTGCGAGCGCGCGCGTGGAAGGCCTCGACCCGGTGCGCGAGATCTCGCTCGTCCGGGCCAGCGGGCGCTCGCTCTCGCGCGTGGCGGAAGCCTTCCTGGTCTTCGCACGCGAGCGCCTCGCTTGATCTCGAGGCCTCGTACCTCGACTCAAGGCCCATTCCACTAGGCGTGCACGCTCGAGGCGGCTCAACCCCTTCGACCGCGCATCCCTAAAGGGGAAGGCCCCAAAGGCCTGTCCCGGGGATGAGTCCGACGCAGTCAGCCCCGGTAAAGCCGCGGCTCGGTTCGCGCCGATCGCGCCTTGGCCACGCCGGTCGCAAACGAGCCGAGGCGCTCGGTTCTGATTAGAATCATGCATAACAGGAATAAGGCTGTTTTGGCTGTGAGGATGATTCAGGCGAGTGACTGCCGGCCGCAGCACCATTCTCTAAGCGATTGGCACTTCACGCCTGTCGCTATTCTCGGAGTCAGCGCTCGAACCGACACTCAGATGAGACAACAGCACGCTCCAGCCACCTCCTCGCGTTTCGCGCCTCGCGGCGCCGGCGCCTTCGATCGAGAGGCTGCACGCTGATGGCGATCGGAAGCGAGAGCACTGCTGCGTCGCTCGCGAGCGTGGTCGAAGAAGCCGCCGCGAATCTCTACGTCTCGGCGCTCAAGGACATCCCGCAAGATCTCCGTGACGCGCTGGCGAAGGCTGGCGAGCGCGAGACCTCGACCAGCGGCCGCCGCATCCTCGAGATTATCCTGCGCAACGTCGAGGTTGCCGACTCGCTCGACAATCTGCTCTGCCAGGACACCGGCCTCGCCGTTTACTTCTGCCGCGTCGGAGAGTTCTTCCCACTCCATCCCGTCCGCATCGCCGCGGCGCTCAGGGCCGGGACCGCGCGCGCCACGGTCGATTACCCGCTGCGCTCGAACAGCGTCAACACGCTAACCCGCGAGTCGAGCGGGCCCAACGTCGGCTTCCGNNAAGGGATCGGGCTCGGAGAACATGAGCTTCCTCAAGATGTGCGTCCCGGCCGACGGGGTGCGCGGAATCAAGGAGTTCGTGCTCGACTCGATCGTCGGCGCCGGCGGCAAACCCTGCCCGCCCGGGATCGTCGGCGTCGGCATCGGCGGCTCGGCCGACTACGCGATGCATCTGGCGAAAGAGGCGATCGCGCGCCCGGTCGGCTCACGCAACCCCGATCCGCTGGTCGCGCAGCTCGAGGAGGAGCTGACAGGGCTCCTGAACGAGACCGGAATCGGCCCGATGGGGATGGGCGGCGATGTGACCGTGCTCGCCGTCCAGGTTGAGCACGCCGACACGCACATGACCCTCAACCCGGTCGCTGTCAACTATCAGTGCTGGGCCGCGCGCCGGGCCAGCGCTCACATCGGCTCGGATGGCTCGATCGAGTACGAGCGCGACGCCTAGGAAGGCCGGCCGGAGACAATCGTGGATAACAACGAGCTGAACGGGAACGGAAACCAGCCACCCGGAGATGTGGTTCGCTTCGCGAGTCTGGACACCGGCGACGAGGTTCTCGCCTATCCGAGCCCGACCGCCGAGGGCCACGTCGCGCTGGCTCTGGCGCACGAGATGGACGGAGAGCTGGAGGTCGTGATGGATCCGAAAACCGCCGAGGAGCTGGCGCTCGCGCTTGCCCGTGCCGCCGACGAGGCGCGCAGAAACGTCGAGGAGGACTAATAGTGCCCCTCCCAGCAATACCCTCGGGCCTCTGGCCCACTATCACGCGGCGCACTGCGTTGTCCTCAGTCGCATCCGTACTTTCAAGTGCGAACGCTCCCTGCGTCCTAGCATCGCTTGGTGCTAGCGACCCAGAGACTCAGAAGCATTACCGGAAGGGGCACCAATAGTGGCCTCGTACCAGCTCACTTTTCCTGCGGGCGAGGACGAGATCCGCGCCCTCCGAGCCGGCGATGAGGTGGTCGTCAACGGTCACATCATCGGCATCCGCGACCGCACCCAGATCCGCATCTTCGACCAAGGCCAGGAGCCTCCGATCGATCTCTCCGGCGCTTTGCTCCTGCACACCGCCCCCAACGTTCGCAAGCTTGCCGACGGTCGCTACGAGAAGATCTGCATCGGCACCACGACGAGCGCCCGCATGGTGCGCTTCACCGAGGGGCTCGGATCGAGCTACGGCGTGCGGGCGATCTGCGGCAAGGGTGGCCTCCCCGACGAGGCGATCGAGCCGATGCAGCGCCTGGGGATGGTCTACCTGGCCATCGTCGGCGGCGCCGCGGCGCTCGAGACAACCCAGATCGAGGAGATCGAAGAGGTCGTCTGGGAGGATCTGATGCCCGAGTGCCTGTGGAAGTTCAGGGTCAAGGATTTCGGACCGCTCACCGTCGGCATCGACAGTCACGGAGACTCCGTCTACCACAACGTCCAGGAAACAGCCCGCAAACGATTGGAGGCCATCCATGTCCGCCTCTGACGGATTCCTCGCTCTGCCCCCGCGCAGTCGCAAGCCGCGCACGAAGGGAATCACGCACGTCATCGACAAGGGTCTCACCCTCGCCGGCGCCGAAGGATTGTTCGAGAGCGCGGGCGACTACGTGGACGTGGTCAAGCTCGGCTGGGGCACCTCGTACGTGACCTGCAACCTCGATCAGAAGGTCGCTCTCTATAAGTCGCTCGAGGCGCCCGTCGTCTGCGGTGGAACGCTCTTCGAGGCGGCTTACGGGCTCGAGAAGCTCGACGAGTACAAGAGCTGGCTGGCGGGCAAAGGCTTCTCACACGTGGAGATCTCGGACGGAACGATCGATCTGCCTCGCGAGCGCAAGCTCGAGCTGATTGCCGACTTCGCGCGCGACTTCATCGTCCTCTCCGAGGTCGGCTCGAAGGACTCGGAGGCTGTGTTCGCGCCTTACGAATGGGTGACCTGGATCAAGGAAGAGCTCGCGGCCGGCTCGTGGAAGGTGATCGCAGAAGGGCGCGAGGGCGGGACGGCGGGAATCTTCCGTCCCTCCGGTGAGATGAGGACAGGACTCGTAGAGGAGATCACGCACGAGGTTCCCGTCGACGATCTCATCTTCGAAGCGCCGGCGAAGTCGGCTCAGGCGTGGTTCGTCAAGCATTACGGGCCCGAGGTGAACCTCGGCAACATCGCGCCCGAAGAAGTGATTCCACTCGAGACGCTACGACTCGGGCTCCGCGGCGACACGCTCAAAGAGATCCTTCTTAAAGGAGCGCGCCCCGAATGAAGCACTCAGCCGCCTGGCCGCGCTCAGCGGCGCGCTGCGTTGTCNNGCGCCCGTAGCGCTGCTACGGGCGCTCCCTGCGTCCTAGCATCGCATCCACCGATCGCACCCAGTCGGCAGGTCGTCAATCGGGACGAGCTCCGTGATCAATCCCAAGCCTGACGCCGCCGCTGTGGCCGAGGCCGAGCAGCTTGCGCTCGAGCTGGAGCCGCTGCAGGCTGAGGACATCCTGCACTGGGCGGCCGAGCGCTTCGGAGAGCAGTTCTGCCTCACATGCTCCTGGCAGAGGCAGTCCTCGGTGCTCGTGCACATGCTCTCGGAACTCGGGCTGCGTATCGATGTGATCGAGCTCGACACCGAGCTCTTCTTCCGCGAGACCTACGAGACCCGCGCGCGCCTGGTCGAGCGCTACGACCTGAACGTGGTCAGGCCCGGGATCATCTCGGTGGCCGAGCAGCACCTGCAGGAGGGCCCGAACCTGTGGGAGCGCGATCCCGACCGCTGCTGTCACATCCGCAAGGTCGAGCCGCTGCTGAGAGCGCTCGAGCCGTACGCGGCCTGGGCTTCGGGACTTCGCCGCGGCCAGTCGCCGAGCCGCGCCGGGCTTTCGAAGATCCAGTGGTCGGAGCGTTACGGGGTCTGGCGCGTCCACCCCCTCGCCGACTGGGACGAGAAGCACGTGCAGGCATACATCGCCGTCAATGAGATTCCTTACAACCCACTGCACGACATCGGTTATCGCTCGATCGGCTGCATTCCCTGCACGCGCCCGACGCGGCCGGATGAGGAAGAGAGGGCGGGACGCTGGGCCGGGTCCGACAAGCTGGAGTGCGGCATCCACCTCGACGATTCGAAAACTGAAAGGGATAAATGAACGAGAAGGACGTTTCGTCGGGTGTTGCCGCGGCAAGCGACGCGCCGGGCACTGTCGAGCACATCTACCCGCACGAGCATCCGGAGTCGGATCGCTCGCGCGGCGGCGGCTTCACGCTCTGGTTCACCGGGCTGTCCGGCTCGGGTAAGACGACGATCGCGCACCTCGTGGGTCCGGCTCTCGACGAGCGCGGCTGCATCGTCGAGTACCTCGATGGCGACACCGTCAGGACCCATCTGTCCAGGGGTCTCGGCTTCTCGAAGGAAGACCGCGACATCAACATCGAGCGGATCGGCTGGGTCGCCTCACGGCTCACCCGCCACGGCGCGGCCGTAATCGCCGCCGCCATCTCGCCTTACGACGAGATCCGCCAGAAGAACCGGGCACTGGTCGAGGAGTTCGGCCCCTTTATCGAGGTGTATGTAGGCGCTTCGGTCGAGGAGTGCGCCCGCCGCGACGTCAAGGGCCTGTACGCGAAGGCTTTCGCCGGCGAGATCAAGGGCTTCACGGGTGTTGACGACCCGTACGAGATTCCCAGCAATCCCGACGTCGCCCTCGACACCGAACAGCTGTCGCCCGAGCAGGCGGCCGGCGTAGTGCTTGCCAAACTCGAGGAGCTCGGGTTGATCGGGACGGAGGTGAGCGCATGAGCACCGAGGCAGCCAAGCTGGTCAGCCCGCACGGCGGTGAGCTGATCGATCGCACCGGATCGCGCCCGGACGGCGTCGAGTCGCTCGAGGCGGTCATTCTCAGCTCTCGCGAGTTGTCCGACCTGGAGATGATCGCGAACGGTGCGCTCTCGCCGCTTCGCGGCTTCCTCGGGCGCGAGGAGTACGAATCGGTGCTCGAGAGCATGCACCTGGCCTCAGGGCTCCCCTGGTCGCTTCCCGTTTGCCTGGCCGTGGACGAGGCACCGAAGGGCGATCGAGTCGCACTGGCCGGCGAGGACGGCCGCCTCTACGGAGTGCTGGACGTCTCCGAGGTGTTCGACTACGACAAGAAGCGCGAGGCCGAGCTCTGCTTTCGTACGACCGACACAGCTCACCCCGGCGTCGCGCGACTGTTCGATCAGAAGTCGCGCTACCTCGCGGGCGAGGTCACGGTGTTCGAGCGCCAGACGCCTGAATTCCCCGAGCTCGCGCTCGATCCGGTCGATACGCGCGCGGTTTTCGCCGAGCGCGGCTGGCACCGCGTGGTCGGCTTTCAGACTCGTAACCCGATCCACCGGGCGCACGAGTACCTGACCAAGGTGGCGCTCGAGACGGTGGACGGACTACTGATCCACCCGCTTGTCGGCGACACAAAGGCGGGCGACATCTCCGTGCAGGTTCGCGTCGAGTGCTACCGGACGCTGATCGAGTGCTATTACCCGGCCGATCGCGTCCTGGTTGCCGCCTTCCCGGCCGCCATGCGCTACGCCGGTCCGCGGGAGGCGATCTGGCATGCGATCTGCCGCAAGAACTACGGCTGCTCGCACTTCATCGTCGGTCGTGATCACGCTGGTGTCGGGAGCTACTACGGCACCTACGACGCTCAGATGATCTTCGACGAGTTCGAGCCGCACGAGCTCGACGTCGAGCCGATGATGTTCGAGCACTCGTTCTGGTGCCGGCGCTGCGGCTCGATGGCCTCGACCAAGACGTGCCCGCATGGCCCCGAAGACAGGACCATGCTCTCGGGAACGAAGGTGCGCGAGATGCTCGCCGCCGGCAAGGTGCCGCCGATCGAGTTCACGCGTCCCGAGGTCGCCGAGGTGTTGATCAAAGCGTCTCACCGTTGAGCGGCGGAACCTGGCAGTTCGTTCTGCTCGGGCTCGGCGTCGGCACGCTGGTTGGCATGACCGGGATGGGGGGCGGCTCACTGATGACGCCGCTCCTGATTCTCGTCTTCGGCTTCGATGCGGGCATGGCCGTAGGCACCGACCTCATGCACGGAGCGATCTTCAAGTCGTTTGGTGCCGCTCGCCATCACGCGCTCGGGACCATCCACACCCGACTCGTTCTCTGGATGATCTGCGGCTCGGCACCGATGGCGCTGATCGGAGTCTGGTGCTCTCATCGCCTGGGCAAGGGCGCCGCCGACCTGCAGACGCGGATCATCGCCTCGGCGCTGATCCTGGGCGGGATCGGCTTTCTGGTCAAGACGTTCGTCAAGGGGGGCGTCGAAGCAAGTGACGAGTTGTTCCTGCTTCGTCGGCGCGATCACGCGATCGCTTTCTCGCTGGGAGCAACCGGTGGCTTCGTCGTCGGGCTCACTTCCGTCGGCAGCGGCACCTTCTTCGGGTTGGTGATGCTGCTCGCCTTCCCGCTCACCGCCCGACGCATCGTCGGCACCGACATCTTCCACGCCGCCGCTCTCTGCTGGGTGGCGGGGCTCGGTTACGCCGTCAGCGGTAATGTCGACTGGCACGCGCTCCTCTGGATGCTTCCGGGCTCGATTCCCGGGATCTTGATCGGTAGCCAGGTGAGCGTCGGCGTCCCCGACCGCGTGCTCCGCGTCGCTTTCTCGGTCGTGCTCCTGCTGAGCGGCGTCAAGCTGCTCGAGCCCCTACCGGGCGACTGGACCAACATCGCGGTTATCACCGGGCTCGGACTGAGCGCTCTGATCTTCATCGCCTGGGGATCGAGCCGCTTCCTCTCGCGGCGACGCGGCGTCCACACGGCCGAGGAACCGGCTCCCTGAGCGCTCGCAGGCGCCCTGGAGTACATCCCTGCCGGATTAGCTTCTTGCCGGGCGGCGGCTGTAGACTTGCTCGGCCTTGACCTTTTACCCTGCAAGAGGCTGAAACTCATGGACTCGCTCAGGGGTTTGCGGGAAGCGCTGGCGGAGAGAGCTTGAACGCTCTGGCGCAGATCGGGGGGCCGCTTTCCGCGCTCGGAGTGCTCGGGCTTTTGCTCGGAGGCAGCCGCGCTTCGCGCCTGGCCGGGCTCGGCTTGATAGCCGGCGGTGGCGTGCTTGTGTTCACACCGATCGCGCCCAGCGTCGGCTCGGCGTTTTTGGCCGCGGGCGCTCTGGCCGGAGTGGTGATCGTCGGGGCTCTCGCCTTCGCGTTTTTTCGATGGCCCTGGCTCTTGCCGGTTTTGGCCCTTGCGTGCGTGGCCGCGCGCCTGCCCTTAAAGCTCGACGGCTCGACCTACAACCTGCTCGTCCCGCTCTACGCCGTGATCGGAGCGGCCGCGATCGTGCTCGCCTACGAGATCTTCCGGAGCGACGAGCGAGCGCGAGAGCTGGGTCCGATCGCGTGGCCGCTGGCGGCATTCGTCGCCTGGAGCCTACTCTCGCTCGTCTGGAGCCCTGACGTCCACGAAGGGTCGATCTATCTCGATGCCTTCCTGCTGCCGTTCACGTTGCTGGCGGTAGTGCTCGTACGTCTGCGCTGGTCGCGGCGACTACTGCTGGGGCTTCTCGCAGAGCTGGTCGCGATGGCGCTCGTCTTCACCTTTGTGGGTATCTACCAGTGGCAGACGAGAGAGATCTTCTGGAATCAGAAGCTCGGCGTCTCGAACGCCTACGCACCCTTCTTCCGCGTCAACTCCGTCTTCTGGGATCCATCCGTGTACGGGCGCTTCCTCGTGGTCGCGATGCTCGGCTGTCTGGTGCTCGTGATCGCCCGGGCGAGGCGGCCCTGGCTGGCTGTCGCGACGGCGGCGATCGTCGTGCTCTGGATCGGGCTTCTGCTCTCGTTCTCGCAGTCGAGCTTCGCTGCGCTTCTCGCCGGTGTGGTCGCCGCCGCGCTATTCACCTGGCGCCGGCGGGCAGCGATACCGCTGACGATCGTGGCAGTAATGGTGGGAGGACTCGGGCTGGCGACGCCGCAGCTACGGGCGAAGCTGTTCGACAAGACGCACGGGGGTCTGAGCAGCATCACCTCGACGCGGACGACGCTGGTCGATCGTGGCATCCGGATCGCCGTCGACCATCCGCTGATTGGAGTGGGCGTCGGCGGCTTCAAGCACGCCTACGGCGAGCTTGCGGGTATCCACGGGCTGAAACTGAGCAAGGTGGCGTCGCACACGACCCCGGTCACAGTGGCAGCCGAGACCGGGATCGCCGGTCTGGCGCTATACGTGTGGCTCCTGGCTGTAGCTCTGGTCGCAGCCTTCCAGCGCGCGGGGCCGAGCTTCTTGGGCAGAGTCCAGCTCGTATGCGCTATCGCCCTGTCTGCGATTACCGTGCACAGCCTTTTCTACGCCAGCTTCTTCGAGGACCCGATGGTCTGGGGATTTCTGGCGATCGTGGTCGGCACCTCAACCGGTCTGGCCCGCGAGACGTCCGTCGCCTAGTGGTGGTGCGATCGGAACTCGGTCGCTACGGAATCGAGAGCGGTGCAGAGCAACACTCCCGCGACGATCCAGATCAACATCCTCGTCTCCTCCGTGGCACCCAGCCACGGTTGAGGTCTGCGTTCACTGTTGGCAGTAGACGCCGAAAATCGAGGCCCGATCGAGTTGTGTTTCTCACGATCGGCGTGGAGATCGCTCGAGAAGCGGCCAGAGAGCCCATTCGGCCAGGCCCTTCCCTACCGGAACAGGCTCGTACGGCGACGAAGCATCACCGGCGGCCAGGAACTCGAGCCCTCTTTTAGGGGATACGAACTCCTCGTTAGGCGCTAGGAAAACGCTCCCGGACCGAATACCGTGGAGGTCGAGCTGGGCTGCACCAGTTCGGCCGCCATAAAACCCGCCCCCAAGGAGAAGCTCCCGCATGAGCCTTCTCGTTAGCGAACTGCCTGAAGTCGCCGATCCGTATTCGGTATCTCAGGTCGTGATTGCACTGCGGCTCGTCGATGCCGCGACTCGGCTGCACGCCTGGTCGATCCCGATACCGTGCTGTATCCACGGCAACCCGCTCGACCAGCGCTGTGACGGATGCGACGACGACGCACCGCTCGATCTGTATAGCGATCTCATCTGAGTCGAACGCCGGTCAGGCACCCGAGTGAGCGCCAACGCGGCCGATCCGCGGCGCAGCGACCGCAGGGCCGCTCTCCGCACTGCCGGTGCGCCTTCACAACCCCGGCCACTGGCATCCACGGCTTGACCCCCTCGATCGCACATCCCTACCGAAATAGGCTCTTAGTACAGGTGGCGAAGAGGTGGAGCGGAGTGGTACGGCATGCTCTTCTCGAGCATTCGTTCGATCTCGCCCACCAGTCCGCCGATATCGAATGGCTTGTAGACGAAGGCGTTCACGCCTGCGCTCTCGGCCGTCAGACGGTGGCTCGGCTGCGCGCTACCCATTGCCATCAAGATCGGCGTAGCCGCGAGCGCGGGCTCGTTTTTCAGCGTTCGCGCGACATCGATCCCACTCTGGTCGGGAAGGCGCATGTCCACGACGATCAGATCGGGCTCGACGCTGCGAGCGAGCAGGATCCCGGCCTCTCCGTCGCCGGCCTCGACGACACGATGACCTCGTCGCTCGATCGCCAGGCGAAGCAGAAGGCGGACACTGGGATCGTCTTCGCAAACAAGGATCGTGGCAGTAGCTCGTGAGGACATTTCGGCGGCGGCGGGTGGGACAGTGGAGGCTCACCTTACCTACAGGCAATAATCCTGTCGAGTCCCATTCCGAAATCGTCGCGGGGCTCGGCGCCTTTCGCGGCCTGGGGACGCGTAAACTGCCTGCGTGCTCCGGCGCTTCGGCCCCCAAGCCCTTGTCGCTTTTCTCGTTCTCTCGACGGGTATTGCGTTTGCGGTGACCGAGCATCTGAAGCTGGAGAAGGCGCCGATCACCAAGACGGTGGTGACGAAGCTCTTCTCCCCGACCTGCGGCTGTTCGACGGCCCGGGCGTCGATCGTCTTCTCGCTCCGGCTACGCGGCAGGGTCACGATCTCGATTCTCGACTCGGACGATCACGTGATTCGCACTCTGCTCGACAACGTGAATGAGCCGATCGGTCGGCTCCGGGTGACCTGGAACGGACACGACGGCTCCGGCCTGGTCGCTCCCGACGGGGAGTACAGCGTTCGCGTCCATCTTCCGGCGGAGCGGCGCACGATTCAGCTTCCGAACGTGATCCACCTGGATACGACGCCGCCGAAGATCACGCTTCTCGGCGTCGTGCCGCGCGCGATCTCGCCCGACGAGGATCGTCGCGCAGACGCCGCCCACATCGAGTTCAAGCTGAGCAAGGGCGCCCGGGCACTCCTGTTCGTGGACGGTCGTTTCGTTATCAGGGCGCGGCTGAGCTCGCGGAAGATCGACTGGAAGGGGAAAGACGGTCACGGCCGTCTGCGCCTGGGTCCGCACCGGCTCACCTTGCGGGCGCTGGACGGGGCCGGGAACGAGTCCCCGCCCACGGCACCGGTCGAGGTCGACGTGCGTTTCCTGCAACTGCGACCGACCCGGATCGATACGACCACCGGGGCATCGTTCAGTGTTGCCATCTCGACGGATCGCCGCAACGTGCGCTGGCGCTTCGCCGGCGCGACGGGGATCACCAGGCGTAAGCGGATCTTCCTACGCGCACCGGCCGTCCCCGGGCAGTACTGGTTGCGCGTCCACTCCGGCTTGTACGGGGCGGGCGCTCTGGTCAAGGTGGCCTGAGCGCTCGAAGACCCGAGCTAGGCGGGTCGCGCGTGCAGGACGCGGCGTACGAGCGCTGCCAGCTGGGCTCGCTCGGGCGCCGAGTAGAAGCCGAAGCCGATGAGGACGAAGGGGAAGATCGCCGCCAGCGCGACCGCCAGCGGAGCAGATACCGAGATCCACTTCCCGAGCAGAACGAGTCCAACTCCGGCGACGAGCATGGTTGCCACCCGCCGCCACTGATAGGGGACGGGGAAGAGGCGCTGAGCGTGCCAGCTCATCCCCACGAACATCGTCGCGTACCCCGCCAGGAGTGCTATCGCCGCGCCCATGGCGCCCACGCGCGGAATCAGCACCCAGTTCAGGGCTGCGTCCACGAGTGCGCCCGAGCCGGTGATGACCCAGTTCATGCCGGTCTTGCGGACTCGGCCGATCGAGATCGTCACAACCTCGTAGCCGGCGATGAGCACGAACGCGAAGGCGAGGACCGGAACGAAACGTGCGCCCGGATGAAAGGCCGCCTTGCTCCCGAGCAGGCGGCCGAGCGTAGGCGCGAGCAACGAGAAAGCGATCGCCGCCCAGATCATCAAGAACAGGAAGTACGTGAGCACATAGGCATAGGTGCGACGAGCATCGTCGTCGTCCTCGATCGAGTATGCGAACGGCGGCCAGGCGAGCAGGAAGGCGGTGATGATCAACATCAGAACCGAGGCGATCGTGACGCCGAACGAGTAGACGCCAACCGCGCTCGAACCGAGGAAGTGCTGGATGAAGAAGCGATCCGAGAACCTCGTCACCCAGAGCGCCAGGATCGAGGGCAGCAGCGGCAGGCCGAAGTGCTCCATTGCGCGGTAGAGCTTCCGGTTGAACTCGAAGCCGAGCAGCCCGGCGCGATAGACCAGCAGCACCGCGAACACACACAGCGTGCCCGTGAGATTGCCGACGATCAGGCCCAGCGGCCCCTTGTGGAGCCCGACGATGAGCGTCACAGTCGCTCCGACCGTGATGACGACGTTGCTCACGCTGGCGATGGAATACGCGATGGCACGGTGCTCGACGCGAAAGACCGCCGCCTGCTGCTGGTAGTTCATGTCCGCCCAGAGGAGCACGGCGGTCGCGCGCACAAGGTCGATCTGGCCGGGATGGAGTCCCAGCACCGAGGCGATCTCCGGCGCGAGCACGAGCCCCAGCACCAGCCCGACCGTTGCGCTCGTGATCGTGAACCAGAAGGAGGTGCGGACGACCGTGCGCCGCTCGAGCGGATCGGACGAGAGGTAGTAGAAGCGGAAGAAGGCATTCTGGATCCCGGCCCGGAAGACGATCACCGCCACGACCTCGGCGGACATCAGCAGCGCGACTACTCCGTAGTCCTTCGTCGTCAGGTAGCTCGTGTAGAGCGGGAGCAGGAAGACGCCGATGAACTTTGAGACCACCGGCCCGACGCCATAGACGAGAGATTGACGGGCAAGACGGAACATCTGCCCGCGAATCGCGAAACCCGCCTTTCCGGGCGGCTTCTCTTCTAGTTCAGTCTCGAGCATCGCTACAGATTGCCGGAGATCCGGAGCCGGCGCCGGATCGTATCTGCGGCCGGTGCGCGAGTGCTCGAAGAGCTCGTTCCAATTGACGACCCGCCGAGCGTGGTCAGGAGGTGGAGTGCTTCATTCGAAGCGCGCCCAAAGTACGATCGGCCTGTGACGGCGGCCAATCTGATCGATCGCAGCGAGCGCGAGCGGATCGCGCGCCACCTGGCGGGCTCGGTCTCGGCGCCGGCGCTGGTTCTGGACGTGGGCTGGGTGAACGGTCTCGGCGCCGTCCGCTCGCTCGCCAGGGCAGGGGTGCGTGTGCTTGCGCTCGATCACCGTCCGAGTGCGCTTGGCCTGCGTTCGCGTCACGCACTGCCTGTGCTCTGCCCCGACCCCAACCTCGAGCAGGAGCGTTTCGCCACCTTTCTCACTGAGCTGGTGGAGTTGCTGCCGTCGCCGGCTCCGATCTTTCCCACCCACGACGACGGTCTGGCTGCCGTCGCCCGAGCGGCCGGCTCGCTCGGCGGCGGACTGCTCTACCCGTTCCCCGACTGGCAGCGCCTGGAGCCGCTGCAGCGCAAGCGCTTCCAGCTCGAACACGCGACGGAGATCGGCGTAGCGATTCCGGCCACGCGTTATCCGAGCTCGGCCGCCGAGGCACGCGCCGCCGTCGAGGAACTGGGCCTACCGCTGCTGGTCAAGCCCTCCGAGCCGATCGGTTTCAGGCTGGCGTTCCAACGTCAGGCTTTCCGCTGCGAGACGCTCGCCGAGCTGGATGACGCCTACGCCAAGGCGGAGCCGTTCGTGCCCATGCTGCAGGAGGTCGTTCGAGGCCCGGACAGCGCCCTGTACACGGTCGGGAGCTACCTCGATCGAAACGGGGAGGCACTCGGCGTCTTCTGCGGGCGCAAGCTGCGCCAGACGCCTCCCGGCGTCGGTACCTGCAGAGTCGGCGAGTCGCTCTGGCTCCCTGATCTCGTGATCTCCTCACTCGAGCTGCTGCGCGCTTGCGAGTTCGTAGGCCTTTCGCAAGTCGAGCTGAAACGAGACGAGCGTGACGGCTCCTACAAGCTGATGGAGATCAACCCGCGGCTCTGGCAGTGGCACACGCTGTCCGACGCCTGCGGCGTGAACCTGCCCCTGATCGCCTACCGCGACTTGACCGGCGATCCGCCGAGCCCGTGTACGAGCGAAGGCGCCCGCAAGCGCTGGGCGATCACGCTACTTGCCGGCGAGCGCACGGTGTTTCCGCGCCCGCCCTACGTCGAGGCGGTCTTCTCCGTGCGCGATCCCAAGCCGGGGCTCGTTCACCTGGCGCGCTGGGGCCTGAAGAAACTCAGAGCTTTGAAGAGAACGAAGCGCTCCGCTAGCTGACGGCGAGTCGAGACGTACGCCGAGCGAGAAGACGGCTAGCGCGAAGCGACTCGCTCGATCAGCTCGCCCATCTCGCGTACCCGCGCTTTACGGTCGATGCGCTCGACGATCTCGGCTGGAAGCTCGATGTCGGCGAGCTCGCCGCGCTGCCAGCGCGCCACCAGCTCGACGAGTGCGGTCCGGATCGCCTCGCCGTCCTCGGGTGGCACGACGATGCCGGCCCCGGCAGCGCGAACCAGCTCGGCGGCGGTGCCTTTCAGCGGCACCGAGGCCAGAATCGGACGTCTTGCGGCGAGGTATTCGTAAAGCTTCCCCGAGGGGACGTCCACGCCGCGCCCGCCTTCGGTCGGGAGCAGAAGTAAAAGCGCGTCAGAATTCCGCTGCAACTCGACCGCCTCGTGGTGCGGGCGGAACGGAATCAGCTCCAGGCGCTCGCCGAGCCCGAGGCCCTCGACCCAGGCCTTGTCGGCGGCTCTGAGATCGCCGACGAAGCGCGCGGTGATCGGCGCCTCGATTTGCGCCAGCGCCGAGAAGAATGGACGCGGATCGCGATTGCCGAAGAAGCTTCCCGTGTGAGTGATGCGGAAGCGTTCGCCGGGCGTGTAGGCGACTCCCGCGAAGTCGTTGAGGTCGGCTCCGTTTGGGATCATCTCGATCTTGCCGCGCGCTCCGAGGGCGCGCATCTCCTCGGCGATCGTCGGCGTAACGCAGACGATCGCATCTGCCCGCTTGGCGATGCGCCGGGCGACGCGGCGATGTGCAAGCTCCTTGACACGTACGAGCGCCCGATCAAAGTTCCGGTCGGGCTTGGCAACGATCGAGTCGCGCAGATCCGCGACCCAGCGCACTCCGGTGAGACGCTTGAGCGTGGCGCCGAGCGCGTGCACCGAGCTCGGCGGTGACGTGGTCAGGACGACATCGATCTTCTCGCGGCGAATGATCCGCAACGCAGCGGGCAGCGCCGTGACGAGCCAAAGGGTGTTCTCGTCCGGGATGAGAAGGCGTCTGGGCATGAGCAGAGCCCGGCGCCAAAGGCGATTGAAACCGCTCAGGCCGAATAGTTCCTCGGCCGGCAGGCGGCCGCGCGGCCCTGGATAGGGAGCGCGGTGAACCCGGGCCTGCTCGGGAATGGGCAACTCCGTGTCGCGGTGAATCCAGCGCGGATCAGTAGGTGCGAGCACGTGCGTCTCGATGCCCAGCTCGGGCAGGTAGCGGGCGAGCTTGAGCGGCCGCTGGACGCCACCACCACCAGCCGGCGGGAAGTAGAAGCAGACGATCAAGACCTTGGTCGGCACAGGCGCGCTCCCGAAGCGAGACAGCGGACTGCGCCAGCATACGGGCAGGCCGGGCTGTAAACCAGCGACTAGCATCGCGGGTATGAGCATTTCCGGGAGAGCACGCCGGTGACCCCGGCGCGGGTGGAGCGGCGCGCCCGCTGGGTGCTCGACACGATTGGCGCCTCCGAGATCGGGTTCGGCGACGACGTGCCCTACGACGAACGGGCGTGGGAGGAGGTCACACGCGGCGAGAGACCCGAAAACGACGATCTCGCCGCCGCCTTCTTCGATCTGGCCCGGGTCGAGGAGTTGAATGGCCCCCGAGATGAGCACGGACGCTTTCTCGCCTCGTCTTCGGCTCTCGACCCGCTCGATCCGCTGCTCGAGCGACTGCGCCGCAAGCTCGGTGTGGAATCTCGCCGCTGGGGCGGCGCCTCCTTCGCCGTCGCGCTTTCGATCGACGTCGACAACCCCTGGCGCTGGACTCGCCGCGGCATCCTCGGCTCGGCGGCACGACTCAAGAAGGGCGTGCTCGGAGGACACCCACGGGCGGCACTGCGCGAGGCGCGAGCGCTAGCGGGGGTTCCCCTGCACAAGCTGCGCGGCAGCGACCCCTACTGGCGCTTCGAGAAGATCATTGCCGAGCAGAGGCGGCGCGGCGCCCGCTCGACCTTCTTCGTCATGGGCGGCCATCGTCACCCGGCGGATGGTCCCTCGCCCGAGCGCTACGACGAGCTACGTTCGCAACTGGTCGAGACACTGCTCGAGTGCGGAGCCGAAGTCGGTCTGCACGGTAGTTACACGGCAGCGGAGGATCCGAGCCAGCTGGCGCTCGAAGCCGAGCGCGTGCGCGGCCTCGCTGGAAGCGTGCGCGGACACCGCTTCCACTACCTGCGCGTCGATCCGCACCGCAACCTGCGCGTTCTCGACGAGCTCGGATTCGGCTACGACAGCACACTTGGTTTCCCCGATCGACCGGGCTTCCGCGCCGGCATCGCGCAGCCTTTTCGCCCCTGGGATTTCGAGACCGAGCGCCCGCTCGAACTGGTCGAGATTCCGCTCGCCGTGATGGACGCATCGCTCGCCGAGGACCGCTATCTGGGTCTCTCGCTAGCGCAGGCGGAGCGGCGTCTTCTGGGGTTGCTCGATTGGGCGCAGGGAAACGGGGGCGGCTTCTCGGTGCTCTGGCACCCCGATCGCTTCGATCCCGCTCAGGCGCGCGGTTGGGACCGGCTCTTCTATCGCTTCATCGAGGCCGTGGGCGAGCGCGGCGGTGTTTGCATGAGCTGTGGCGATCTCGCCGCCGAGGCGGCGTCAGAGCTCGGATAGTTCGCACTTCTCGGGCCTAGGGCGAGGCCGGGTGGTGCGGGAAGAGAAAGGCGACCCGGCTCCAGCGAGCGATCTGGCAGCCGTCGGTACGGCTGAAGCCGGCACGGATCGCCTTGCCCAAGAAGCGACCCGTGACCAGAGCCTTCTGCGGTCCGCCGTAGATCATCGTGCAGGCGGTTCCGGCCGAGACCGGTGCGAATGCCCGTGCGCCGAGTTGAGAGAGCCTTTTGCAGGCAGCGTGTGCGGCCGGGAGAGTGCTTTTACCTGTGGGGCAGCTGAGCGTATAGACAGTCTTCGCTCCCGCCTCGCCCTGTGGCCAGACGGTGATGCTGAGCCGGGCGACCGACGAGGGCTGTTGGCGCGCTCCGGTGGCGTTCCCGCAACCTGCGATGCAGAGAGCCAGAACGAGAGTGAGAACGAGGCGAAGCATCTCGGTAAACGTACGTCACTTGAGCGAGCGTCGTGGGCTTTTTCTAGTGGCTAG
The DNA here is from genome assembly GCA_003170155.1 of Actinomycetota bacterium. GTDB lineage: Bacteria > Actinomycetota > Thermoleophilia > Gaiellales > Gaiellaceae > Fen-549. The sequence continues at coordinate 11,421 of PMZQ01000028.1, read as the reverse complement.
GAGTCTTCCGGAGACCTCAGCTTGTCGCGGCGGCCGCGAAGCAGGTCGTAGCCCTGCCTCAAACAGGGAGTCCGGTCGACCAGCGATGCCACGTCGATCGTGTTCGCGGCGCCCTCTTCGGTGACGACTCGGTCGATCAGCGCCGCCGGGATCAACTCGAACGTGTCTTCGATTGGTTCCTCGGGATCGAACGGCGCCAGCTTGAAAGTCTCGCAGGCGACGATCACGGGCACTCCGGCCTCCTGGGCGGCGCGTGCGATCGCATGCGTCCCGATCTTGTTGACCAGCGAGCCGTCCTTGAAGACGGTGTCGGCTCCCAACAGGAGCAGATCGCTCTCGCGGACGGCGTCGGAACTATCGGCATCGGCGATCAACTCAACCTCGAGCCCACAGGCCTTCAGCTCGGCCGCGAGTCTGCGGCCCTCGGAACCGGGCTCGGAGATTGTGCAGATAACTCGTGCCGGCGGCGTGTGCGTGAGCGCTTCGCGTACGGTGCCGGAGGCCGAGTGCGTCATCACGGTGCCGGCGATGTCGGAAGTGAGCATGACGGCGATCGCTTTGGCGGCGCGGTCGCGAGAGTCGATTACCGCCTTGGCCTCGGCGATCACCTGCTCGGGAGACCCGGTGACTAATACTCGTCCGATCGCGCCGGCGACGGCGCCCAGCGATAGCCGCGCCGAAGCCAGGGCGCGTCCGGCCTCGAGTGGGTCTTCGCCGTTCTCGACCGCCTCGACGAGAGCTTCGAGAGCGCGCCTCGCCATCCAGCTTGCGCCGTGATGTCGTTCTTCGCGCAGCTCGCGCACCCGCTCTTCGAGCACGATATTCATGTCGTCATTCTCGTCTCCAAATCCGCCGAATACCAGTCATTCCCGTTTCCCGGTTCTGCACCGTCGCCCCCGCCCGTGAGAATGGGTGCTCGTGGCGAGCAATATTCATGCCCGAACGAAGCGTCTGCTCGTTCTCGGGGCCGGGCCCGGCCAGCTGGGCCTGCTCGAAGCTGCGCACCGGAGAGGGTTGTACGTGATCGCCGCCGATCGCGATCCTGCGGCTCCCGGTTTTCCGCTTGCCGATCGGCGGGCGCTGATCTCAGCGGAGGACGAGCCGGCGCTCGAGCGGCTGGCTTCGGCCGAGGAGGTGGACGGAGTGGTTGCGCCCGGGATCGACTGGCCCGTGGCGATCGCGGCGCGGATCTCCTCGAAGCTAGGTCTTCCACATCCTCTTTCGGTGGAAAGCGCCCAGCTCGCCGTCTCGAAGCTGAAACAGCGCGAGCGCTTCGCCGAGGCGGGTCTTCCGCATACTCGCTATGCAGTCGCCACGCGCGGCGAGGAGGCCGAGGCCGCGGCTGCCGAGCTCGGTTTTCCACTCGTCGTCAAGGCACCCGATCGCCAGGGCCAGCGCGGGCTGGCACTTGCGCGCGGTCACGAGGAGCTGGGGCCGGCGGTGGAGCTGGCGCTGGCGGCCTCTCGCTCGGGGCTCTGTCTGATCGAGCGGCTCGAGCCCAGCCGCGAGTTGACGGTGATCGGCTTCTCACTCGACGGCCGCTTCCACGTCCTTGCCGTGACCGATCGCGAGCG
>PMZQ01000028.1:0-9751 GCA_003170155.1 Actinomycetota bacterium | reverse complement strand
GCGGCGCTCGGGATCGAGCTGAACGGGCTCGTCCTGGCCGCAGCGCTTGGGGAGCCGATCGAGGCCGGAGAGCTCGAGCCGGCACCCGTCGCGGGCGGCGCCTGCACCCGTTTCCTGATCGCGCCGCCGGGAGAGCTGGTCACGGTGCACGGTGTCGACGATGCGTCCGCGTTGGAGGGCATCGCGCGGGTCAGGATCTACCGTGAGCCCGGCTTCGCCGTGAGGCCGCTGCGCTCGCGCTCCGATCGCATCGGCGCGGTTCTGGCACTGGGATCCGATCGCGAGCAGGCGGTCGTCCNNGCTCGCATAGGAATATGAGACGTAGCTACCGACTGGCCGCCACCGCTCTGATCACCGGAGCCTGCCTCGCCTACATCTTTTGGAAGATCGATCTAGGCCAGACGCTGCACGTTCTCGCCGACACGCGTCTCGGTTATTTGGCCGCGGCGATCGCGATCATGGGTGGAAGCGTCTGGTTGATGGCCTGGCGCTGGCAGCGACTGCTGGCCGCGCGTGGGATTCACGATCGCCTGAGCTGGCTCGTACGCGCCTACTTCACCTCTTATACGGCCGGTCAGGTGCTCCCGACTTCACTTGGCGGCGATGCTATGCGTATCTTCGAGACCAGCCGCCGCCACCCCGGGCGAGGCGGTCCTGCGGCGGGCTCGATCCTGCTCGAGCGCGTTCTCGGCGGAGCGGCCACGCTGTCTCTGGCTGCGATCGGCTTCGCGCTGGCGCTCGGGCGCTACAACATCGGCGCCTATCTCTGGATCGAGGGCATGCTGATCGTCGGTGCCGTGGCGCTGGCGGTGCTTCTCTTCGCCCGCTCGGCTCAGCGCCTGCTCGTGAAGACGGTGCCGCTACTACGCAAGCTGCGGCTGGAGCGGCCGGCGCGCGACGTCTACCTGGGCATCCATGCCTACCGCGACAACGCAACGCTTCTGATCGGCGCCTTTACCCTCACCATCGGCATTCAGGCGGTGCGCATCCTCGCCATCTGGTGTTCGGGCAAGGCGGTGGGCATCGATCTGGGGCCGCGTCCCTACTACGTGATGGGGCCGCTTCTGCTTCTCGTTCAGCTCGTGCCTTTCACCATCAACGGGCTGGCCGTGCGCGAGACCTTCTTCATCAGCTTCCTCGGGCAGCTCGGAGTGGCTCACGACCCCGCCTTCGCGGCCGGCTTCCTCTTTTTCTTGGTCACGGTCCTGCTCTCGCTTCCCGGCGCCGCCATTCTCGCCTGGGAGGGAGCGCGCGGAACGTTCGCGGCGCGGCGAAAGGAGAAGCCGGGCGAGGCACCGGGAGGCGAATCGCGATGAGTCGCGGCTCGAGCCGGTGGAAGGCAGAGAAGGGCGCCGCGGGCGTTCCCGAGGTCTCGGTCGTCGTCGTCACCCACAACGCGAAGCCCTGGATCGAGCCCTGCCTGGAGAGCGTTCGCGGCTACGAGTTGATCGTGGTCGACAACGGCTCCAGTGACGGCACGCCCGAGCTCGTACGCGACCGCTTCCCGGAGGCGCGCCTGATCGAGCAACAGAACCGGGGACTCGGCGCGGGCTGGAACGCGGGCATGCGCGCGGCGAGTGGGAAGTGGTTCTTTCTCCTCAACGCCGATGCCTGGGTCGTCGCCGACGGAGTCGCGAAACTGGTCGAGACGCTCGAGCGAGTTCCGGAAGCGGCTGTCGCCGGGCCGCGTCTTCGCAACCAGGACGGAACATTGCAACGATCGGTGCGCGGCTTTCCGACTCCCTGGCGGTTGACCACCGAGTATTTCTTCCTGCGCAAGCTCGGGCCACGGACGCGGATGCTGAACGCCTTCTACGGCGCCGGCTTCCGTCACGACAGCGAGCTCGAAGCCGAGTTCCTGATGGGCGCCGCGTTGCTCGTTCGCCCTCAGGCGGCGGCCGAGATCGGAGGCCTCGACGAGCGCTTCTTCCTCTTCAGCGAAGAGGTGGACTGGTGCTACCGCTTCCGCCAGGCAGGTTGGAAGATCCTCTTCACGCCGGCGGCCGAGGTCGTGCACGTCGGTGGCGCCTCGCACGGAGGACGGTTTTTCCGCGAGCAGGTTCAGGGCCACCTGCTCTTCCTCGAGAAGCATCACGGCCCTCGCACCGCCCGAGCCGCTCGCCGCCTGCTCGCCGTCGCGCTGACTCTGAGAGGTCTCGTCTTTCCTGGAAAGCGCGGGCGTATGTACCGTGACGCGGCGCAGTGGCTGAGAGCCGGTTCGCTGGAGGAGTTGCTCGCGTGGCGACGCTGAGGAGGGTCGAGCTTTTCGGCTTGCCGGCGGCACTGCTCGCGCTCGTCGTGGCTCGGCTGCTTCCCGTCGGTCCGGTCACGCTCTATCTGAGGCTGATGGCGGCGACCGTGGTCTTCCTCTATCCGGGGTTTCTCGCCGCGATCGCACTCGGCCGCCGCAGCGTCTCGGCGACCCTGGCGATGAGCCTAGGGCTCCTGGCCGTTTGCATGGGCGTGATGTTTCTCGTGCGGGGCTCGTTCTCGCTCGCGCTCTGGCTGTATCTCGCCTGCGGACTGGTCGCACTCGTCGTCGTCTGGCGGCGGCGGGCGCCGGTGGCTGTCCGGGGCAGCGTCTGGGTGTTACTGGCGGGGACGGCGCTGGGCATTCTGCTCTGGCACATCGCCGGTGTTCCTCACGGCGACGAGCTCTTCCATCTCGCGCGAATTCGTAAGCTCCTCGATCTCGGCAATCTCAGCCTCGGCACCGTCAACGAGTTTGCCGACGGGAGCCTGCACCCCGGATACGCCTTTCCGCTCTGGCACGGGTTGCTCGGGGGCATTGCCAGGATCGCCGGGGTCGATCCGACCGTAGTCGTGCTGCACGAGCCGAGCGCTCTGGCACCCGTGGCGCTGCTCGTTGCCTATGAGGCCGGCTGGGCGGTTTTCCGCTCGCTTCGGCTGGCGCTCGTGTCCGTGATCGCCCAAGTCGCGCTCGTGGTGGTTGCACCCGGCTTCGGGGGCGCGTATGCGTCACTGGCGCTTCCCGGGACGGTCGGCCGGCACCTGCTCGTACCGATGGTGATCGCTCTTTTCTTCCTCGAGCTCGATCGCACGACGCCGGCCGGGCTCGCCCTGGTGGCGCTCGCCTCGCTGGCGCTGGCGATCGTGCACGTGACCTACGTGATCTACGTGATCGTGCCGCTCGCGGCCTACGTTGTCGTGCGCCTTTTCGTCAACAGAAGCGATTTCGGCGAAGGAATGCGCGCGTTCACCGCGGTACTCGTACCGGCACTCGTCTTCATTGCCGTGATCACGCCGCTCGTCGGCAGCTCGGCCTCTTACGACCCGAGCACACACGAGGTGAACAAGACGCTCAAGCACTACGGCGTCCAGATCGCGACCTACGCGAACGGCCGCTACGCACTGGCGCCGGAGGTGCTCGCACGCTCGGGCGCCGTCGCCGTTGCGGCGCTGGTACTGACGGTGCTGGCCTTCATGGCGGCGAAGAAACGCTGGTCGGCGTTCGTGCTCGGGAGCTCTCTGGCCGTGCTCGGCCTGACGCTCATCCCGACACTGTTCATGCCCTTCTCCGATCTGGTCTCGATCTCTCAGGCACGCCGTCTGGCCGTCTTCTACCCCTACGCGTTTGCCTTTGCCGGCGGGCTGGGAATCCTCTCCGGGCTGTTGCGCCGCTATACGCTCGCGCTTGCGCTGGCGGCCGGGATCGCGCTCCAGATCATCTGGCCGGGAGATTTCGGGTACCACCTACATTCGGGAGGCGGCCCGGGCTGGCTCGTCTGGACGGTGCTGCTGGCGTCCTGCGCCGCGATCGTCTGCTTCTTCCTCAGCCCCGAGGCCAACTACGACGAGGGGGAGAGTTCGATTGTGGTCTTTGCGGCCGGCCTCTTCGTTCTCCCCCTCGTGGTGGCGGGGTTGTTTCACTGGACACCCGCGGTGAGCGTGGACAAGCCCGGGCTCACGCCCGGATTGACGAAAGCGATTCACGAGAAGGTGCCGGACCGGGCCATCGTTCTCGCCGATCCGACGACCAGTTACCGGATCCTCGCGGTCGCGCCCGTCTATGTGGTCACGGCACCGCCGGGGAACGTGGCCGATACGGGGCGGAACCGCCCCTACGAACGCCGGAGGAATGTCTGGGCCTTTCTCGCCACGGGCGATCTCGGCACCGTCGTCCGCTACAAGCCGGGCTGGATCGTTCTCACCAGCGCGGAACGTCTCAAGTTGGCAGCGAAGATGAAGCTGAAGCCCGTCTACCGTGACGACGCCTTCAGTCTCTACCGGATCCCTCCGGCCGCTGGCGCTTAGCCACGCCGGGCGCCGCGACGCGACCGCACCCGCGTCAACGATCGATCTCGAGCGCGTACGATCAAGTCCGTGACGGCGGCCATCTCCACCCGCATGAGCAGGCGAACCGACCTGCTGCTTCTGATCACACTTTTCGCGGCGACCTTCGAGAAGCTGCACTGGGAGGTCGGCGTCTCGGTCTCGCTCGCCGACCTGCTCGCGGGTGTCTATCTGATCAGCTTCGCCGTCGACTGTGCCGTCTCGCACAACCTGAAGGCGCCTCGCACCGCACTGGTGACACTCACCTTCAGCGCCGCGTTCCTGATCTGCTTCCTGGCCGGCTTCTTCAATATCGAGACCACGCAGGGGCTGACGCAGTTCGGCAAGGGAATGGCGAAGCTGGTGATTCACCTGCTTTTCCTGACCGTCGCGGTGATTCATCTGAGCGACCGCTCGCGGCGCTTTTACTGGAACGCCCTGTCCGCGTTCGTCGCCGGCATGGCGGCGAACGCGGCCTACGGCATCGTCCAGCTCGGCGCGGCCGAGGCCGGGCTCAACCTCGACAAGCGGTTGCTCGATCCGCTCACCGGGGGAGCCGCTTCGATCAACATCTACGGCGCCGTCGGTGGCCAGAATGTCTACCGGCCGAACGCGCTCACCGGTGATCCCAACCATCTCGGCGTGATGCTGATCATGCCGCTTCTGATTCTCGTCCCTGTCTATCTGCGTCTCGAGCGAGGCCACCGCCTGCGCTGGCCGCTCGCGGGCCTGCTCGGCTTTTTGCTCGTGGTCTTGCTGGCCACGCTCTCACGCAGCGGCCTGCTCGGGCTCGGCGTCGGCTTGCTCATCCTCGCCGTCCCCTACCGCCACTTCTTCGTCCGGGCGCGCTTTCTGGTGCCGGTCGGCGCGGTGTTCGCTTTCCTGGCCGCGGTGGTGTACGAGCGCCGGCATTTCTTCTCGACCGTGATCAGCTCGCGCCTGCAGACGAACGGGAACTCGACCTCGATTCACCTCGGCGTCTATGACTTCATACCGCAAGTGCTGCACAGCCACCCATTGCTCGGGCTGGGTCTGAACAACTTCTCGGTCTACTACCAGTTCGTCACCGGCAAGACGAACTGGGGGCCGCACTCCTTCTACGTCTCGACAATGGTGGAAGGAGGCATTGTCGGCTCGGTCATCTTCGCGCTGTTCCTCTGGTACCTGTTCAGGCGCCTCGCCGACACCCGTGCGCTGGGTCGGGCGCTGACGGCCGCCGGTGACCCGCTCGCCGCGCGAGTGCGGCCGCTGGCCTGGGGAATGACCGCCGCCCTCGCCGGCACGATGGCCTCCAATGCCTTCTATCTGACGATGCAGTTCTATTACTTCTATGCCTTCGCGGCACTCTTGCTGGCGGCGCCTCTTGTCTTCTCTCGCTTCCAGGCGCAGCTACCCGAACGGCGATCGGAGCTTGTGACACGATGACAGCCGAGCGCTCGCGTACGGCCGGCGCTCTAAGAATCGTCGTTCTCACGACCTCGTACCCGCGCTATCCGGGTGACTATGCGGGAACGTTCGTGGCCGCCGCAGTTGCGCATCTCTGCGAGTTGGGGCACGAGGTCGAGGTTGTCTCGCCGCAGAACTTCCGCCACTTCGGGATCGCCTACGGCCACGGTGTGATCGGCAATCTACGCCGCCGCCCGTGGCTGCTCCTGCTCCTGCCGCTGATGCTGCTCAACTTCCGCCGCGCCGCCCGTGGCGCCGCCCGTGGCGCCGATCTTATCCATGCCTACTGGCTCCCGAGCGGTGCGGTCGCACTCGGCCTGAGCCCGGCGCTGGTGCTCCAGCTTCCGGGTTCCGACATCCTGCTGGCGCGCAGGCTCAGCCTCTTCTCGCGCCCTCTGCTGCGCCGTGCCGGCGCCGTCATCTGCCCCTCGAACGAGCTCGCCGAAGAAGCGCGAAGGCTAGGCGCGCGACATGTTCGGGTGATCTCGCCCGAGTTCGACGTACCGGCCGAGACGAGCGAGGAGGGAGAGTCGGCGACGGTGCTGTTCGCCGGGCGGCTCTCGCCGGAGAAGGGCATCCTCGAGCTGGTCGAGGCGACTCGGGAAATGAACCTGGTCGTGGCCGGCGACGGGCCGCTACGTAAGCGAGTGCCCCAGGCGCTGGGATTTGTCTCCTACGAGAAGATCGGCGAGCTCTACGACCAGGCCGCGGTCGTCGCCTGCCCGTCCTCCCGGGAGGGATTCGGGATGAGCTGTGCCGAGGCGATGGCGCACGGGCGAGCGGTCGTCGCCTGCCCCGTCGGCGGACTGCGCGACCTCGTCGTAGATGGGGAAACGGGCATCTTTGTTCCGCTCGGCGACGTCGAGGCGCTGCGGGCCGCGCTCGAGAAGCTGCTGGCCGATCGTGAGCTGCGCCGGNNGGCAGCGATTAGGCTCAGCCGAATGCCGGAACTTGCGCTCGATATCGTCATCGTCTCCTATCGCTCGCGCGAGATGCTCCACGACTGCCTCTCGTCGCTTCGCTCGCACTCGCCGGCGCGAGAGGCGCGAGTCTGGGTCGTGGACAACGCGTCCCGGGACGGGACCGTGGAGATGGTGCGATCGGAGTTCTCGGAGGTCGAGCTGATCGCCTCGGACGAGAATCTCGGCTTCTCGAAGGCGAACAACGTGGCGATACGTCGCGGTAGCGCACCCTACGTGCTTGCGCTCAATCCCGACACGATCATGGTCGAGAACGTGCTCGACCACATGCTCGCGCTGATGGAGTCGAATCCAAGGCTGGGTATCTCGGGCTGCCGGCTCGAGCAGGAGGACGGAACCTTCGACCACGCCGCGCGCCGCTCTTTCCCGACTCCCCTCGGCGCGCTGGCTCACTTCATGCGTATCGGCCGCTCGAGCAAGGCGCCGGCTCGGCTCTCGCAGTACCGGGCGCCGTCGCTCGAAAGCGGCCCGGTCGACGCGGTCAACGGCGCCTTCATGCTCATGCGCCGGAGCGCGCTCGACCAGGTGGGCCTGTTCGACGAGGGCTACTGGATGTACATGGAGGACCTCGATCTCTGTTACCGCTTCGCGGAGGCCGGCTGGGTGACCTGGTATGACCCCACGGTCAAGGTGGTTCACATCAAGGCGGGCACCAGCGGCAAATACCGAAAGCCGCGACTCACCTACGCCTTTCACTACGGCATGTTCCGCTTCTATCGCAAGCACTACGCGGCAACGCAGGGAGTGCTGAAGAACGCCGTCGTTTACTTCGGTATCGCCGTCAAACTACTGGTGTCGATGCTGCACAGCGTCTTTTTGCGTCGGCTATTACGTGGCAGAGCACGATCAACTCGCGCCTAGGGAGCAGGAAGTTGTCCACCGATTCGTCGCAAGCCGAGGTTCAGCGCTGACGAAGCCCGTCCTATCGGTGATCGTCGTTAGCTACCGGAAAGGCGAGCTTCTCGAGCAATGTCTTTTCTCGGTGCAGGAAGCGCTGCGCCTGGTCAACGGCCCGGCCGAGCTGGTCCTCGTACTAAACGAGGCCACGTCCGAGGACGAGCGAGATTTCGCTTGCCGTTTCGCGCATGCCGTCGTGATCGCCGAGCCGGCGAACACCGGCTTCTCGGCGGCGGTCAGCCTCGGCATTCGTCGATCGAAAGGCGAGTGGGTCGCTCTTCTCAACGACGATGCGACGGTCGAGCCGGAGGCGTTCGCGCGAATGCTGGCGGCCGGCGTCTCCGCCGGCGATATCGGCTCGGTAGCCAGCCAGATGCGCTTCTTCGACCGTCCGGAGACGATCAACTCGGCGGGGATCGTGGTGGATAGGCTCGGAGTCGCCTCCGACCGCCTGCTCGGGCAGCCGCTGAGCGCGAGCGAGGTAGAGACGGTCGAGGTTTTCGGCGCCAGCGCCGGTGCGGCTTTGTACCGGCGGGCGATGCTCGACGAGATCGGGTCGTTCGACGAGTCGTTTTTTGCCTATCTCGAGGATGTCGACGTTGCCTGGCGCGCTCGGATGAACGGTTGGCGCTGTCTCTATGTGCCGGCGGCAATCGTTTCTCATCACCACTCGGCGACGCTCGGGCACAGATCGGGTCAGAAGTACTATCTGGCGGGCAGGAACCGGGTCAGGCTGCTCGCCAAGAACGCCGACGCCGCCCTGCTCAGGCGGTACGGCCTGGGTATGCTGACCTACGATCTCGCCTACGTGGCTTTCGTCTCTCTGAGGCGAGGAAAGCTTGCTCCTCTTCGCGGCCGGATCGCCGGGCTGAGGGAGTGGAAGCGCTACCGGCGAGCAGGCGCCGGAGCACGCCGGCCGATACCTCTGGCTCGCGTCAGCGGGTTGAGAGCGGCTCTCCGGCGGGGGAGGGCTTGGATGAGCCCGAACCCTGCAAAGCGCTAGCAGATCCCGTTACTACCAACCCGAGCCCGCTCACCGTCGGTACCTTCGACGACCGAAGAGTTATCAGTACTAGAGGATGTTCTGTTTTACGGCGAGCTTCGTTTTCTCGAGTTCAACGTCGGCATCCACCATCATCTCGACGAGTTCTCTGAACCCCACCTTCGGTTTCCAACCAAGCTTCGCTCGTGCCTTCGAGGCATCTCCAATCAGGAGATCTACCTCGGCCGGCCGGTAGAAGTCCGGGTTGACCACTACATACTTCTCGTAGTCGTCGAGCCCGACCCGGCCGAACGCAATCTCGATGAGCTCTCGCACGGTGTGCGTCTCCCCGGATGCGACGACGTAGTCGCCGGGTTCGTCTTGCTGGAGCATCAACCACATCGCCTCGACGTAGTCGTTCGCGTAGCCCCAATCCCGGCGCGCTTCGAGATTTCCGATCTGTAGGTCCTTCTGGAGATCGAGCGAGATTCGCGCCACGGCATTGCTGACCTTGCGAGGGAGGAACTCCAGGCCACGAAGCGGTGACTCGTGGTTGAAGAGGATGCCATTCGAGGTGTGCAGGCCGTAGCTCTCGCGGTAGTTGATCGTGATCCAGTACCCGTAGACCTTCGCGACGCCGTACGGGCTGCGAGGCCAAAACGGTGTGGTTTCGCTCTGTGGCGTCTCTTGAGCCTTGCCAAACATCTCGCTCGAAGAAGCCTGGTAGAAGCGGATCTCCGGATCGATCAGGCGTATCGCCTCCAGGCAGCGCGTGATACCGAGCGCTGTGAAATCTCCGGTCTGAACGGGCGTTTTCCACGACTCGGGAACGAAGCTCTGTCCCGCCAGGTTGTAGAACTCGGATGGCTCACAAAGATCGATCGCGTTGATGATGGAGCCCCCATCGCCCAGATCGCCTTCGATCAGGCGAACGCGATCCCGTATTCCGAGCCGCTCTAATCGCTCTAGATTCGGGGTAGAACTGCGGCGTACCAGCCCGCTCACCTCGTAGCCCTTATCCAGTAGCAATCGAGCGAGATAGGGACCGTCTTGCCCCGTGATTCCTGTGATAAGGGCGGTGTTTCTGCTCAATCTCGCCTCCACATGCTCTAGTTATTATCAGAAATCGAAGAACTGAGTCGTTCGAGGACGG
>PMZQ01000079.1:44853-45529 GCA_003170155.1 Actinomycetota bacterium | reverse complement strand
GGCCGGCGGCGGGGCAGGAAACTCCAGAAGCCGGTGCTCTCGAGGTACTGCCAGGTGCGCAGGTAAAAACGCGCGGAGTGCCAGAAGACGACGTGCGGGATGAAGCCGTTCGGCGCCTGCCAGCGAAAGAGCGAGCGCAATTCGTCGCAGCCGCGGGCGGGATCGACGAGCGACCAGACGACAGCGTGGAAGCCCGAGTCCCAGAGCCACTGGTGGGGGTAAGAACGCTTCGAGGGAATGGAGTAGCGCCAAACCCGGCCCTCAAACTCGACGGTCTCGGTATTCGCCTGCAACAGTGCCCGGGCTGCCTCTTGCATCGCCCTCAAGTTACGGTGCCCATCGGCCATTGGCACCGCGCTNNCGACCGACCTGCGCGGGCGCGGCTCACGACCGCCGTCCCCCACCTCGCACCGGACCCCGCTCTCAACCCGACTAGCCAGCCCGCTTCTAGGACGCCGCGATGAGCACACGGCAAAGCCGTGCTCATCGCTTGTTCCTCCCTCAGCGAAAAGTCGCAATGCCTCCTTTCAGGAGGCAGACTTTTCGCTGCTCAGGTTACGGATCGCCTGGGTCAGCGCCGCAGCGCTGAACGGCTTCTGCAGGAAGGCCTCCTGGTGGGCGATTACCCCGCGGGTCCGGACGACGTCGGGTGTGTAGCCGGAGATGTAGAGCACGC
>PMZQ01000079.1:42686-44810 GCA_003170155.1 Actinomycetota bacterium | reverse complement strand
CTTGGCCCGAGTCGCCGCTTTGCTGCGCGGCAGGTAGATACGGAAGACAGTCCCCGATTCCGGCTCGGAGTCGATGGTGATCGCGCCGCCCGACTGCTCGACGATGCCGAGCACGGTGGCCAGGCCGAGCCCCGTCCCCTGGCCGGGCTCCTTGGTGGTGAAGAAGGGCTCGAAGACGTGATCGCGCGCCTCGGACGAGATTCCCTCGCCGACGTCGGAGACGGAGAGGACGATGTAGGAGCCACGCGAGAGCGAGCCGTGAGCGAGGGGAGGCGCCTTCTCGAGCTGGACATTGTTGGTGCCGATCGTGACCGTGCCTCCGTTGGGCATGGCGTCGCGGGCGTTCACGGCAAGGTTGGTCAGAACCTGACCGAGCTGCCCCGGATCGACTTCGACCGAGTGCAGATCCGGCTCCAGCCTGGTCAGCAGCTCGATCTCCTCGCCGAGCATGCGCCGGAGCATGCCCGCGTACTCCTCGACGATCGCGTTGACGTCCACGACCTCGGGCTGCAACACCTGCTGGCGGCTGAAGGCGAGCAGGTGCTGGGTCAGCTCAGCGGCACGCTGGCCGGCACGGCCGATCTCGCCCAGGTAGTTGCGAACCGCGTCCTCGCGACCGTCGAGTGCCTTCGTGGAGATGTCGGCGAAGCCGTTGATGACCGTCAGGAGGTTGTTGAAGTCGTGGGCGACACCTCCGGCGAGCTGGCCGACCGCCTCCATCTTCTGGGCGATCAGGAGCTGACGCTCGAGTTGCGTGCGCTCGGTCACGTCGCGCAGAACCACGACGATGTACGAGGGCTCGCCGCTTTCGTCGTGAGCGACCGAGCCGACGCCCTCGAACAGGCGCCAGTCGCCGTTTCGGTGCCTGAGGCGGAAGGAGCGACTCGTCGGCGGCCCGCCCGCGATGATCTCCGTCGCCACGGCACGAGCCTCCTCGAGCATCTCGGGGGGGATCAGCTCCGCGACTTTATGACCGATCAGCTCCTCGAGGTCGTAGCCGAGCGCGTTCCGCACTGAGCGCGAGACCAACCGGATGGTGAAGTCGAGGCTGATGACCGCGATCACGTCGGTGGCTTGCTCGATCACCGCGCGGTGCAGTTCCTCGCGCTCCCGCAGCGCCCACTCGGCCAGCTTCAGCTGCGTGATGTCCACGATCTGGGCGATGTTGTTGATGAAGCCCTGCTCGGGATCGCGCACCGCCGAGACCGAGAGACGGCCCCAGACGATCTCTCCGTCCTTGCGCAGGTAGCGCTTCTCGGTCGCAACCGTGGTCTCGCTCCGCGTATAGATCCGCTCGGCAACGTCGTGGGTCAGCTCGAGGTCGTCCGGGTGAGTGATGTCGTAGATCGTCTTCTCGATCAACTCCTGGTGCGAGTACCCGAGCAGCCGAGTTGCGGCGGGATTCGCGCCGCGGACGTGAGCGGTGTCGTCGATCAGGAGCATCGCTGTCGGCGCCTGCTCGAAGGTGACCCGGAAGCGCTCCTCGCTCTCCTGGAGACTCTTCTCGGCCCGGTGCCGCTCGGCGAAGTCGTGGACGACGATCAAGACGGTCGCCACCTGGCCGTGCTCGTCGAGCTCCGGTACGAGCTTGGTCTCGTGGCTAACGGCGCCGCGCGGCCCTTCGAAGACGTCCCGCACGCTGCGGGCCTTTCCGCTCGCGAATACCTTCGAGATGCGGGAGGGCCACGTTCTGCGCAGGTTCGCGGCGATCGGGAGCTCCTGCACCGTCTTGCCGATCATCTCCTCCGGCGGTATCCCCAGCACCTTCACACAGGCGGGGTTGGCGTAGATGTGACGGCCCTCCCGGTCGACGCGCACGACGGCGTCGGGGAGGTTCTGGAGCAGCGTCTCGAGCATGCGCTCGCGGTCGAGGATCTCGACCTGGGCAGACGAGCGCTGCGGGCGTCCGGTTTTCCGGGTCGCGGCGGTCTTGGGTGGCTGGTCGCGGGGGCTTGACGGCATGACGTCGGCCTCGAGAATGGATCGTACTTGCGACTTGAGAACGATAAAAGCCTCGGTCCACGGTAGCCGGCCGAAGGTAACCTCTCAAAACGGGGCGCGTAGCGGCTGTTCATCCAATCGCCTCTTCTTGCCGAAGCCGTGGTCGCTGCGACCGACATGGCG
>PMZQ01000079.1:17283-42544 GCA_003170155.1 Actinomycetota bacterium | reverse complement strand
GCCTGCATACGACGGAAGGCGGCACGGACGATCTCGACTGCATCCTCGGCCGCGGCCAGCCGTTCGCGGCTCCCGTCGGAACGCAGCTCGGCGGCACGATCGGAGTGAATCAACACGCCTTCGGCGCCGACGGCGACCGCGATCAGATCGCGATACCAGGCCGCCAGCTCCTCCAGCATCGCCAGCAGTTCGTCGCGCTCGGCGCCGCGTTGCACCCGGCGCAAGCGCTGGTCTAGCTCCCGCTTCGTCAGCTCGCTACCCTCGAGCGCGCTCTCCGCCTTCGCCCGCGCCTCGGCGCCCCGTTCCTCGATCGCCTCGCGTAGCGTGCGCACCGACTCGGCGGGATCGAACTCGGGGTCGGAGTAGACGGCGCGCGCAACCGCGAGCAGGCGCTCGCGCCGGGCCGAGGCGGCGGGCTCGAGCAGGCGCTCGAGCCGATCGAGGCGGCCGGCGGCGATCCGTGCCAGCGTCTGCATCTCTTCTTCGCTCTTGACTCCGCCGCGGCGAACGATCTCCTCGTGAATCGCGTGCTCGGAGAGGCGGTGAAAGGATACGGGCTGGCAGCGGGAGCGAATGGTCGCCGCGATCGGCCCCAGCTCGTCGGCGACGAGCACGAAGATGGCGTAGGACGGCGGCTCCTCGAGGTCCTTGAGCAGAGCGTCGGCGGCCTCTCGGTTCATCGCCTCGGCCGAGAAGACGAGATAGACGCGCCTCGATGCCTCGAACGGGCGCATGTGCAGGTCGCGCCTGAGTGCCCTGACATCATCGATGCGGATCTGATCGCCGACGGGCTCGAGCACGAACAGATCGGGATGCGAGCCCTGCTCGACGCGGCGCAGGTCGCCGAGCAACTCGGCCGCGAAGAGAAGCGCCGTGCGTCGCTTACCGACCCCGGCCGGGCCGTGGAAGAGATAGGCGTGAGCCACTCCCTCCGCCAGCGCCGCCCGTAGAAGCGTCTTCGCCTCCTCCTGCTCTGCGACCGAAGCGAACGGGTCCGTCACAGCTGCCCGGCGTCCTCCAGCGCCTGCCTTACCTGGCGAGCGATCAGCTCGCGCGGTTGCGTCCCGTCGAGAACGACGATCCGCTCCGGAAACATCTCGGCCAGCTGTCGGTAGCCGATTTCGACCTGGCGCCGGAAGGCCGCGCTCTCCCGTTCCATGCGATCGCGCTCCTCGCCCACCCGAGCCTCCGAGAGCTTCTCATCGACGAGGAGCAGAAAGGTGCGATCCGGGAGAAGTCCCTTCGTGGTGTGCAGGTTGAGCTGCAAGACCTCCTCGATCCCGAGCCCGCGCGCCACGCCCTGGTAGACGAGCGAGGAGTCGACGAAACGATCGGAAATCACGATCGCCCCCCGCTCGAGCGCCGGCTCGACCACCTCCTCGACAAGCTCCGCGCGCGCGGCCGCGAAGATGGCGACCTCCGCCCAGGGCGAGATCTTGTCGCCGTGGAGCACGATCTCGCGCAGCTGCTCTCCGAGAACCGTCCCGCCCGGCTCGCGGGTGGCGACAAACTCGATCTCCTTGGTCTCCAGGTAGGCCTCGAGCAACTCGACCTGGGTCGTCTTGCCGCAACCGTCGAGACCTTCGAACGAGATGAACATGTGGACCAACCCTACTTAGTTCGCTCTGCCATGTATGCCATGGCAAATTCGCCATAGGATACGGC
This sequence comes from Actinomycetota bacterium, assembly GCA_003170155.1. Classification (GTDB taxonomy): domain Bacteria; phylum Actinomycetota; class Thermoleophilia; order Gaiellales; family Gaiellaceae; genus Fen-549. The sequence continues at coordinate 40,879 of PMZQ01000079.1, read as the reverse complement.
CGTGCGTGCGCTCGTTACCGGCGGTGCCGGCTTCATCGGCTCGAACCTCGTCGACGCGCTGATCGAGCGCGGCGATTCGGTCGAGGTGGTCGACAATCTCTCGAGCGGAAAGCGCGAGAACGTGTCCGAGCGAGCGCAGCTGCACGAGCTCGACGTACGCGAGCCACTGAACGGCGTCTTTGCCGATCTGAAGCCGGACGTGTGCTTCCACCTGGCAGCCCAGGCCGACGTGCGCGTCTCGATCGAGCGGCCCGACTACGACGCCGAGGTGAACGTGATCGGCACCCTGCGCGTGCTCGAGGCGGCGCATGCCGCCGGCTCCCGGGTCGTCTTCGCCTCGACCGGCGGCGCCATCTACGGCGAGTGCGACGCCCCCGCCGACGAGTCGAGCGAGCGCCGGCCGCTGGCACCCTACGGCGCCGCCAAACTGGCCGGCGAGGAGTACCTGCTCACCTACCGGCGGCTGTACGGAATGAGCAACGTCGTGCTGCGCTTCGCCAACGTCTTCGGGCCGAGGCAGGATCCACACGGCGAGGCGGGCGTGGTCGCCATCTTCCTCGGGCGGCTGCGCGACGCGGAGATCTGCAACATCTTCGGCGACGGCGAGCAGGAGCGCGACTACGTCTACGTCGGCGACGTCGTGCAGGCCGCGCTGGTGGCGGCCGAGGTAGAAGGCGGCGTCTTCAACGTCGGCACGGGTCGCGCCACCTCGGTGCTCGAGCTGTACGAGCTGTGCCGGAAGGTGGCCGGGAGCGGTCTGACCCCCAGGCTCTCCCCGGCACGAGCCGGAGAGCTGCAGCGAAGCGTGCTCGACGTCGGCAAGGTCGAGCGCGAGCTCGGCTGGCGACCGCAGACGAGCCTCGAAGAGGGCCTGCGCCGCACCTGGGACTGGATCGCGCACGCCGACATCAGGTAGCGCGCCGGCTGGCCAGGCTAACAGTGATCGCCAGTCCCCCTCCGATCCTCTCCTCGGCGCGCAGCGAGCCGTTGATCGCTTCTGCCAGGTCACGAGCCACGCCGATGACGAAGGCGTCATACCCGGGCGGCTCATCGGCGGAGTAGCCCGGCTCCAAGGCAGCCGACTCCGTCGCGCGTGGCGGGGTACCGTCCGGGAACGGTCCGCTGTCCTCGAAGCGAATCTCGACCCGATCCCCGGACGGCGCGGCAACAAGGATGGGCGCGGGCGCGGGCGGGTTGCGCCGCAGAGCATTGTCGGCCAAAGCGATGACGATCCGCGTGAGCACCGCGGCGTCCGCGATGACATCGGGCAGATCGTCTGAGATCTGCATGTCCAGACCGTGGTCACCAGGTCCGAGGTCTGCAAGCGCCGCCGACACCACCTCGGCCACATCCACCGGCCGGAGATGCACGTCCAGCGCTCCGGCGCGGGCCTGAACGACGTCCGCGAGCTGCTGCACCAACACGCCGATTCTGTCGACCGAATGCTCGGCGGTGTCGACCAGCGTTTTCTCCTCCGCTCTGGAGGCCGGCAACAGCGCGCGCAGCGATGTCAAAGCCTGTTTGGCGGTCGCAATAGGGCCGGGGAGAACGTGGCTAGTCGCAGCCGCGAGCGCAGCGCGTCGCCGCTCGCCCTCACCACCAGCCCGCTGCTCAGCGCTGGCTGTTTGCTCGGTGAGGCGACGCCGGCGGACGGTTTCCGCCACCTGCGCTGCGCACGCGGCGAAGATCTCCAGGTCAGCGGGCGGCAGGGCACGGCCGCACCCGGCCAAGATCAAAGAGGGGCTGAGCACGGCCTTCGCGGTGGCATGCTCTGGTCGCTCGGGGGGACTATCGCCGGAGCTGGCGATGACGAACCAGGTGTCCTCGAAAGGTGTCTCACGAGGGCGCTCCAATAGGCTCACCGCCTCCAGCCCGAACGTCTCACGCACGAGTTCCAAGAGTCGCGGCAGATCGCCTTCTCCGCGAAGCACTGCGCCGGCCATCGTCGTCATGGCGGCGGCCTCACCTGAAGCCCTCGTCGCCAGGCGCTGACGGCGGGCCGCCCGTTCGACCGCCGAGCTCACCAGGAGTGCCGTCGCCACGTACACCATTAGCGCGACGATGTCGTTGGTCGACGCAACATCGAACGAATGCAGCGGTCGGGTGAAGAAGAAGTCCCCCAAAGCCGCAGAAACGAAGGCTGCAACGAGCGCCGGGTACAGACCTCCGATAACCGCAATCAGCACGACCGCCAGCAGGTACACCAGCAGGTCGCCCGACAGCGCGAGATGGCTCCGCAGCATGGTAAGCACCACTGTCAGCGTGGGTACAAGCACGAGCAGTATCACCATGGCGGTCAGCCGACGTTGGCGGCTGACGCCCAGCTGTAGGAGCCGGAGCGGTGATCTCTCGGCCGCGCTCTTGTCAGTCACGACGTGAACGTCGAGGGCCCCGCCAAGCCGTGTAACCCTGCGGGCTACGACCTCCCGGCCCTCTAGCAACGCCCGCAGACCACTCCTCGGGCTAGAGCCGACTACCAGTTGCGTCGCGTTCTCGTGGCGCGCGAACTGCCCCAAGGCGTCGGCCACGTCCATCCCGACCACCTGATGCCAGCTCCCACCGAGGGACTCCGCCAATGCGCGGCAGCGTCTCAGCTCGGCGGCATTCGCCCCCGAACGTCCATCGCTGCGAGCGACGTAGACGGCCATCAGGTCACTGCCCGGGGTTCGAGCGGCCAGCCGAGCGGCCCGCCGGATAAGCCGATCGCTTTCGGGGCCGCCGGAAACACCAACAACGATCCGTTCGCGTGACTCCCAGGGCGCTGCGATCCCGTCCTTGGCCCGATGCTCCAGCGCCTCGTCAACTCGATCAGCCAGCCACAGCACGGCCAGCTCGCGCAACCCTGTCAGGTTTCCGAGCCGGAAATAGTGCGACAAGGCCGCGGCTATCCGATCTGAGGAATAGACCTCGCCGGCCTGCAGACGCTGCCGTAGCGCCTCGGGCGATAGATCCACCAACTCAAGCCCCTCCGCTTGGCGGACCACCGCGTCGGGCACCGTCTCGCGCTGCCTGACCCCGGTCATCTGGGCCACCACGTCGTTGAGGGACTCCAGATGCTGCACGTTCAAGGTGCTCACGACGTCGATGCCCGCGTCGAGAAGCTCCTCCACGTCCTGCCAACGCTTCGTGTGCCTCGACCCCGCGGCGTTCGTGTGCGCCAGCTCATCGACCAGCGCCACTTGCGGGCGGCGGGCCAAGATGGCGTCGATGTCCATCTCCAACGACTCCCCACCCCGGTGAGCCACGCGGCGGCGGGGAACGACCTCCAGCCCTTCTGCCATAGCCGCGATCGCGCGTCGGCCGTGCGGCTCCACGAATCCGATCACACAATCGGTGCCCTGGCTGACTCGACGATGGCCCTCCGCCAGCATCTCGTACGTCTTGCCGACCCCAGGGGCAGCGCCGAGGTAGACACGAAGCCGTCCTCGCGCCATCAGGTGGCAACCTCCCAATCAGCCTCCCGTGACTCCCGATGGCTCCGCACTCGAGCAAGCGTAACACCGGTTTTAAACTCCAACGGAATTACGGCTTGCCGACGGCGACACATAGCGTTAAGAGCGCGTAAAGATCTCGCCGCCCGGCGTAGGGATCACGTCAACGATTGACGCGCGGCCGCCCGGCCGAGGTAAAACGAGATCGGTGGCCGATCTCGCCTTCGTCCTCGCCGGAGCTTTCGCCTTCGCCCTGATGGCGCTCTTCGTGCGAGCGATCGCAATCCTCGTTCAGCAAGACGACGACAAGGGGAGCAGCAGATGAGCTGGGGCGACGTCGGCTCGCTGGTGATCGCCACCCTCGTCTTTGCTTATCTGCTGATCGCCCTGCTCAAGCCGGACCGGTTCGGATGAGCTGGCAGAACTGGGCCCAGATCGGCGTGCTGATCGGGCTGATCGGCGTGAGCGCGCCCTTGCTCGGCGCGTATCTGGCTCGCGTCTTTGGCGGCGGGGCGGCGCCCGGCGACCGCATCTTCGGCCCCCTCGAACGGCTCTGCTACCGGGCGGCGGGGATCGACGAGCACGGCGAGCAGACCTGGCGCGTCTATGCCGGCTCGCTCCTGATCTTCAGCGGCATCTCGGTGGCCGCCGTCTACCTGCTGATGCGCCTGCAGGGCTCGCTCCCGTTCAATCCGAGCCACGCGGTCAGCGCCGGGCCGGCGCTCGCCTTCAACACCGCCGTCAGCTTCGTCACCAACACCAACTGGCAGAACTACGCCGGCGAGACCGGCGCCAGCCACCTCACACAGATGGCCGGGCTGGCAGTTCAGAACTTCCTCTCGGCAGCGGTGGGGATCGCCGTCGCAATCGCCCTGGTGCGCGGCCTGACACGCCGGAAGTCGGACACGATCGGGAATTTCTGGGTCGACCTGGTGCGAACGACGGTGCGCGTACTGCTACCGATCGCGATCGTGCTGGCGATCGTTCTCGCCAGCCAGGGAGCGATCCAGAACCTGCACGGCTTCACCGATGCGCACACCGTGGCGGGCGCGACCCAGTCGATCCCCGGCGGGCAGGTCGCGAGCCAGGAGGCAATCAAGGAGCTGGGTACGAACGGCGGCGGCTTCTACAACGCCAACTCCGCCCACCCGTTCGAGAACCCGACGGCGCTGACCAACCTGCTCGAGATCTGGGCGCTGCTGCTGATCCCCTTCTCGCTCGCCTTCGCCTTCGGCCGCCTGGTCGGAAACCGGCGCCAGGGCTGGGCGATCTTTGCGGCCATGTTCTTCCTCTGGATCGGCTCGGTCGGTGTCGCCACGCACTACGAGGTCGCCGGCAATCCGCGCGTCCAGGCGATCGGCGCCGTCGGCTCGAACATGGAGGGCAAGGAGGTGCGCTTCGGCGCGCCTGCCTCGGCGCTTTTCGCCGTCTCCACCACCGACACCTCGACCGGCGCCGTCGACTCCGCCCACGACAGCTTCACACCGCTCGGGGGCGGAGCCCTGCTGGCCAACATGATGCTGGGCGAGGTCAGCCCCGGCGGAACCGGCTCGGGCCTGTACGGGATGCTCGTCTTCGCCATCCTCACGGTCTTCATCGCCGGGCTGATGGTCGGGCGGACGCCCGAGTACCTGGGCAAGAAGGTGCAGGCGCTGGAGATGAAGCTGATCGTCCTGTACCTGCTCGCGGTACCGCTGGTGATTCTCGGGCTGGCCGGCGCCTCGGTCGTGCTACCTGGGCCGCGCTCGGCGCTACTCAACCACGGCTCGCACGGTCTCACGGAGATGGTCTACGCCTTCACCTCGTCGGCCAACAACAACGGCTCGGCCTTCGCCGGCATCGGAGCGAACACGACCTGGTTCAACACCACGCTCGCGATCGCCATGCTCGCAGGGCGCTTCCTGCTGATGATCCTCGTGCTCGCGCTGGCGGGCGCGCTCGCGCGCAAGCAGACCGTACCCGAGTCGGCCGGCACCTTCCCGACCGCCACGCCGCTCTTTGCCGGCCTGCTGGTGGCGGTCGTCGTCGTCGTCGTTCTTCTCACCTACGCGCCCGTGCTCGCGCTCGGACCGATCCTGGAGCACCTGAGCCTGTGACCGTTCGTAACCAACGCACCTCGATGTTCGACCCTGCGATCCTGCGCCAGGCCGCTCTCGACAGCGTGCGAAAGCTCGACCCGCGGCTGATGGCGGGTAATCCGGTCATGTTCGTGGTCGAGATCGGCAGCGTGCTCGTGACGGCGATCGCGATCAAGGACCCGAGCAGGTTTGCCTGGACGATCGCCGCCTGGCTCTGGTTCACCACCCTCTTCGCCAACCTGGCCGAAGCGATCGCCGAGGGAAGGGGCAAGGCGCAGGCGGCAGAGCTGAAAAAGACGCGCGCCGTCACGATCGCCCACCGAAGAGGCGTGGACGGGACGCTCGAGGATGTAGCGAGCGGCGTGCTGCTGATGGACGACCTGGTCGTCGTCCAGGCCGGCGAGGTGATACCGGCCGACGGCGAGGTGGTCGAGGGAATCGCCAGCGTGGACGAGTCGGCGATCACGGGCGAGTCGGCGCCGGTGATCAGGGAGTCGGGCGGCGACCGCTCGGCGGTGACGGGCGGAACGCGAGTGCTCTCCGACGAGATCGTCGTGCGCGTGACCGCGCTCCCGGGCGCCAGCTTCCTCGATCGCATGATCGCTCTGGTCGAGGGCGCCGAACGGCAGAAGACACCGAACGAGATCGCGCTCAACATCCTGCTCGCCGGGCTGACCCTCGTCTTCCTGCTCGCCGTGGTCACGCTGCAGCCGTTTGCCGTCTACTCCGGTGCCCGCCAGAGCACGATCGTGCTGGTGGCGCTGCTCGTCTGCCTGATCCCGACGACGATCGGGGCACTGCTGTCGGCGATCGGAATCGCCGGGATGGACCGGCTCGTGCGCCGCAACGTGCTGGCGATGTCCGGGCGCGCGGTCGAGGCGGCCGGCGATTGCGCCGTGCTCTTGCTCGACAAGACCGGCACGATCACACTCGGCAATCGAGCGGCGACCGCCTTCCTGCCGCTCGACGGTGTCAGCGAGCAGGAACTCGCCGAGGCCGCACAGTTGGCCAGCCTGGCCGACGAGACGCCCGAGGGGCGCTCGATCGTCGTGCTCGCCAAGGAGCGCTTCGAGCTGCGCGAGCACGAGCTGCACGGCAGCCACCTCGTGCCCTTCACCGCCCAGACCCGGATGAGCGGCGTCGACCTGGAAGGGCTTTCGATCCGCAAGGGTGCCGTCGAGGCCATCTGCCAGCTGGTCGAGGAGAAGGGAGGCTCGGTTCCCAAGCAGCTGGTCGAGCTGGCCGGGGAAGTCGCCCAGACGGGGGGAACGCCGCTCGCGGTGTCCGAGAACGGCCGCCCGCTCGGGATCGTCCAGCTCAAGGACATCGTCAAGGAGGGACTGGCCGAGCGCTTCGAGCACCTGCGCCGGATGGGCATCCGCACGGTCATGATCACCGGCGACAACCCGCTCACCGCGGGCGCGATCGCATTCGAGGCGGGCGTCGACGACTTCCTGGCCGAAGCCAAGCCCGAGGACAAGATGGCGCTGATCCGGCGCGAGCAGGCCGGCGGCAATCTCGTCGCCATGACCGGCGACGGAACCAACGACGCGCCCGCACTCGCCCAGGCCGACGTCGGCGTGGCCATGAACACGGGCACCCAGGCGGCGCGCGAGGCCGGCAACATGGTCGACCTCGACTCCAACCCGACCAAGCTGATCGAGATCGTCGAGATCGGTAAGCAGCTGCTCGTCACCCGCGGCGCGCTGACCACCTTCTCGATCGCCAACGACGTCGCCAAGTACTTCGCGATCATCCCGGCCATGTTCGCGGGCGTCTTCCCCGAGCTCGGCCACCTGAACGTCATGCACCTGGCCAGCCCCGAGTCGGCGATCGCCTCGGCCGTGATCTTCAACGCGCTGATCATCGTCGCGCTGATCCCGCTTGCGCTACGCGGCGTGCGCTTCCGTGCCGCCTCGGCACTCGCCGTGTTGAGGCGGAACCTGCTCATCTACGGGCTCGGCGGGTTGATCGCGCCCTTCATCGGAATCAAGCTGATCGATCTCCTCGTCAGCGCCATAGGGATTTCGTGATGCGCCGGCAGCTCGTTCCAGCCCTGGTCGTCTTCCTCTTCTTCACCTTGCTCGTTGGGGTCGTCTACCCGCTCGCCGTGACGGGCGTGGCCCGGATCGCCTTCCCCTCAAAGTCGCAGGGCTCGCTCGTGCGCCGGGGCGGCGTGGTCGTCGGCTCGCGCCTGATCGGACAGACTTTCGGCGGGCCCCGCTACTTCCAGTCGCGGCCTTCGGCAGCGGGAACCGGCTACGACGGTGCGGCGAGCGGTGCCTCGAACCTGGGGCCGTCCAGCCCGGTCCTGCTCGCAGACGTGCGCACGCGCATAGCCGCGTACCGGCGCTTGAACGGCCTGGCCGCGAGCACGCCGGTGCCGGTCGACGCCGTCACCGCCTCGGGCTCAGGCCTCGACTCCGAGATCTCGCCCGCGAACGCCCGCCTGCAGGCGCCGAGGGTCGCTCGTGCCCGCGGGGTGCCGCTCACGCAGGTGCTCGCGCTCGTGCGCGAGAACACCCACGGGCGCTCGCTAGGTTTCCTGGGCGAGCCGGGCGTGAACGTGCTCGAGCTCAACTTGGCTCTCGACAGCCCCTGATAGGAGTCAAGCTATGAGTGTGGATCGTGGAAAGCTCCGCATTTACCTCGGCGCCGCTCCGGGCGTCGGCAAGACCTTCGCCATGCTCAACGAGGGTCGCCGCCGGCGCGAGCGCGGCGAGGACGTCGTCTGCGGCTTCGTCGAGACGCACGGGCGCCGGCGCACCGGCGAGCAGATCGGCGAGCTCGAGGTCGTGCCGCGCAAACGGCTCCCCTACCGCGATCGGGTGTTCGAGGAGATGGATATCGACGCGATCCTGGCGCGGCGGCCCGAGATCGCGCTCGTAGACGAGCTGGCGCACACCAACATCCCCGGCTCGCGCAACGAGAAGCGCTGGCAGGACGTGGAGGAGCTGCTCGATGCCGGTATCAGCGTCATCTCGACGCTCAACATCCAGCACCTGGAGTCGCTCAACGACGTCATCGCGCAGATCACCGGCGTCACCCAACAGGAGACGATTCCCGACGCCGTCGTGCGCCAGGCGGCGCAGATGCAGCTGGTCGACCTAGCCCCGGAGACCGTGCGGGCGCGGCTGGCGCGTGGCGACATCTACCCGGCCGACCGCGTCGACACCGCGCTCAGCAACTACTTCCGAGCCGGCAACCTCGGCGCCCTGCGCGAGCTCGCTCTGCTCTGGATCGCCGACCAGGTCGAGGACGGGCTGAAGGATTACCGCGAGCGACACGGCATCAGCGAACCCTGGGAAACGCGTGAGCGGGCACTGGTTGCCCTGTCCGGCTCGGAGCGCGGCGAGCGCTTGATCCGTCGCGCCGCCCGCATGGCCCAGCGCGGCGGCAGCGAGCTCGTCGCGGTGCACGTACGCCCGCAGGATGGGCTCGCAGGACCGGCGCTCGATCGGCTCCGGGTGCAGCGCGAGCTGGTCTCGTCGCTCGGGGGCAGCTACCGCGAGGTCGTCGGCACCGATACCGGCCAGGCGCTCGTCGGCGCGGCGCGCTCGTTCAACGCCACTCAGATAATCCTCGGCGCCACGCAGAGGAACCGGCTGGGGGAGCTACTGCACGGCTCGGTCATCAACAGCGTCATCCATCTCTCCGGCTCGACGATCGACGTGCACGTGATCAGCTACGAGGAGGAGGGCGAAGAGGTCGAGCCGGCACCTCCTGGACGGCGCCGGCCGCACGCGCTTCCGAACCGGCGCGTCTTGCTCGGTTTTCTCCTCGCCGCCGTGAGCCTGCCGGCGCTGACGGCGACGCTCGGCGCCCTGGGCGAGCACGTTCAACTACCCAGCATCCTCTTGCTCTACCTGCTCCTCGTCGTGTGCGTGTCGGCCGTCGGCGGCCTCTGGCCCGCCGTGGCGACAGCTCTCGGCGGCGACCTGCTCGCCAACTGGTACTTCACGCAGCCGGTACACACCTTCACGATCAGCGATCCGGAGAACGTGGTCGCTCTGTGCGTGTTCCTCGCCGTCGCTGTGGCCTTCTCGAGCTTCGTGGCGCTGGCCGCCAGACGCGCCGTCGCCGGCGATCGAGCGAGAGCCGAAGCCGACCTGCTTCTCACGCTCTCCGGCCACACTCCGGTCGACGCGCTTCTCGATCGCCTGCTGCGCGCCCTGCAGTTCGAGGGAGTGGCGCTGCTCGCAAACGAGGCCGGCAGCTGGCGCGCCGTGGCCGCTAGCGGCGAGCACCCGCCCCTCCGACCCGAGAGTGCGCTTCAGACCTTCGAGCTCGCGCACGGCCGCCTCCTTGCCATCTCGGGCCGTTTCGCCGAGCCCGACGAGCAACGTGTCCTCGACGCCTTCGTGAACGAACTGGAGGCGTCGATCGCGCACGAGGAGCTCGAAACGGAAGCTCAAACGGTTGGAGCGATGGCCGCCGGCAACGAGCTGCGCGCGGCCATCCTCTCGGCGGTCTCGCACGACCTGAGGACGCCTCTCTCGGCCATCAAAGCGTCGGTGACCAGTTTGCTCCAGCGCGATGTCAAGTGGACGAGCGAAGCGCGGCGAGAGTTCCTGCGTACGATCGATGAGGAGAGCGACCGCTTGAACGCCCTGGTCGGGAACCTGCTCGACATGAGCCGGCTGCAGGCGGGAGCGCTCACGGTCAGCGCGGAGCCGATCGGTCTGGAAGAGGTCGTTCCGGCCGCGCTGCACTCTCTCGGCGAGCGCGCGAGCCACGTGCGGACAGAGGTTCCCGAGACGCTGCCGCGCGTTCTTGCCGACGCGGGGCTGCTCGAGCGGGCGCTCGCCAACCTGATCGACAACGCGCTGCGTCACTGCCCGGAGGGAACCGAGGTGCGCGTCGTCGCCGACCCCACCGGCGACGAGTACGTCGACCTACGCGTGGTCGATCACGGGCCAGGAGTCCCCGAGTCCGAGCGAAAGCGAATCTTCGTCCCGTTCCAGCAACTCGGTGACGTGTCGGGCGCGAACGGTGTCGGCCTCGGTCTGGCGGTTGCGAGAGGATTCGTCGAAGCGATGGAGGGATCAATCGAGGGCAAGGACACACCCGGCGGAGGCTTGACGATGATCGTTCACTTGCGGGCGGAGAGATGACACGGATACTCGTCGTCGACGATGAGCCCCAGCTTCTGCGCGCGCTGGCGACCAACCTGAAGGCCCGCGGATACGAGGTCGATCAGGCGGCCACCGGCGAAGCCGCGCTGATACTGGCGGCCAGCCACCATCCCGACCTGGTCGTACTCGATCTCGGCCTGCCGGGCATCGACGGGCTCGAGGTCATCAACGGCCTGCGCGGCTGGAGCTCGGTCCCGATCGTCGTGCTCTCGGTGCGCGAGCGCGAGGCCGACAAGGTCGCGGCGCTCGACGCCGGCGCCGACGACTACGTCACCAAGCCCTTCGGCATGGACGAGCTGCTCGCCCGTCTGCGCGCGGCCCTGCGGCGCGCCACCCCTGGCGGCAAGGAGGAAGCGGTCGTGACGACGCCCGACTTCACGGTCGACCTCGCCGCCAAGCGGGTCAACCGTGATTCCAAGGAGGTGAGGTTGACTCCCACCGAATGGGAGATCGTCGAGATCCTCGTTCGCAGCGAAGGCCGGCTGGTCACGCAGCGCCAGCTCCTCAAGGCCGTCTGGGGACCCCAGTACGAGAAGGAGACGAACTACCTGCGCGTCTACCTGGCTCAGATACGGCGCAAGCTCGAGCCCGATCCCTCGCAGCCACGCTACTTCCTGACCGAGCCGCGCATCGGGTACCGATTCGAGCCGGGCGCTGACGGGTAGGGTTGTAGCAGCGCCGAGCGAGGAGCGTCGAGCTGTTCAGCCGTTCCGCGCGACGCCTGGCCTGGCAACCAAAAAGGCGCGGTTTGCAGATAAAATAGGTGCCATCCGGGAAGGCTCCTATCGTTTCGAGGTCCTTCGGTCAATCGCCTGAAAATCGGGCTTCGGACCGGCGGCAGAGAGAGTCCGGGAATCCGGTTTCGAGAGGGAGAGAGCGAGATGGCGACGGCCAGAGACAAGCAAGCTGAGACGGCAGATCTGGGGCCCGAGAACGTCGTCGTCGATGCCGAAGCCACCCTCGACCTGCGGCGCTACTTCACCATCCCCGGGCGCGATCCCTTCGACGAGATCGAGTGGGAGACGCGCGATGCCTTCATCCCCGGCAAGGAGAAGGCGGTTTTCGAGCAGAAGGGTGTCGAGTTCCCGCGCTTCTGGTCGCAAACCTCCACCAACATCGTCGCTCAGAAGTACTTCCGCGGCCAGATGGGCGCGCCCGAGCGCGAGTGGAGCGTCAAGCAGATGATCGGGCGCGTCGTCACGACCATCGGCGAGTGGGGCCGCAAGGGCGGCTACTTCTCGAGCGACGCGGAAACCGAGACCTTCGAGGCCGAGCTGAAGGCGATCCTCGTCAACCAGCTCGCCGCCTTCAACTCCCCGGTCTGGTTCAACGTCGGTTTCGAGGAGAGGCCTCAGTGCAGCGCGTGCTTCATCCTCTCGGCCGAGGACAACATGGAGTCGATCCTCGACTGGATCAAGCGCGAGGGAATCATCTTCCGCGGCGGCTCCGGGGCCGGAATCAACCTCTCGCGCCTGCGCGCCTCGAACGAGCAGCTGACCAAGGGCGGCCACGCCTCCGGGCCCGTCTCCTTCATGCGCGGCGCCGACGCCTCCGCCGGTACGATCAAGTCGGGCGGCAAGACGCGGCGCGCGGCCAAGATGGTGATCCTCGACGTCGACCACCCCGATATCGAGGACTTCGTCTGGTGCAAGGCGACCGAGGAGCGCAAGGCCCGCGTGCTCGAGGCGGCCGGCTACGACATGTCGCTCGACTCGCCCCACTGGGCCTCGATCCAGTACCAGAACGCCAACAACTCGGTGCGCGTCACCGACACCTTCATGCAGGCGGCTGCTGACGACGGCGACTGGAACCTGACCGCGCGCGTCGACAGCTCGGTGGTAAGGACGATGAAGGCGCGCGACCTGCTGCACCAGATCGCCGCCGCCGCCTGGGAGTGCGCCGACCCCGGCATCCAGTACGACACCACCATCAACAGCTGGCACACGGTTCCGAACTCCGGCCGGATCAACGCCTCCAACCCCTGCTCGGAGTACATGAGCATCGACGACTCCGCCTGCAACCTGGCCTCGCTCAACCTGATGAAGTTCCGCCGCGAGGACGGCGAGCTCGACATCGAGGCCTTCGAGCATGCCGTCGACGTCGTCCTGCTGGCGCAGGAGATCCTGGTCGGCTACTCCAGCTACCCGACCCCCGAGATCGAGCGCAACGCCCGCAGCTTCCGCCAGCTCGGGCTCGGCTTCGCCAACCTCGGCGCCTTCCTGATGGCGCGCGGGCTCCCCTACGACTCCGACGAGGGTCGCGCCTACGCCGCCGCGGTGACCGCGCTGATGACCGGCCGCGCCTACCGCAAGTCGTCCGAGATCGCCACGCGCATGGGGCCCTTCGCCGACTACCAGCCGAATACCGCAGCGATGCTCGGTGTCATCAGCAAGCACCGGGCCGCGGTCGGAAACATCGAGAACACCGACTCGGTGCCGCGAGAGCTTCTTACCGCCTGCCGCAAGGCCTGGGACGAGGCGCTCGACCTGGGCGAGGCACACGGCTTCCGTAACGCCCAGTCCACGGTGCTCGCACCGACCGGGACGATCAGCTTCATGATGGATTGCGACACCACTGGCATCGAGCCCGACTTCTCGCTCGTCAAGTCGAAGAAGCTGGTCGGCGGCGGCGAGATCACGATCGTGAACAAGACCGTGCCGATGGCGCTCGAGAAGCTCGGCTACTCGCCCGGCGAGACCTCCGAGATCGAGGCCTTCATCGACGAGCGCAATACGGTCGTCGGCGCTCCCCACCTCAAGAACGAGCACTACCCGATCTTCGACTGTGCGATCGGCGAGCGCTCGATCCACTACCTCGGCCACGTGAAGATGATGGGCGCCGTCCAGCCCTTCATCTCGGGCGCGATCTCGAAAACCGTGAACCTGCCCGAGGCGGCCACGGTCGAGGACGTCGCCCAGGTGCTCGAAGACGCCTGGAAGCTCGGCGTCAAGGCGATCGCCCTCTACCGCGAAGGCTCCAAGCTCGCCCAGCCACTCTCGACCAAGGACAGCAAAGGCGCCCAGTCGCTCGTCCCGACCTTACTCGCCAAGCCTCAGCGCCGTCGCCTGCCCGACGAGCGCACCGAGATCGGGCGCAAGTTCAAGGTCGGCGACTACGAGGGCTACATCCACGTCGGCGTCTACGACGACGGCACGGCCGGAGACGTCTTCGTTGACATCGCCAAGGAGGGCACGACCCTGGCCGGGCTCATGAACGCCTTCATGATCGCAATCTCGCTCGGGCTCCAGTACGGCGTACCGCTCGACGTTTTCGTCTCCAAGTACGCCCACATGCGCTTCGATCCGTCAGGCGCTACCAACGATCCCGACATCCGCATCGCCAAGTCCATCCCGGACTACATCTTCCGCTGGCTCGGCAAGCGCTTCCTCGATGTCGACCAGCAGGAGGAGCTCGGCATCCTCTCGCCCGAGGTCAGGCAACGGATGGCCCAGGCCTACACAAACGGCGGTACATCCGGCCAGGGCGGCGACCCGACCCCCGCCGAGGCACTCCCACCCGGCCAGAAGGCGCTCTTCAACAACTGGGAGGACGCGGTCGAGTGCGCCCGCTGCGGCGGCCGCATGGTGCGCACCGGGAGCTGCTACACGTGCAGAGACTGCGGGACGAACACGGGCTGCAGCTGAGAGAGCCGCGGAGGCTCGGCGGCTCTCTCAATCCGGGCTCCCGCTAGCATCGACCTCGTGCTGAGGCGAAGGCTCCTGACGCTGGCAATCGCGCTGGCCGCGGCCCTCGTATTGCTCAGCCCTGGATCTGGTGCTCTACCTTCGCAGCAACCCACGCTCGCGCAACTGGTCGGCCAGCATCTCCTCGTGCGCATGAAGGGATCGACGCCGAGCGCGTCGTTCCTTGGCCGGATCAAGCGCGGCGAGATCGGTGGCGTCGTGCTGTTCCAGGAGAACACCCGCGGGACGGGCGGGGTCAAGGGTCTGATCGCGAAGCTTCAGACGGCGGCGCGGACGGGCGGGCAGCTTCCGCTTCTCATCGCCGTCGATCAGGAAGGCGGCGGCGTCAAGCGGCTCCCGGGGCCGCCTACCGAGGCGCCGTCGAAGATGAACGGCGCGCTCACGGCCTACGCGCAGGGACTGGCGACCGGGCGCTATCTGCACGGGCTCGGCATCGGCCTCGACCTCGCTCCCGTCCTCGACGTGCCACTTTCGCCGCGGGCGTTCATCGCTTCACGCGCGTTCTCGAGCAAGAAGACGGTGGTCGCCTCTCGCGGGACAGCCTTCGCAGACGGCTTGGTCGCCGGCGGCGTCGGCGCCTCGGTCAAGCACTTCCCCGGTCTCGGCAGGCTCCTTCAAAGCACCGACTACCATCCGGGACGCATCGACGCCGGCCGGAGCGCCCTCGCCCGCGATCTGTTTCCGTTCAGGACGGCGATCGACGCCGGCGTGCCGGCCGTGATGGTCGGGACGGCGATCTACCCTGCCTACGGGAGCAAGCTTCCGGCCGCCTGCTCGCCCGGGATAGTGAACCGGCTACTGCGCCAGACGCTCGGCTTCCAGGGAGTGATATTGAGCGACGATCTCAACACCGCCGGCGTCCGGCCGCTGCTGCCGTTTCCGGAGTCGGCCGTGCGGGCTGTGAACGCCGGCGTCGACATGATCTACGTCTCCGGCGTCGACGCGAACGGTAGCGACGCGGTCGGCAGACAGGCTTACGCCGCACTCCTAAGCGCTACTCGGCAAGGGGACATCTCGCGATCGCAGCTACAGGACTCGTACGACCGCGTTCTGGCGCTCAAGCGGCAATATGCAGGAGCTTCCTGACTCGCATCCGCTGGGATTCGGGTCGAGCCAATCGAACAGGGCTAGTTTCGTGCAGTCGCCGCCGCCACGAACGCGCGCACGAGCGGGTGCGGACTTTCCGGCTTGTAGCGTGCCTGGGGCACGTAGAGAGTGGCGATGAAGAACTGATGCTCGGGTATCTCGAGCACTCGCGCGGCTCCGTCCGTGCCGAACCCGCTCACCACGAGGCCGCAATCCACGATCCTCGATCGGTATTCCGGGCTGAGCCCGAAGCTGCAGAAGAAGGGCTCGACAGCCGCTGAAGCCCCGTAGATCGCCGCCACCCGGGAGCCAGGAGCGAAGAACACCTCGTGCTCCTGGTCGGCGAGCGAGCCCGGAAGCCTCGTCACCGCGAGCTCGCGTGCGTCGGGACTCGACTCTTCGTGCTCGGCTTCCGCGATCCCGAGCACGTCGCGCACGAACTCGATCGCGACGTGCTGGAAGCCACCACAGGTGCCGAGCAGCGGCACTCCCTGCTCGCGCGCGACCCGGATCGCCCTGAGCGCGCCGACCATGCTCCGGTAGGGACTACCGGGCGCAATCAGGAGCCCCGCGTAGGAAGCGAGCTCGGCGTCGTCCATCTGCTCGGCCGACTCGGTCGCCAGCCACTCGAAGCGAAGCGGCGGCTGAACGGCGTGCTCGAGCGCCTTCTGAGTCGCCTTGTGTGTCGGACGCTCGACGCCATAGTCACCGACCACGGCGATCGTTGGCTTCGTCTTTCGGCCCTGAGCAATCACGATCCACCCCCTCCGTCCTGGCTGCGCCGCGGGTACTTCGTTGCGACAGTCACATGCTAGGCCGCTTCAGGCCCTCTGGTTCTCTGATTGCTCGGACCGAGCCATCAGAGAACTGAGTAGCGCTGCCGGCACGCGGTCGAGCCCCTCATACAGCCCGGTCGCGCTGGCTACTCGGTCTCGGCGCCCTCGGCGAGGATCCGGTAGAGCGCTCGGCGCGAGCCGGTGAGAATCTTGCCCGCTTCCTCGATCTGAGCGTCGGTGCCCACCTGACCGACCTGCATTGTCGCCAGCCCGATTTGACGGACGAGCGAGCCGAGCTCGAGTGTGTGCTCGCCAGAGGCTGCCGCCATCTCCACCCAGGGAACGGCTGCGTCCTTGCCACGGCTCTCGAGCGCGGCGCGACCGGCCTCGGTCAGTTCGACCAGGCGCTGGCCCTCGCTCTCGTGCGAGCGCACGAGTCCTTCGTCCTCGAGCTGTTGCAGGGTCGGATAGACCGACCCCGGGCTCGGGCGCCAGACCCCCTCGCTGCGTTCCGCGATCTCCTGCATGATCTGGTACCCGTTACGCGGCTCCTCAGCAAGGAGCAGGAGCGCGGCCGTACGGATGTCTCCGCGCCGTGCTTTATGCGCGTGGTGCCGACCCCTGTGGCCACCGAACGGAGGCCCCGCAAAGCCGTACGCCGAGTCCTGGTGGTGCCGATGGCGACCTCGCCCCGACCTGCGACCGCTCTCTGGATTGTTCGCTTCACTCATTGAATTACTCCTTCTGTTCGTATATCACGTTACGTAACGATATATCGGAGAGTGTCGCACGTCAAGCAGCCGAGAGCTGAGGCTCGACTGAGGCGCACACTCTTTGGCACTCGCTACTACTGGCTCCGTACCCGCCCGGGTCGCCGCTCGTTCGCGGTCCACTCGGCCCGAAAGACGGACGCGCCGAGACCGCGGTGCACATCGTGCTGGCGAGTCTCGCCGGGATGCGAACACCGCGGCCGCTGTGAGATGCCCGCTGCACGGCTCGCAGCGCACATGCGATCATCGACCCTCGGCGTCTGGCAACCTGACTCGTGATGGAAGAAACACCTCAGCGATCCGCAGAGAACGTTCCATCGGCTGCATTCAGCGCCGAGGAGCTGTCTCGCCGTATTGCAGACTCGGTCTCCAATTGGGAGTACTGGCTCGATCCGCAGGGCGGCTACGTCTATCTCTCCCTCGCATGCGAGAGTGTGAGCGGGTACAGCCGCGAGGAGTTCCTCGCCGATCCGGGGCTTTTCGAGCGGCTCATTCACGCCGACGACAGAGCGCGCTTCGGGCAGCACATCGAGTTCGCGCACCAATCCGAGCGACGGGAGAATGCCGAGATCGAGATCCGCATCGCGGCCCGCGACGGCAGCGAGCGCTGGATCAGGCATAGGTGCAGCTCGATGTACGAGCCGGATGGCCGCTATCTGGGTCGCTGGGCGAGCAACGAGAACATCAGCCGCTACAGGCTGGCAGAGGAGAGGTTACTCCGGCTCAACCGCGAGCTGCTTGCAGCCCGGGACTGTGCGCGCGCGGTGCTGCAGGCGACCGACGAGCAGAAGCTCCTCTACGACACCTGCCGCATCATCTGCAACGTGGCTGGATATCGCATGGCCTGGGTTGGAACCGTCGAGCATGATGAGGCCAAGACGGTCAAGCCAGTCGCCTGGGTCGGGATTGAAGATGGATACCTGGCGAGCGTCGAGATCACCTGGGCCGACACCGAACGAGGGCGAGGCCCCACGGGAACGGCGGCTCGCACGGCGAAGACCGTGGTTCTCGAGGACTACGCGAGCAACCCCTCGGGCCGGCCGTGGCGCGAGCGCGCATACCAGCGTGGCTACCGCTCGAGCATCGCCATCCCTTTGTTTGACTCCGACGGTGGTGTCTACGCCGTTCTCACCGTCTACGGCTCGCAGCCGTATGTATTCACGAGCGGTCCCGTCCACTTGCTCGAGGACGTCGCCGGGGATCTTGTAGCCGGAATCGGCACCCTACGCGCCCGCGCTGCTAGATCACTCGGCTGAGCCAGGCTGTCGCCTCTTCCAAGAAAGAAGGATCGACCGCATGCCCGAGTGGCCACTCGCGGTAGAGGAGCTCGGCGCCCGCAGCTTCCAGCCTCACGCGTGCTGCACGCGCACGTTCGACCGGGATGACCTCGTCGTACGCGCCGTGGCCAACGGCGAACGAAGGCAACGGCGAACGGAAGTCGAGATCCCACCCGGCCACCTCGGGGATGTATCCCGAGATGGCGATCACCGCGGCCGGCCGTTCACGGCCCGCGCCGAGCCCGAGCGCATAGCTGATCGTGGCGCCCTGAGAGAAACCGCCGAGAACGATCCGTTCCGGCGCAAGCCCGAGCCCGTCCAACCACTCCGAGACGAGCTCACAGGAAGACACGAATGTCTTCCGCTCGGGGACTCCGGCCTTCTCGACCGTGTACCAGAGACTCCCCCGCCCCTGCTCGTGCGGAGCACGAGGCGCGAGACCGAGCAGGCGGCGCTCGGGATCGAGAACGTCGAACAGGCTCGCAAGCTGTCTCTCGTCGGCACCTCGCCCGTGCAGCAGGATCAAGACTCCCTCGGCCTTGCCGGCTGCCGGCCGCTCGAACGCGGGCAAACTCACCGCTTGCTCCAGCTAGCGCGCGGATCGGGAAGCGGGGTCAAGGAGGGCTCGATCTCGTCGCGCAGCCGCTCGAGCGCGGACGGAAACACGAGACGCTCGCCAAGGTGCTCGATTGACTCGTCGACGGTGAATCCCGGACCGGTCGTCGCTATCTCGAAGAGAGCTCCACTCGGCTCGCGGAAGTAGATCGAGCGGAACCAGAAACGATCGATGATCGAGGTCGGCCGTGCGCCTGCTCCGAGCAGGGCGTCTTGCCAGTTCTGGTGCTCGTGCATCGGCGACGCCCAGGCGATGTGATGGACGGTGCCCGACCCCTGAATGCCGTACTCGACAGGAGCGCTGTCATAGGCGAAGACGCCACCGCGCTCCTCGCCCCTTACTTCCCAGACCGCATCGCTCTTGCGCTCGAAGCCGAGCGTTTCCGTTAGTAGCGGGCGACTGCGCTCGGGATCGCGCGCATAGGCGCGCACGGAGTCGAAGCCCTGGAGAGCAAAGTCGGGTGGGATATCGGGATGAGAGGCGACCAGGGGCTCGTCCACCGTCTCGCTGACCACCAGCTCGAGCCCCAGCCCCTCTGGGTCGCGGAAGCGAAGGCGCATACCGACGCGCTCGAGCTCGAGACCCTCGTCGCGCAGGCGGCGAGTCCAGAAGCCGAGCGCTTGCTCCAAACCGATTCGCCAGCTGATGCGGTGGATCATGCCCGCGCCCGCGCGTCCGACCTGGATGCCCGGATACTCGAAGAAAGTGAGGCTGGCGCCCGGCTCGCCACCCTCCTCGCCGTAGAAGAGCTGATAGATGCTGGGGACGTCCTGGTTGACGGTCTTCTTCACCAGGCGCAATCCGAGCACCCGTGTGTAGAAGTCGAGATTGCGCCGGGCGTCGCCCGTGATCGCCGTGATGTGATGGATTCCCTCGAGCCTCATCTCGTCCCCCAAAATCAAGCTCCACAGATAAGAACCGCCGCGACCTAGAACCTATTCCGCTCCTGTCGCCGCTGTCGCGCGAGAACGTCTGCGGATCAGATCGAGGGGTCGTCGATCTCCAGCCAGATACCGCCGGCCGGCGTGAAGGCGAGCTCGTGATGCGCGATTCCTCCGTCGAGTTGCCGCTCGAGCTCGACGACGCGGTCGAACAGGTCGGCGACGGCATCGCCGAGCACGTCCGGGAGCGTGCCGTGCTCGAAGTTGGATTCTCTCGGCGTTCGATCGGTGGCTCTCGGTGCCACGATCTCGCCGGGTACTCCGACTACGACCGCGCATTCCGGCACAGGTTTGACGACCACCGCGTTCGCCCCGACCCGGCTGCATTCGCCGATTGTGATCGCCCCGAGAACCTTGGCACCCGCGCCGACCACGACCCTGTCGCCGAGCGTCGGGTGGCGCTTACCCTTCTCGAGACTCGTGCCGCCGAGAGTGACACCCTGGTACAGAGTCACGTCGGTGCCGATCTCGGCCGTCTCACCGATGACGACACCCATGCCGTGATCAATGAAGAGACCCTGCCCGATCGTGGCGCCGGGGTGGATCTCGATTCCGGTTAGCGCTCGCGTGACCTGCGAGATCCAGCGCGCAAGGAGCTTCAGGCGCCAGCGCCAGAGGACGTGCGCGACACGATGACTCCAGAGAGCCCACAGTCCCGGATAGCAGAGCACGATCTCGAACCAGTTGCGCGCGGCGGGATCGCGCTCCCTAACCGCTCGGATGTCGTGTCGCATCTTCGTGAACAAACCAGCCACCTCCTCAGTCGGCAAGATCGCTGTAGAGGGCCGTCGACAGATAGCGCTCGCCGTTCGAGGGCACGATAACCACGATCAGCTTGCTCCGGCTCTCGGGACGGCGCGCCACCTGCTCGGCCGTCCAGATCGCAGCGCCCGAGGAGATCCCGACCAGAAGCCCCTCTTCGCGTGCGATCCGGCGAGCGCTGGCGAAGGCGTCCTCGTTGGTCACGCGCACGATCTCGTCGTAGATCTTGGTGTTGAGCACGTCTGGTACGAATCCCGCGCCGATACCCTGAATTGCGTGCGGCCCTCTGGCACCGCCGGAGAGAATGGGCGAGGCATCCGGCTCGACCGCGACGAGTCGAAGCTCGGGCTTTCGCTCCTTCAGGACCTCGCCGACACCGGTGATCGTCCCACCGGTCCCGACCCCAGAGACGACGATGTCCACCTCGCCGTCGGTGTCGCGCCAGATCTCCTCCGCGGTCGTGCGCCGGTGCACCTCGGAATTGGCCGGGTTCTCGAACTGCTGGGGAATGAAGTAACGCTTGTCGGCGGCGGCTATTTCCTCGGCTCTGCGGATCGCGCCGGGCATGCCCTCCGTGCCGGGCGTGAGCACAAGCTCGGCACCGTAGGCGCGAAGCAGCATGCGCCTTTCCTTGCTGAACGTCTCGGGCATGACGAGCGTGCATTTGTAGCCGCGCGCCGCGCAGACGAGAGCGAGAGCGATGCCGGTATTGCCGCTCGTCGGCTCGAGCACGATCGTGTCCGGCTTGATCAAGCCCTCGCGCTCGGCGGCCTCGATCATCGAGACGCCGATTCTGTCCTTGACGCTACCGCCGGGGTTGAAAAACTCGAGCTTTGCGACGGCCCGGGCGCCGCTCTCCTCCGAGATGCGCCGCAGGCGCACGAGCGGAGTGTTCCCGACCAGCTGGGTAACATCGTCCGCGATCTTCATTGCTCTCCTTCCGGGAGCTCGCTGGCGTAACCACACCCGCGACGCTACTTCATTTTTTATAGTTGCTTTGCGAAGTATACCGATGATTCAACCGATTTCAATCGTGATCGCAGTACCTGCGTCACCACGAAAGTGCGTATTTCCCTCACCGGCCGATTCCACTCCGGGTAGCGAAGTAGGTTGCCGCGCGCGAAAGCCTCGCGGCGCTAGTGCGGGATCGTGATGAGCCCGGCTATCCCGAGCGCAAAGAGAACGATCACGAAGAGCGAGTCGGCGCCGAGCCGGAGGTAGCAACGTTTGGGCCGGTAGATGATGCCGATCGCGTAGACGGATGTGAGGCCGATCCCGAGGATCGCCAGCCAACTGTTCTGATTCCCAGCCATCGGCAAGACCGGTTTCGCGGCGATGAGGTCGGCGACGAGGAAGAGGCAAACCTGGAAGGCGTTGCCGCCGAAGATGTCGCCCATCGCGAGACCGTGATCGCCCAGACGAATAGCGCCGATTCCCGAGCTGATCTCGGGAAGCGCAGATGCCAGAGCAAGCACCGTTGCGCCGAAGATGACGCCGTTGATGCCGGCCTTACTGGCGAGATGATCACCCGTGACCTGGAGGAAGACGCCGGCGACAAGGGTGACAATGCACGCCGCGAAAAAGTAGAGCGCGACTCGCCAGGTAGAAGTGCCCGTGTGCGCCGTGGCGACCTTCGGATGCCGAACGCGCCGGTGTGGGCGTCCGGGCTGGCTTCCCGGTGCGACCGTCTCCCAGCCCGGCGCTTTCCTGAAGCGGTTGATGACGATGATGCCGCACAGCCAGACGATGACGATGGCAATCGAGGCCGGGCTAACGGGCCCGATCGCAACCGACGACTTGAGCAGAGCGCCCATCAGGACAAGCGAGACGACGATGATGACGAGCAGTGCCTCCAGCACTGGAATGAGCGAGCCGACGAGATAGGTGAGTGCACTCTTGCGACCGGCGGTCGCATCGCAGATGATCAGCACCATCGTCTGGATCGCGATCCCGCCGATCAGGTTGCCGGCGGCGAGGCCGAGGTGCCCCTGCATGGCGGCCGAAACCGTGATCGCTATCTCGGGCAGCGTGCCGGCGATCGAGAGCAGAACCATGCCGCCGATCGCATCGCCAAGGTTGAAGCGATTGTCGAGAGCATCGGTGCTCTTGGCGAGGCTCATGCCGGCGACCCAGGTGGCGCCTGCTCCCGCCGCGAAGATGAGAACGAGGAACGGAGAGGCGAGGCTACCCATGGAACGGCTCGCGCGTTGAAGACATAGACGCGCCTATTCTCGGCGGAGTCGCGACCGGCGTCAAGAAAGCTGCTCTCGCGGCTGCCGCCGGCCGCCTGTTCAGACCTGGCGATTGAAGGAGAAGATGGCGCCGATCAGCAAGGCGGCGCCGAGGATGCCGACCAGCGCGACATCCTCGAGCGTCGTGGTCGTGTGCCCGAACACGGTCACGCCGATGATGGAATGGCTCAGGCCGAGCGGCAGCCGCGGCACGTCATCGGCGAGGAAGATACGGCGGATCGCATCGACACCGTAGGTGAGCGGATTGAGCTTGGAGACGATCTCCATCCAGCGCGGGACGTCGTTCACCGGGAAGAAGACTCCGGCGAGAAACGTAAGCGGGAACACCACCATCTGAACCAGTAGCTGGAAGCTCTGCTGCGAGCGCATCCGTGAGCCGATCAAAAGGCCAAACCCCGCCAGCGAGAGCGAGAGGACGAACACGATCGGAATCAGCTTGAGAACGATCTCGAGCGTGACGGGCACGCCGAAGAACGGTGCGAGTGCGAGCATGACCAGGCTCTGGAAGAGCGCGATCACGGCGGCGCCCAGCGCCTTGCCGAGCACGACCCCCGAGCGGCTGAGCGGTGAGACCAGCACCTCCTTGAGGAAGCCGATCTCCCGATCCCAGACAACCGAGAGCCCCGAGAAGATCGCGTTGATCGAGACCGACATGGCGACGATCCCCGGATACATGAACTTGACGAAGTCGACACCCACCGCGAGGCTGCCGATCTGCCGCTTGAGCCCTTCGCTGAAGACGATCATGAAGATGATCGGCATCAGTAG
>PMZQ01000079.1:1195-17255 GCA_003170155.1 Actinomycetota bacterium | reverse complement strand
AAGACGTCGTCGAGCGTGGGCCGGCGAACTCTGGCAGCCAGTACCCTGAGCGGGAAGTTTCTCATCAACTCGGGTAGGAACTCTTCCGCGCGCGGCACGCTGAAGGAGACGGTGTCATCCTCGACCGATCCGGTCAACCCGTAGTGGCTGGAGATCTCCTCGAGCGCGGCCGCGCCGTTTTCGGTCCTTAGTGTTACGAGATCGCCGCCGAGTGAGTTCTTGAGCACGTCGGGGCGATCGAGCGCGACGATCTCGCCCTGGTCGATGATCGCGATCCGGTCGCAGTTCTCGGCCTCGTCCATGTAGTGCGTGGTGAGAAAGATCGTCAACCCTTCGCGCCGGCGTAGGTCGAGCACGTACCTCCAGATCCGGTGGCGAGTCTGGGGATCGAGTCCGAGAGTAGGCTCGTCGAGAAAGAGGATGTGCGGATGGTGGAGCAGACCGCGGGCGATCTCAAGCCGGCGCTTCATTCCACCCGAGTACTCGCGCACCGAGGAGTCACGGCGATCCCAAAGCTCCATCAGCGTCAGCAGCTCGCGAATGCGTTTGTCGCGAATGCGTCTGGATACACCATAGGCGTAGGCATGAAAACGGAGGTTCTGAATCGCGGTCAGGTACTCGTCGAGCGTAGGGTCCTGAAACACGAGACCGATCGAACGACGGACCTCGGCCCGCCCACCTACGACATCGTGCCCGGCGACGCTCGCCTGTCCAGCTGATGGCTTGAGCAGGGTGGAGAGCATGCTGATGGTGGTCGTCTTTCCGGCGCCGTTGGGGCCGAGAAAACCGAACACCTCACCGTCCCTCACGGCGAAGGAGACATCCCTGACGGCTTTCGTGCGACCAAAGTTGCGGGCGAGCCGGGTCGCGACGATGACCGGCTCGCCGGTACTGCGAACGCTTTTCTCCCGCATTCGGTCGTTTCTCTGCTCGCCTACCGCCTCTTTTGTCATCTCGGTCTTCTCGCGTCCACTTTCGTCCGACGGTACGCTACCGTCTCCTGCGGCCGCTTCTTCCTGCCGTCCGCAAACCCGGAATCGAATTCTTACAGGGACTGGCTGACCAATCGAACGCCCCACTGCGAATGCTCGGTAGCTCGATACCTCGTCGCTCGTCTCGTGTCGTGGCGCGCTCGGTGATTGCCATTGTCGCCGTCGCTGCTCTCGGCGGCGCTGGAGTCGTCGCCACGGCTATCGGTAATCCGAGGCCGATCGAGAAGCGCGGTAACCCCGTGGTCGAATTCCAGCGCTCGAAGTCCCCGGCCGAGCTCGAGAAGAAATTTCTCGCCAGTCGCGCCCGTTCGGTCTCCTGGCCGCTGTGGGGACTCGGTCCCACGCGCAACCGCGTCGTTCCCGGACACGAGCAGCTGCAGCCGCCTTTCCGCGTCGATTACGTCGTGCACGGCAGGGCGATGATCGAGTTCCCGCCCGTGGTCGCCTACGGCCGGCTCTATTTCGGGACTCATGCGGGAACCGTGATCGCGGCGCGGGTTAGCGACGGGCATGTCGCCTGGACGCGCAATCTCGGCCGCTGTATCGCCGCCTCGCCGGCCATCGGCGCCAACGTCCTCTACGTGACTTCGATGGGGCCGGCGCCATGCCAGCACTGGCCGGAGATGAAGGGCAGACTGTTCGCGCTCGATGCCCGTACCGGGCGTGTGCTCTGGAAGCTCGATTCGGGTCTGATCGAGAGCTCGCCACTTCTCGTCGGCAAGATGCTCTACTTCGCCTCCTACGACAGCGTCGAGCACTCGACTATCTGGGCCCTGAACGTCCGCACTCATAAGCCGCGCTGGCTCTACTCGGTGCCTTCCAAGGTCACCTCGTCGCCGGCACTGCTGGGACAGCACCTCTATATCGGCGACTATGCGACAACTCTGTATGCACTAAACGCCAAGAGCGGCAAGCTCATCTTCGCTTCAACCCCGCCGGGCAACTATCAGGGTCACCACGGTTTCTACGGAACACCTTCGATCGCTTACGACCGGGTCTACATCGGCGGGCTCGACGGGCGCGTCTACGCCTTCGGCGCCCGCACCGGCGTCCTGCGCTGGGCGACGGCAACCGGCAGTTACGTCTACAGCTCGCCGGCGGTCTGGCATGGGCTGGTGTTCGCTGGTTCCTGCAAGAACCACCGCTTCTTCGCCTTCAACGCGGCCACCGGTCGCATCGTCTGGTCGTTCAAGGCCAACGGCCGGATTCTCGGCTCCCCCACCGTGCTCGCGGGAGCCGTCTACTTCTCGACCACCGCGGGCCGCACTTACGCTCTCGATGCCGGAACCGGCGCCAAGCTCTGGCAGTTCCCCGACGGCCAGTTCAGCCCGATCGTCGTGTCCGGGGAGCGAGTGCTCCTAACCGGCAAGGGCCGAGTCTACGGACTCGAACGCTGGCGGCCGGCGGCGCAGACAATCGCAGGCGTCGCAGTCGCAGTCCAGGGCTCCAAGTAGGCGCGGTCGCGTCGAGCCTAAGATCTCAGCGTCTCGCTGTAGTTGCCTCGGAGTGGAATGGTCGCGCCCCAGACTCCGACCTCGTCGGCGATCGCCTGAGCCAGTTCGTTCAGTGGGACGGCGTCGTCCGACAGCCTCGCCTCAACCACGGCGCGCGGAGTTCCAGAGGCGATGGCACTCGCTTCGGCTTCGACTAGAACACGGCCGCCTCGCTCCTTCACCTCACGGGCGCCGTCGAGGCCGTCCTTCCCCGTCCCGCTCACGACCACCAAAACCAGGCGATCCCCAAAGATGCGGGCGGCGTCCGAGATGGTCAGATCGGCACGTGGCCGCAGCCCGTCGACCGGATCCTCGGCCGAGACGAGCAGCTTGGCGTTACCGGCGAGGCGGAGATGGCTTCCGCCCGGAGCGAAGTAGACCGAGCTGGGGTTGAGTTGCTCGCCACCGCGAGCCTCTCGCACATCGAGCGCCGAGTAGTGGTCGAGACGGTCGGCGAGAGCGCTCGTGCATCCCTCGGGGAGCTGCTGGACGACGACCGTGCCGATACCGAGCAGCGGAGGAAGAGCGGGAATGAGCTGCGAAAGCGACCAGCAGCCACCGAGCGAGCCGACGATGATCACCGCGCCGGGGCCGTCGCGAGACGGGTCACGGCGCCCGGACAAGGAAACACGCATGGCCGCGGGACTGTGCAGGGCACGTTCTGAGCTCAGCTCGATCGCTCGCTGCCGCGCGACGCTCAGGTCGGAGGCCATGTGGATGCGAACGAACAGCTCGTTCACGAACACCTGCACGGTGTCGCAGGCCAGTGGCCGCTCGACAAAATCGAGCGCGCCCTCGATCAGCGCGTCCGCGATCTTGTAGTGATCGGCGCGGAAGTGGCCTCCGAGCAGGATCACCGGAGTATCGAGCCCCGCCTCGCGCAATCCACGCATCAGCACGACACCGTCCATCTGGTCGGCAACGAGATCGAAGAGCAGAGCATCGGGGTGGGTGCGCCGGCAAAGCTCGATCGCCGATTCGGCCGACTCGGCCGTCCCGGTTACCTCGATGTCGCGCACCAGCAACGCCTCGCCGAGCAGCCTGCGCATGAAGGGCGCGTGATCGGCCACAGCAACCCGAAGGGGAGTCAGCTTCAGCATCGGTGCTCGAGACGTCCGCCGCGCCGCCTCTCGTCAGACGACGGAGTCTCGCGGTAACAGCAGCTTACTTCCGCAGACAAGCCGAAGGAGCAACGAGGGGTCTATCTCGCGCGCGCACCCCTCCTGCGAGAGGCTTGCACGCGGACTGCCGTCGGTTCCGATGCCAAGCGAAATTCGCACGCCGCGCGCATCGAGCTCAGAGAGACGCGCCGCCGCACGGTCGAGTGCCTCGAGCAGCTCGGCGGGCGGCTCCGGCCACTGATCCGGCTCGATGGGCCGACTCCGGTCGCATTCTCTGGGATCGCTCATCTTCCAATCGCCTCGCTACTGATCCGTGTTATCGGTCACCATGCCCACGCTTTTAGCGGGAGTCTCGATTCCTGAGAGAAACCGGAAATCGAGGAAGCCTGAGCGCAGAGAAGCGCTACGCGGCCTGTTCGACCTTGGCCTCGCGGCCGGAGGCCGGAACCACGCGGTTGTAGCCGCTTCTTATCTCTTCGACCGTTTCCATCGCATCGAAAAAGCAATCGAGCACGTCCGGGTCGAAGTGAGTGCCCCGCTGCGCCCGCATCATCTCGATCGCCTGCTCGACCCCGAAGGCGGGCCGGTAGATGCGGTCGGTTGTGAGGGCGTCGAAGACATCGGCGACGGCGGCGATTCTCCCCTCGATAGGGATCTCGTCGCCGGCGATACCAAGCGGGTAGCCGGTGCCGTCGAAGCGCTCGTGATGCGTCCAGGCCAGGATCGCGGCCAGAGTCAACAGCTCCGCTTCCGAGCCCGAGAGAATCTCGTAGCCGATCACCGTGTGCTGCTGCATGATCCGGAACTCTTCGGGGCTCAGAGTTGCCGGCTTGAGCAGGACGTTGTCGGGGATGCCGATCTTGCCCACGTCGTGCATTGGGCTGGCGATCCGCATCAGCTCGACCCGCTCGCGAGAGAAGCCGAAGCGCTCGGCGATCAGAGCGCAGTAGCTGCTCATGCGCTCGAGGTGCCGCCCGGTCTCGAGATCTCGTAGCTCGGCCATGCTCGAGAGACGGCGGACCGTCTCTTCCTGGTGCATACGCAATTCCTGCTCGGAGCGCTGCAGCTGCGAGACGGCATCGCTCAGTGCCGCCGTCCGGTTCGCGACCGCGTGCTCGAGCACTTCCTGGTGCTCCCGGTTCTCGATCTCGAGCCGGCGCCGGTGCAGGGCGTTGGTGATATGGATCATCAACTCGTTGGGACTGAACGGCTTGGTCAGGTAGCCGTAAGCGCCGAGCTGGATCGCGCTCTCGGCCAGGCTGGGGTCGTCGGCGCCTGTGACCATCAGGGTCGCCACGTCGGGGTGTCTGACGAGCACGGATCGGATCAGCTCCAGCCCGCTCTCCCCGGGCATGTTCACGTCGCAGAGCATGAGCTGGAAGCGCTTACCATCGGCGTCGAGCGATTTCCGCGCCTCCTCGGCGCTGGCCGTCAGCTCGCACTCGAAGCCGTGACGCTCGAGAATGCGCTTGATCAGCTGCCGCGTCTGCGGCTCGTCGTCAACGACGAGGGCGCATTTCTTCTCGTCCAGCGTGTCAGTGCCGCCCCCGTTCGCCTCGATTGCTACCCGATACGGCGGAGGGTGCACCATTCCACTGTTCCTATCGATTATCGATCGAATCACGCCGCCGGGCCTGGCTACGTCTAGTCCCTGCTCTCGCATACCTCATGTGATCGGTACACCCGAAGGCGAATGAATGCGCTGTGACACGTCCGGCAGGACCAATTTGCGCACACTCAGATACGCGAAAACGGGGAAAGCCGCAGGCCCGTTCCGGGAATCGCGAAACGGTCGCCGGAGGACGACAGTTAAAAGGCATCCCCCCAGACACACTCGCGGAGGTCCCCCAAATGAACATGGTCGCAAGCGGTCAACGACTCACCGCCTCGGAAGCTGAGGATCTGTGGCGCGCCTGGACTACGAGGCGAGACAGCGCGGCACGCGATCGTCTGGTCCTCTCTTACTCGCCGATGGTCACCTACCTGGCTTCCAGGAAAGTGCGCGAGCTCCCCTCTCACTGCGAGCTCGATGATCTCGCTTCATGTGGTCTCGTCGCTCTGATCGAGTCGGTCGATCGCTTCAACCCGGAAAAGGGGGCGACGTTCGAGCAGTACACGTGGACACGCGTCTCCGGCGCCATCATGGACGAGTTGCGACGCCAAGACTGGGCTTCGCGCTCGGTACGCCATTTCGGTCGCCAGCTCGACGACGCACGCGAGAGTTACTTCGTCACCCACGGCCGAACGCCCTCGGAGACCGAGCTCGCCGATTTCCTGCAGCTTTCGCTCCCGGACATGCGTAAGCAACTCGAGGAGCTCGATCGGGCCGACATGTGCTCGCTCAACGCCCCGACCAGGGCCGGTGACGATGCCGAGACCCTCGAGATCGGTGACGTGGTCGAGGGTCATCTCCCCGGTTGCGAGCCCGAGCTGGCCATGCTGGCCGGTGAGCGAACAGCCGTCGTCCGCGAGGCGATCGCAGCCCTGTCGTCGCGCGAGCGCGCCGTGCTCAGTTTCGTTCACGTCGAGGAGCTTCAAGGAGCCGAGATCGGAGCCCGACTCGGCGTCAGCGAGTCGCGCGTATCCCAGATCCTCGCCGGCGCCCGGCAGAAGCTGCGCAGCCGGATCGCCGCCTACGACGTGGGCGACTCGGTGGCGGCTTGACCTCTGCCGAACCTGACTGAGCACTCGCTCGAAAACCGGATCGAAGCGATCTCCGCGAGCTGCTCCGATGCGAGTTTCTCTCGCTCCGCGTGACGAAGTCGCGCCACTGCGTTCATAATCGCAGTGCGGCCGACCGGAGCGACGCGTGGATCAAGGCGATAGTGGAGAAGAAAGGGAACGGCGACCGAAGGAGGGGCGCGAGCCGGCGCCTGGCCGCCCTTCTGACCAGACACCTGAAGAGAGCGCAAAACAGGCTCGGGATGACGATCCGGAGAGCGCGAGCCGGGCTTTCGACGTGCTGGAGCGTTTTGCCGGTGAGCTAGAAGAGATCCTGCACTCGCTGGAGCGCGCGAAGAGCATCCCACCGCCACCGGCGAGCGCTGAGCCTGCTCCGGCGAAAGAACCGCCTTACCGCCCTTCGAGCATCCACTTCGAGCGCGGCTCGATCTCTGGCCGGATCGACCCGGACGCGATGCGCCCCTTGTCACCCCCGCCGTCCGCCTCGCGTTCCGGGCTGCGCCTGACCTTCGAGGCCTTCTTCCTGATCCTGGTCGCCGCAATCTCGGCGCAGTCCGGACTGCGTTGGCCTCTGATCGTAGGCGCAGAGGCGGTCGCGTTTCTAATCGTCGCCCTGGTAGAGGTGGCCGTCGCGCGCGACCAACACCCGCTCGGAGTGCCCCTACTCCCGGCCGCACCGCCCGCTCTGTCGTTCCCGCTCGCCCGGGATTTTTCCGGGCAGTCTCAGTCGGCGTTCGAGGATGTCGAGCCGCTCGTCTGGAGTGTCGAGAAGAGCGAGCTCGTCGAGGTGGTCGCGGAGATCGAGACCGAGCCGGAGGACGAGGCAGTACCCGAGGCCGAACCGAGCTGGCCGCTGGCCGCGATCGAGCCCGAGACCAAGCCGGACAGGACGGAGGTCGAGACAGGCAAGGCCGAATCCCACGCGCCTCTCGAGAGCACGATCGAGATCACCACGCCCCCGGCCGTCCGCGAGGATGCCGCGGCAGAGACAGCCGAACCACTCGTCCCGAGCGGCGAAGCGATCGAACAGGAAGCGCCCGCGGCCGAGCCGGAGGTCGAGGCAGCGAGACACAGGCGCTTGTTCCGTCGCCGCACCGTTCGGCCGGCACAGCCGGAGGAAACCGAGCCGGCGGCCGAGGAGGCTAGCGTGGTCGAGCCGGAGCTCGCGCTCGAAAACAGCCGCGAACGGCATCCGCGACACTCTCGCAGGCAACGCAAAGGGCTCGCAGAGACACCGGCCGCCACGGAGATCGAGGTCGCGCCCGAAGCCGGGCCCGCACCGGAGCTCGGAGCCGATCGAGAGCCGCGAGAGCGCCGGCGCTGGTTCGGCGCCCGCGTAGGTCAAGCAACGGAGCCGCCCGAAGAAGAAGAGCCGGAGCCACGCGCCGAGCCCGAGCCGGCGGCAACCGGCAGGCGCCGACTCCGTCTCTTCCATCTCACCGGCAAGACCGAGACCGAAGCTGAGGTCAGGGCCGACGCCGAGCTCGAGCCCGAATCCGAGCCCGGGCAGCACCGGCGCTGGTTCGGCGCCCAGCACGAGGCTGCCGAGGAGGATCGAGCAGCGTTCGAGCCGGAGCCGGAATCGGAGAGCAAACGCGGCTTCCACCTCTTCCGCCACGTCGACGAGCCGGAGGGCGAGAGCGACGAAGGGCTCGAGAGCGCGATCGAGATCGCGACCCCATTCGATCTGTCCGTCGAGGCAGAGGACGAAAAAGCACCTGCGCTAGAGCCGGAATCGGAGAGCAAACGCGGCTTCCACCTCTTCCGCCACGTCGGCGATGCGCGGATAGAACCCGAACCTTCGCTCGAGAACACGATCGAGATTCCGGCCCCAGAGAAGACACAGGCCGAAGCGAGCGTGCAAGAGCCCGATACCAAACCGGAGCTCACCGTCGACGAGACGAAAGCACGGAGGCAGTTTTCTTCTCACCGTCACCGGGAGCGGTCTGAAGTACCTGAGGAGAAGACGAGCATCCCGACCAACGAGTTCGTAGAGGAGCTCGAGGATGACCCCGGCAGGGATCGGTTCGTCCGGCGGCGGCCTGCGTGGCTTCGACATGAGGCACCCGGCGAGGCGCGGCCGGTCGAGCCGAGCCTGGAAGCCGAGACCGAGCACGCGGATCCCGCAGCGGCAGCCTCGACCGCCGAAGCAACAGCCGAGATCGAGCTACCTCAAGGAATCTCGATCCGCGAGATAGAGCAGACACTGGATGAGCTCGAGTCGCGGCGGCCGCGCGCGCGGAAGCGCCACTGGCATTTCCGCGCAGACGCGCTCGAGGACGTGGAGGCGCATTCCTCGCCCGCCGACGCGGAGCTCGAGGAAGCTCTCCGGCTCGAGAACGAGTTCCGCCTCAGCGCCGAGCAGGAAAGACGCCGGCGCGAGCGCGAGTACCAGCGCAGTCTCAGGAACTGAATGAGCCGGTCAAGCGCTCGAGTCGCAAAGCAGATCTCGGGCCGCGCGTTTTCCACACAACGACAGAAGCGGGCGCCGCATGCCCGCTTCTGTCTGATCTGGGGGGAGATCTGTGTTGCATATAAGAGGCTGCAAGGCCCCCGCCGCATCGGGGCCTTGGCTCTATTTTTCGAGTGGTCGCCGCCACTTTGGCGACCATCTCGTGAATCGCACTATGCCCGGCGGATAGCGCTTCATCTATCCCCGCTTGGTGCTTGACCGCACTACTTGACTCGCTTGACCGCAGAAAAAGACGCAAATTGCGGCGAAACTGTCTGCGACCCCTCCTGTTAGGGATGCGCGATCGAGGAGTCTGAACCGCTGATACCGAGCCGCGAAGGCGCACTGGTAATGAGATAAACGGTCTGGGCGGGCACTGGCGCCGCGGGGCGACCGCTTCAGGCGTGTAGGCCTGGCGGGATAGGCCCTTCGTCCGGGATGTCTCCAGCCCGGCTCGCACTCACTTCAAGCAGGCCCCGGTGGAGACGCCGCGGTAGTCCACGAGTTTGCTGAGCAGCTGGTGGACGAGCTCGCTCGAGGTTCCGTAACCGACGTCCGTGCCCTTGCGAGCGCCGAAAACCGTCAACTCGACCTGGCCGCGATCGTTTACCACCGCTCCACCCGAGTCTCCCGGGCGCACGTTCCCGCGCAAGCTGGTGATCGAGCGACTGACGATCTTGCCCGAGTAATCCGGCGAGAAGAGGGAGGCGGTCTCGCCGATCCGGGCCGCCGAAGCGTTGAAAAGCCCGTCGCCGGGATAGGCGAGTACGGCGGCCGCATCGCCTGCGTGCGGGGGAGCGAGAGAAAGTGGCCTCTCCTTCAGTCCGGGTACCGAGAGTAGAGCCAGATCGTTGGTGCCGTCGAAGGCGACGACGCGTGCCTCGAGCGTCGAGTGCCCCTGCGTCAGCACCTTGATCTTGTGGCCACCGGCGACGACATGCGCCGCGGTGGCGACGAGTTCCGGCTTCCTCGACACCACCCAGCCCGAGCCGGCGTAACCGATACCGCAAGCCTCCGAGTGCACTTTGACCACGCTCGCCTCGGCCCAGTGCAGCTTGGTGAGGGCAAGGATCTCCGGGTCGGGTGCCTGCGCAGGCGCAGCCGGACCGACGATCAGCGGGAAGGGATCGATGCCGGAGAGGGCGCTCATAACGTCCTGCGGCGGCAGCACCTCGATCAGCTTTGACAGCAGCGACGAGTTCCGCGCCCGCGTCCGCAGCGACGACGCCTGGGGCAGATGGAAGGCGACCGCGGCCACGATCCAGAGCACGGCAACAGCGGTGGCGGCTCCGAGCACGAGCCCACCGACGACATCGACAAGCCTTAACGGTGTGAGCCTGAGTGCATCCTTCAGCACTCCTCCCATCAGCGCCCCGACCGTCTCCAGCGCAATCGCCAGCAGCAAAGCTCCCGCAAGCGCCACCAGCGGCGTGTAGGGCGAGTGCGAGCCCGAGAAGATGACCGGCGCCAGCCGTCCGCCCAGGTAGAGCCCCCCGATCACGCCCACGAGCGAGAGCCCGCCGACGAGCAGTCCTTTGCGCGCCCCGCCGACGGCAAGCAGCAGGACGAACGCCACAGCTAGCCAGTCGACGAAGGTCACCGCCGAAGGCTACCTTTACGCCGAAAAGTCGGCGATCCGGCGATTCGATCGAGGACGACGTTCGATGAGCCGCGACCGCTGAATACAGCCGCGATCAGTTCTTATCTGTCCAACGAAAGTCGCAATGCTCCCCACCGGGGAGCGGACTTTCGTTGGTAGTACAACGCTCCGGCTCGGGGGCGTAGTTCGGCTGGTTAGGACGCCGGCCTGTCACGCCGGAGGTCGCGGGTTTTACGCCGAAAAGTCCGCCCTCCTGCGGAGGGCATTGCGACTTTTCGGCGATACGGCGATTCGATCGAGGACGACGTTCGCTGAACCGCGCCCGCCGTGTCGGTCGCAGCGGCCTTTGAGGTAGAGACAGGACGGCCTATGGCAACTAACTCGCGGCGAAGCCGTATTGATCCCCCCCTATCTCTCCAACGGAAGTCGTCATGCTCCCCACAGGGGAGCGGACTTTCGTTGGTAGTACAATGCTGCGGCTCGGGGGCGTAGTTCAGCTGGTTAGAACGCCGGCCTGTCACGCCGGAGGTCGCGGGTTCGAGTCCCGTCGCTCCCGTCTCTTCCCGCCGAAAGTCCGTCCGCGAAGCGGGNNAGCGGGCGAAGACTTTCGGCGGTGGACCAAGCAGACGTTGAGCCGCGCCGGCAAGAGAAGCGGCGGGCCGCGAGAGCAACGGGGCCGGATCCAGCGCGGCGAGATCCTGAGAGTCGCAGGACCCGACCTGATCGAAGCTCCCGTTCGCCGCTATACGGGCGTGGCGACCTTGATCGCCAGCTCGATCGCCTCGCTCGAAAGGTCGGGCTTCTCGTGTGCCTTTCTGGCGTGGAGCTGAACGTGGTCGATCCGCTCCTCCTTGGACTCGGTGATGAACGAACCCGGATAATCGACGCCCGTGTCGCGGCAACTAACCGTGTAGGCCGTCATCTTCGCGCTTCTGGTCGTTGGACAAAGGGAGTGGGTTGTTCCATTCCGTCTGGTTCGGAAACTCCGCGACTGCCTACTTGCTACATAGCCGCCGAGTCGCAACACTGCGAGACATGAGAAAAATCATCGCTCTTACAATCCTGGCGTTCGTGATAACGGGCGCCGCTGCCGCTGGAAGCACTCTGAGCGGCAACTACAAGACGAAGATCAAGGGAAACAAGATTTCCGCCTTCAACGCCACCTGGGTCCTCAACTTCAAAGCGGGCAACGCGTACACGATCGCCAGGGACGGTGTGATCGTCGTTCGCGGCAAAGACACGATCAACGCGAAGAGGATCAAGTTCGGGCAAGAGAAGGGCAGCTACGCCTGTCTGGGTAAGCTCGCTTCAGGTACCTACAGCTGGACGCTGAAGAGCGGCAAGCTCACCCTCAAACGCGTCAGCGACGGTTGCCCAGGGCGAACGATGGTCCTCACCTCGAACTCGTTCACGAAGACGTAATANNGCGTTCGAGCGAGTGCGGCGGCGATCCGATTCGCACGCGAGATCTTGACTGCCCGGCTGCAACTCCGGCCCCCCGCTTTCTCCGGAGCCGATCTTCACGCAGGTCGGGTCTTCCTCCACGGCTTTCTCAGCGTCCCGAGGCGGTTCGTCCTTCCGCTTCCTCGCCCAGGTTCCAGACGCTATGCTCGCGCGCATGGAGACCACTAAGTTCGTTCTCAACGAGTCCGCGCTTCCCACGCGCTGGTACAACATCCAGGCCGNNGGCCGATCTGCCGAAGCCGGTGCTGCCGTATCTGCACCCCGGCACCATGCAGCCGATCGGCCCCGACGACCTTGCTCCACTTTTCCCGATGGAGCTGATCCTGCAGGAGATCAGCCAGGACGGCTACATCGACATCCCGCAAGAGATCCTCGAGATCTACCGCCTGTGGCGNNCTGGAG
The DNA here is from genome assembly GCA_003170155.1 of Actinomycetota bacterium. GTDB lineage: Bacteria > Actinomycetota > Thermoleophilia > Gaiellales > Gaiellaceae > Fen-549. Next base: position 5,049 of record PMZQ01000079.1, on the reverse strand, counting down.
AAGGCGCTCGACACGCCGGCGCACATCTACTACAAGTACGAGGGCGTCAGCCCGGCCGGCTCACACAAGCCGAACACAGCCGTCGCCCAGGCCTTCTACAACAAGAAGGAAGGCCGCACCCGCATAGCCACCGAGACCGGCGCCGGCCAGTGGGGAAGCGCTCTTGCCTTCGCCTGCGGGCTGATGGGACTCGAGTGCAAGGTCTACATGGTGCGCGTCTCCTACGACCAGAAGCCATTCCGGCGCTCACTCATCCACGCTTGGGGTGCCGAGGTCGTGGCCAGCCCCTCGAACGAGACCAACTCCGGCCGTTCAATCCTCGCCGAGCACCCCGACTCGTCGGGCAGCCTCGGCATCGCCATCTCCGAGGCGGTCGAGGATGCCGCTACCCGTGACGACAGCGCCTATTCGCTCGGGAGCGTGCTCAACCACGTCCTCATGCACCAGACGGTGATCGGCGAAGAGGCGATCGAACAGATGAAGATGGCCGGCGCCTACCCCGACGTCATCATCGGCTGCGTCGGCGGCGGCTCGAACTTCGCCGGTCTGGCCTTCCCGTTCATGCGCGACAAAATCGCCGGCAAGGAGATCGACTTCCTCGCCTGCGAGCCGGCGGCCTGCCCGACGCTCACACACGGGATCTACACCTACGACTTCGGCGACACGGCCAAACTGGCCCCGGTGACGCCGATGCACACGCTCGGACACGACTTTGTGCCCGAATCGATCCACGCGGGCGGACTGCGCTACCACGGCATGGCGCCACTCATCTCGCACCTCGTGCAACTGGGCCTGATCCGCGCCGAGGCCTACCTGCAGAACGACATCTTCGGCTCAGCGATCACCTTCGCACGCAGCGAGGGCATCATCCCGGCGCCGGAGTCGGCTCACGCCATTCACGGCGCGGTCACGACGGCGAAGAAGGCCGATGAAGAGGGCAAGTCGAAGACAATCCTCTTCAACCTCTCCGGGCACGGTCACTTCGACATGGCCGCCTACGACAACTACCTCGCCGGCAAGCTCGTCGACGTGGCCTTCGACGAGGCCGAGATGGAGCGAGCGTTGAAGGCGATCGAGTCGCTGCCGAAGACGGCCTAGGCAGAACGAGCTCCTGGTCAGGAACGAGCGGGCGACACACAGACGCCCGCTCGTTCTGCACCCGCGAGATACCCTGTCCCGTCAACCAGCGAAAGGGGCGACTCGTGTCGGAGATGAAGAAATTCAGCGCCGAGGAGGCAAGGCAGATCGGCGAGCAGATCGGAATCGACTGGGCTCTGGCGCCGTTCGACGTCGAGCAATTCCGCGCGGGGATGGACGTCGAGCTCGAGCACGGACTACACGATTCGGCCACCAACGTGACCGGCGACGACCCGGTCACCACCGGGAAGATCGCGCTCGCGCACTTGAACGAGTTCCCCGACTACTACACGCGTCTCGAGCGCATGGAGGAAGAGGCAAAGCGCGACCACGGTCTCGCCTGATCCCGGACGAGCGGCGACGCCAAGAGCCTGCTCCGGTAGGGATGTGCTCTAAGCCGCCAGCGCGTTCGCGCGAGCGGACACGGCCATCTGCGCCAGGTAGATCGTCGGCCCGAGAGCGCCGTCGAGCGCCTGGCGAATCCTGCCTCGGATCTCCGCGTTCTGCTCGAGCTCCGCGACTACGTCGCCGCGGCCGGTCAGCACCAGCCTGACCGGGTGAAGCTGCTCGTCCAGAGAGTGCACGCCGCCCGTCACGGCGATCTCCAGCTTGCATCGAGCCAGGTATGCCGCCGCTTCGCTTTCGTGCGCAAGGGTGAGCTTCTGGATTGCCGCTTCGTAGACCGAGGCGGCTTCTGGAAGCGCGGTCTCAGGAGGTGTACTACGCCGGTGAAATTGAAGGTGTCGCATGCACACGTAATCGGCTACCGGGAGCGAAATATGATCCCTATGTTGAGTCTATCCGGGTGATCCGACGGACTTACCGCGGAGAGCTCGCTGGCGATGTGGAAGAGGATGTCGCGGCGCCCTTCCTCTAGCTCGGGGACCCGGCCGCCGAAAAAGAGTAAAACCCGAAGGGCGGCAATCGCCACACCGACGGCGAGCGAGACCGAGACCGCATACCAGAGAGCGGCGCCCATCAGCTGCCTCTGGGATTACCCTGCTCGGGGAAGATTCTTCGGGCAAACGCAAACAGGGAGGAAGAGATGCCGGTGAAGCTGCATCGCTGCGGGGGCATGTGGGTGAAGATCGGCGGCCACCCCTGCTGGAAGGTTCAGAAGGCGCTGAACGAAGCGGGCATCGAGTACGAGGTCGTTACCGGGCCACTGAGCCGATCGAAGCGCACCGAGATCACCAGGCTGAGTGGCCAGGCTCTTTACCCCGTGATCGAGTTCGAGGACGGGCGCGTCTACCGTGAACAGTCGAAGAAGATGGCCGAGCGCATCAGCGCCGGTGAGCTCTTCGAAGCGCCCACCACCACTCCGGAGGCTCGCCGGTAGAGACTCGCGAGAGTCCCCTCGCCCGTCTACTCCGGCCGCAGCTACCTGACCGCGAACGCCAGCGTCTTGCTGTTCGCGTCGGCAGATAGTTTCAGCCGGTAAAGGCCGGCCTTGATCGACTTTCCGCCGAACAGCGCCCCGACCGTGTACGTGTGCTTCCCCGCGAAGGTGCCTGTCTTCTTGACGTTGCGCACGGTCAGCCACCTCGAGCCCTTCTTGGAGGGTGATCAGGTAGTTGAGCTTCGCGCTCCGGGGCGAGAAGCGAACAACAAGTTCGACCTTGCCGGCCTGGGAACGTGTGAAGCTCTTCTTGGACAGGCTGGCGGAGGCGATCCTGCCGGGTTTGTCGTTGTCGACGATCGTGAGGATCGCCGTGCGTGGACTACCGAGAACCACTCCGTAGCGCTTGGAGGCATCGACGATCGTCGCGCCTTTGTTTTTGATCGCCGTGCTCGCACTCGCGACCGATCCGGAAACCCGCACGTACACGAGCAGCTGCTTCCTGCCGGCTGCGCGGAGGAGGCTTCCCGGCCCCGGACGAAGGCAGGCCTATGGCCGCCGCCTGTGTTCTCGCCGAGGCCGTCAGAACCGAAGGCTGCGAGAACTGCTGCAGGCGAGGCGAAAGCTTGCCGCTTTTCATTAGCGCCAGATTCGACAGAGAGGCAGAGGCCGCAGTTCCCGGTGCGAATAGAGGTTGTCTGCCGTCGCCTGCGGGTGACGAGGTGCCGGCACTTGCCGGAACTCCGGACGTGACTACACCGAGCAAGACGGCGCCGACCACTGCGGGAAGGTGGTACGCAGAAAGGCGAGACAGCTTTTTCATCTCTGGCTCCCGAGCGATGTGTGAGGTCTCGGGGGAAGTTCGCTCACAGTAGGCGCGGAGGAGTTCGACCGTCAAGCGCTAGCCGAAGCTTCCGCTGCCGGTAGCGAACGGTTATGTCGAATGCAAAGGCACGAAGCGGCACGATCGCCGGTCGTCGCAACGGATGCGGACGAACGAAAGGTCGAGGGAACACCTTTAGCCCTTGTACCGTTTGAACTTCTATGGGGAAAGAACGTAGCGACTCGCAAAAAGCGGAACGAGAGGCAGACATGGTCGATCGGCCGGAGAAGAAGGAACTCGAGGAGCGTCTGACACCGCTCCAGTACCAGGTCGTTTGCGAGAGCGGGACGGAACAGCCGTTTCAGAACGAGTACTGGGACAACCACGAGCCCGGCATCTACGTGGACATCGTCTCGGGCAAACCGCTCTTCAGCTCGACCGACAAGTTCGACTCGGGCAGCGGCTGGCCCAGCTTCGTGCGGCCGATCGACGGGGATGAGATCGTCGAGCGTGGTGATTCTTCATACGGCATGAAGCGCACGGAGGTGCGGAGCT
>PMZQ01000079.1:0-1186 GCA_003170155.1 Actinomycetota bacterium | reverse complement strand
GGCTACGGGGAGTTCCTCTCCTTGCTCGAAGGAGAGCCCAGGAATGCCGACTGAGACTGCGATTTTCGCGGCCGGCTGCTTCTGGGGCGTCGAGGCGTATTTCAAGCGCGTCAAGGGAGTCGCGGCCACGACCGCCGGCTACAGCGGCGGCGGTTTCGAAAACCCGAGCTACGAGAATGTCTGCACCGGTCTCACCGGCCACGCCGAGTCGGTAAAGGTCGAGTACGACCCTCGAGCCGTCTCCTACGAGCGCCTGCTCTACCACTTCTGGAAGATCCACGACCCGACACAGCGAGACCGCCAGGGGAACGACGTCGGGACGCAGTACCGCTCGGCGATCTTCACGCACTCCCAGGAGCAACAGGTCGCCGCCGAGAAGGCCCGGGACGAGCTCGCACGGTCGGGTCGCTACTCACGCCCGATCGCAACCGAGATCGTGCCCGCAGGCGAGTTCTGGCCGGCCGACGATTATCACCAGGGCTATCTGGACAAGCACCCGGGCGGTTACTGCCACGTCGATCTCTCGAGCGTGGACTAGAAAACCGACCGGAGTTCAGCGCCGCAGACGTCGGCCAAACGGTACGCAGCACCCGTCGAGCGCGCCTATGCTCACCGGCATGAGTTCCCAGCGGAGTGCCGAGAAGTCCGTGCTCGCGCTCACCTTCGACGACGGTCCGTCAGCCTGGACGGTAGAGATACTCGATCTCCTCGCCGAGCACGGGGCTCGAGCGACCTTCTTCGTTCTGGGCGCGAACATCGCCGGATGTGCAAGCACTTTGCGGCGCGCGATCGCCGAGGGCCATCAGCTCGGCCTGCACAGCTGGTCGCACCCGCACCTTCCCGATCTCTCTCCCGGCGAAGTCAGAGACGAGATGTTCCGGACGCAGACGGCGATCGAGCGGGCCACCGGAACCGTCGCCCGCTTCTGGCGACCGCCCTACTTCGAGGCCAACGGACACGTGCGCCGGGCACTGGCGGGAACCGAGCTGATCGAGGTCGGCTGCACGATCGCCCCCGAGGACTATCGCTGGTCGGCGCTCCAGACGGCCGCCTACGTAGCCGAGCGCCTCGAACCTGGAGCTATCGTCGATCTGCACGACGGTCGGCCCGAGAACTCCGGTAGCGATCCCACCCGTACGGCAACGGTGGCTGCGCTCGAAATGATCCTCGCCGAACTGGAGAAGCG
>PMZQ01000017.1 GCA_003170155.1 Actinomycetota bacterium | reverse complement strand
GTTGCGACCTCGGCGCTCTCCGCTGCGGCAACCTGTCCCTCGGCAGGCTGCTGCTCCGGGCGCGGCCGTGGCGGACGCTGGCCCGGACCGCGGGAGCCGGAACGGCGCCGTTGGCGAACTGGACCCAGTCCTTCCCGGTCGACACTGCGACCGCGGCCACCTTCGCGCGCAGCCGCAAGCCCTCCGCCGCCCGAGCCTCGCCGGCGGGCTTGATCCTGCTCACCCAACCTCGACTCGCGACCGCCCTGAAGGCTCTCGAAGCCCTCGGGCATGATCTCGCCCTTGTTGATCCAGACCTTGACGCCAATGCGGCCGAAAGTGGTGCGCGCCTCGGTGAAGCCGTAGTCGATATCGGCTCGGATCGTGTGCAGCGGGACGCGGCCCTCGGAGTAGCTCTCCGAGCGGCTCATCTCAGTTCCACCCAGGCGGCCCGCGCATGCGATCTTTATCCCTTGAGCGCCCGAGCGGATCGCCGAGGCCAGCGCGCGCTTCATCGCGCGACGGAAGCTGACCCGGTTCTGGAGCTGTTCTGCAACCGACTGCGCGACCAGCTTGGCGTCAAGTTCGGGCCGCTTGATCTCGTTGATGTTGATGTGAACGTTCTTGTGCGTGATCGCGTGCAGCTCCCGGCGGAGCGCATCCACCTCGACACCCGACTTGCCGATTACGATTCCGGGGCGAGCCGTGTAGATGTCGATGGTCACGCGCTGCTTGTCCTTACGAATGAGGATGTCCGAGAGCCCGGCGTGCGCAAGCTTGCCGTAGATGTGATCGCGGATATGTACGTCCTCGATCAGCCAGCTGGCGAATTCCTTCGGGCCGGCGAACCAGTTCGACTTCCAGTCATGGATGACGCCGACGCGGAGACCGCCAGGGTGAACCTTGTGGCCCATACCTACTCCTCTACCTTTTCGCTCTCGGGCGCGGGCCTGGTTGCCGCTTTCGGCTCGGCTTTACCCTGTTTGGTTTTCTTGGCGCGTGGCTTGGCCGCGGCCTCTCCCTGCGCCGTCGGTTTCGCCTCGCTTGCGGTCTTGGCCGGCTTCGTCTCGACCGGGGCGATCTCCGCCGCCGCCTGAGCTTCCGGGGCCGGGGGACTGCTCGGCGTCGGCTTGGCGCGCTCGCTTGAAGGAGCGACGGGCTTGTCCGACTTGCCTGGAGATCGCGCTCCAAGCGAGGTCAGCTTGATGGTGATGTGACAGGTTCCCTTGACGATCCGATCAGCGCGACCGCGTGCCCGCGGCTTCCAGCGCTTCAGACCCGGTCCCTCGTCGGCGTAGCAGGCGGAGATGTACATGTCATCGCCGTAGAAGCCGTGGTTGGCCTCGGCATTGGCGACAGCCGAGCGCAGCACCTTGTCGATCTCGCGCGCCACGTCGCGGGTCGAGAAGGCGAGCACCGTTCGCGCTTCGGGCACGGTGCGGCCGCGGACCGTGTCCAGCACGAGTCGGGCCTTGCGCGCCGAGCAGCGAACCCACTTCGCCTGAGCCCGCACTTCGGATGTCTTGGTTGCTTGCGTCTCTGCCATCTCAGTTGTCTCAGTGCCTCTTGACCTTCGCCTGCCGGTCGCCGGCGTGACCGCGGAAGGTGCGGGTGAGTGCGAACTCGCCCAGCTTGTGCCCAACCATGGCCTCGTCGATGAACACCGGCACGTGCTTGCGCCCGTCGTAGACGGCGATCGTGTGCCCGACCATCTCCGGGAAGATGGTCGAGGTGCGCGACCAGGTCTTGATCACCTGCTTGGCGCCGGAAGCGTTCAGAGTGTTGACCCGCTGTAGCAGGCGCTCTTCCACGAACGGTCCCTTCTTTGACGATCTACTCACGCTTCAGATCCCTCTCTCTGCCTTGATCTCGTAGCCTGGCGCCCGGGCGCTAACGGCTTCTTTCCTTACCGCGCCTGCGCGGGCGAACGATCAGTTTGTTGGATTCCTTGTGCTTGCGGCGCGTGCGCTTGCCGAGCGTCGGCACGCCCCAGGGGGTCACCGGATGGCGCCCACCCTTCGACTTGCCCTCGCCACCACCGTGCGGGTGGTCGACCGGGTTCATAGCCGAGCCGCGCACCGTCGGGCGGATTCCGCGCCAACGACTGCGTCCTGCCTTACCGCCGGTGATGTTCGAGTGGTCGACGTTCCCGACCTGGCCGATCGTGGCTCGGCAGGTGAGCGGTACGCGGCGCATCTCGCCCGAGGGGAGACGCAGCACGCCGTAGGGTTCGTCCTTGGCAACAAGCTGCACGCTCGAACCGGCGCTGCGAGCGATCTGGCCACCCTTGCCCGGCTTCAGCTCGATGTTGTGGAGCATCGTGCCGGTGGGGATGTTGGCGATCGGCAGCGCGTTCCCGGGCTTGATGTCCGCGCTCGGGCCCGATTCGACCCGTGCACCCACGGTCAGCCCGGCCGGGGCGAGGATGTAGGCCTTGGCACCGTCGGCGTAGTGCAGGAGCGCGATTCGAGCCGAGCGATTGGGGTCGTACTCGATCGCGGCCACCTTGGCAGGGACGCCGTCCTTGAGGCGCTTGAAGTCGATGCTGCGGTAGCGGCGCTTGTGACCGCCGCCCTGGTGCCGGGTTGTGATACGCCCGTTGGCATTACGACCGCCCTTCCTCTTCACCGGCTCGAGCAGGCTCTTCTCGGGCGTCGTCTTAGTGACGTCGTCGAAGGTCGTGACCGACATGAAGCGGCGCCCTGGGCTGGTCGGCTTGTATCTGCGTACTGGCATCTCGCTCGATTCCCTCTCCTAGACCTTGGCGCCCTGGAAGATCTCGATCGAATGACCTTCGCGCAGCTTCACGATGGCCTTCTTCCAGCCCGGTCTCCGGCCGCGGCTAACACCGCGCCTCTTCGGCTTGGATGGCATCGCGACTATGTTGACCGACTCGACTTCGACCTCGAACTGCGCCTCCACGGCTTGACGCACCTGCGTCTTGTGGGCGTCCGGGTGAATGCGGAAGCAGTACTTACGCTCGTTGATCATGTGGTAGCTCTTCTCCGAGACCACCGGCGCGATCAGAATCTGGGTCGGGTGCAGCTTCACTTCGACCCCTCCTTGCGCGAAGCCGTTTCGGCCTTCGTTTGAACGAGCGGGAGCGAAGCCTCGCTGACGAGCAGCGAGCGAGCCCAGACGAGCGCTGCGACCTCGATCTCGGCGGGCGGAATCACCAGCGTGCGCGGGAGGTTGCGGAAGCTCTTCACGAGCGCCTCCTCCTCGGGCTGGGCGACGATCAGGAGCGGCAGCTTGTGTTCCCAGCCGGCGAGCAGTGCCAGCGCGCTCTTCGTCGACGGCTCCGTCAGCGCCGTAGCGTCGACGACCGCCAGCGAACCGCGTCGCGCGTGGGCCGAGAGAGCACCCGCGAGTGCGGCCCGGCGTTCCTTGCGGTTGACCTTGAACTCGAAAGAGCGCATGACCGGCGCGAAAGCGACGCCGCCGCCCGTCCAGTGAGGTGCCCTGGTTGTGCCGGCCCGTGCTCGACCGGTGCCCTTCTGCCGCCAGGGCTTGGCGCTACCGCCGGCAACCATTCCGCGACTCTTGGATCCGCGCGTACCCTGGCGCGCAGCCGCCAGCTCGGCTCGCACCGTCTGGTGGAGCAGATGCGGCTTGGTTTCGGCGGCAAACACTGCCGAGCTCAGCGAGACCTCGCCCGAGGCCTTACCAGGGACGAGCAGCGGAGCCGTGAGCGCTTTCTCGGGGCTCATCTCGTCTCCTCGCGGATCTCGACGATGCCGTTCTTCGGGCCGGGAACTGCGCCCCTGACCATGATCACGTTCTGCACGGGATCGATCCCGTGCACCGTCAGCCCGACCTGGGTGGCGCGTTTGCCGCCCATGCGACCGGGCATCTTCATTCCTTTGAACACGCGCGAGGGATAAGCCGAGGCGCCGATCGAGCCAGGCTTGCGGATGTTGTGCGAGCCGTGCGACTTAGGGCCGCTGGCGAAGTTGTGGCGCTTGATCGTGCCCTGGAAGCCCTTGCCGATGCCGATCCCTGCGACCTTGATCTTGTCGCCGGGTTGGAAGATCTCGACCGTGACGGTGTCGCCGGTGGAGAGCTCGCTGGGGCCGCGGAACTCGACCAGGTGCCGGTGTGCGGAGGCACCCGCCCCGCGGAGGTGGCCGAGCTCGCCCTTGCTGAGCTTGCGATCGGCGACCGGCTCGAAGGCGAGCTGAACGGCCTCGTAACCGTCCGTGCCGGGCGTCTTCACCTGCACAACGGGGCAGGGACCGGCCTGGATCACGGTCACGGACGTGACGACTCCGCTCTCCGGATCGAAGAGCTGGGTCATCCCGAGCTTCTTGCCGACTATCCCTTTCACGTTCGTTTTCTCCGGTCCCTAAAGCTTTATCTCGATGTCGATGCCCGCGGGCAAGTCAAGTCGCATCAGCGAGTCGACCGTCTTCGGGGTCGGTGAGTGGATATCGATCAGGCGCTTGTGTGTCCGCACCTCGAAATGCTCGCGCGAGTCCTTGTCCTTGAAGGGACTTCGGATGACGCAGTAGACGTTGCGTTCCGTGGGTAGAGGTACAGGACCGGTGATGGTCGCGCCGGTGCGTTGAGCCGTCTCGACGATCTGCGAAGCAGAGCGGTCGAGCTGCTGGTAGTCGTAGCCTTTTAGGCGGATACGGATTTTGTGCTGTGGCACCGGCGCGTCCTTCCCTGGTCTCCTAGAAGACCTACTTGATGATCTCCGTGACGGCGCCTGCGCCCACGGTGCGTCCACCCTCGCGGATGGCGAAGCGCAGGCCGGTGGTCATGGCAATCGGCTGGATCAGCTCGATCTCCATGACGGTGTTGTCGCCCGGCATGACCATCTCTTGGCCCTCTGGCAACGTGATCGAACCGGTTACGTCCGTGGTGCGGAAGTAGAACTGCGGCCGGTAGCCGTTGAAGAACGGCGTGTGGCGGCCACCCTCGTCGCGCGAGAGGACGTAGACCTGGGCCTTGAAGTGCGTATGCGGGGTGATCGAGCCCGGCTTCGCGAGCACCTGACCACGCTCCACGTCTTCGCGCTTGACGCCGCGCAGAAGCGCACCGGCGTTATCGCCGGCCTGGGCGTAGTCGAGCGTCTTATTGAACATCTCGAGGCCCGTGATGACCGTCTTGGTGATCTGGGGATGGATACCGATGATCTCG
>PMZQ01000077.1:6250-13800 GCA_003170155.1 Actinomycetota bacterium | reverse complement strand
CGATCCAGTTCGAGCGCATGCGAGCAGCCGGCGCGAAGTTCGTTCGCATCAACGCTGTCTGGTCGGCCATCGCTCCTACCGGAAAGACGATGCCGACGGCCTTCCATCCCACCGATCCGGCCGACCCGCTCTACAACTGGGCGTATCTCGATACGCTCGTCGGGGAGGCAACGACAGCCGGGCTTCAACCGATTCTGGCACTGCTTTCAGCACCGGTCTGGGCGGAGGGAACCGCCTCGACACGTCCGGCGACTGCAGGCGGGTACAAGCCGAATGCAGCTCAGTTCGCGAAATTCGCGACCGCTGCGGCGACGCGTTACAGCGGAAGTTTCGAAAGCCTCCCGCGGGTGCGTTACTGGGCGATCTGGAACGAGCCGAACCTGAGTAGATACCTATCCCCACAGATGACAGGCAAGAAGGTCGTCGGCTATCTGACCTACCGGGCGCTGGTCAACGCCGGGGCTGCAGCCATCCACAACGCCGCCTCCGGCAATGTGGTCATCGCCGGCGAGACCTCACCGTTCGGAGGTCCGGCCAGCACTCGCACCAGGCCATTGACCTTCATGGAGAAGGTGCTGTGCGTATCGGAAAAACTGGTTAAAAAAGTCTCGAAAAAGAAGGTCACTCACGTCTGGACATACAAGTCCGCCTGTAAGACGCGCGTGCAGTTCGACGTCTGGTCGCAGCACCCCTACACCGAGGGTGGCCCCACCACGAAGGCGTACTCCCACGGCGACGTTCCGCTCGGCAACATGAGCGACATGCTCGCCGTTCTCAACACGGCGATTCGCGCCAACCACGTCGCGGCCAGCTCGGCCCGCCTCTGGGTGACCGAATTCAGCTGGGACTCGAACCCGCCCGATCCGAAGGGTGTTTCTCCTCAGCTCGAGTCGCGCTGGGTCTCGGAAGCTCTCTATAGGGCATGGAGCACCGGAGTGAGCTTCTTTACCTGGTTCCTGGTTCGCGACCAGCCGTTCAAGCCCGGCTCCTACTATCAGTCGGGTCTGTACACGATCAGCAAGAGCAAGCCGGCGGACGTCACGCTGGATAAGGCCAAGGCGGCACTGACCGCCTTCCGCTTCCCCTTCGTCGCTTTCCCCCTGTCGAAGACGAGCATCACAATCTGGGGCCGTACGCCAGGCAGCAAGGCAGGCAGGGTCCAAATCCAACGTAAATCCGGAAGCGCCTGGAAGCTGGTCACGACACTGAACGCGAACCGTTACGGGATCTTCCAAGCCCGGGTTCGCAAGCCGCCGGCGAAGACGAAGACTGTCTATCTGCGCGCCCGGCTCGCCGACGGCAGCGACGTCTCGGTCTCTTTCTCGCTCGTCGCTCCCAAGAAACTCTGGAAGGGATGCGCGTTCGGATCCGGCTGTTATCAGAACACGCCGTCGAAGAAGAAGTAGTCGCCGCACCGGTACTCCAGTCGCCGGCCGCGAGCACGGACGGCGCGCCTCATCTTCGAGAAGAGACGACGGTATAACGGTCGCCGGATGCTTCGCGAAGCCACGCCTATCCAGATCTCCGGACATCGGAAGCGCTGAACGGTTCTGTCGCTAGCAACAGAACGCCCAGCACCGGCAGCTCTTCCCACCACGCCCTGAGATAACGACCCCTGCTTGCTCCAGGGCTACGTCGCGGGTAGGCAACGAAGCAGGATGCGCAAGCCGACCGGGCGCCGCCGCCGTGCCGCGCCATCGGAAGTGATCAGTGCCGGATCTGGTGCAGAGCGCGCTGCTTGCGAGCGGCCGTGATACCGAGCACAGCCGTGATAGACACGATCGCGACCAGTAAGACGATCAGGCGATTGCCGCTTCCCGCGCCCGGAGAACCGATCGTTCCCAGCAGCGACCCGACCAGCGTACCGGACGCCGGAGTCTTGGCCACGTCGAGACTCGCCGAAGCACCTCCCCCGGGGGAGGTGATTGCATCTTTCAGTACCCTCTGCTCTGATTGAGCGAGGAGGCTGAGAGTGTTCGCGGACTTCCGGTCGAGATAGGTCTTCTTAGCCTTACCGCCTCCGTTGGAGATCTTCTGGGTGTACTGATCGACGCTCGAACCGTTGCCCAGACTCGACGATACGGTCGCTCCGGCAGTCGCAGGAACGATCAATACCAACGACGCTACGCAACAGACGGCTAGAAAACGAGCGTGTACAGCCACGATTCGCCTTTCCTTGCGATTCCTCGTCTCTCGACGGCTAGTGTACCAGCGCATGTTTTCCCTAAACCGGATTCGCATCGCGATCCCGCGCTTCGGGATTTCGGCACAGGCTCTTCTGACGACACTCGTCGTAGCGGCGGCCACGTTCGGAATTGCCTACGACAACGGAAGTTACTTTCTACCGAGCCGGAACACGCTTGCCATTGCTATCTGGTGGACCGTGATCGTCGGAATCGTGCTCGGGCTGCTGACTGCGAAGAACCTCCCCAGGGCATCTCTGGCAGTCGCGGGAGTTCTGGCCGCGCTTGCCGCCTGGACCTTCGCCTCGGTCTTCTGGGCGCCCAGCGCCGAGAACGCCTTCAACGAGTTCAACCGCGTGTCGCTGTTTCTCGGCGTCTTCGTGCTCGTAGTGCTGGCGGCGAAGCGACACACGATCAAATGGTGGTGCGCCGGACTCGAGATAGCAGTGGCCCTGATCGCGCTGGTTGCCCTCATCAGCAGGTTCTTCCCCGGCACTTTCCCCGACCAGGGGCTCGCCATCCTGGGCGTCCCCAACCGCCTCAGTTTCCCACTCGGTTACTGGAATGGACTGGCGATTTTCGTCGCGCTTGGCATTCCTTTGCTCCTTCATACCGTCGTTTCGAATCGCAACGCTGTGGTCAGAGGACTCGCGATCGCCCTCATCCCGGCGATCGTGTCTGTCATGTACCTGGCCTCGTCTCGCGGCGGTGTCGGCGCGGCGCTGATCGGGATCATCGCGTTCGTTGCGCTCACAGACAAGCGTTGGAGCGCAGGACTGGCGCTCCTCTGGGCTGGCCTGGGCTCTGTTGCCGCCATCGCCGTCCTAGTCTCGCGAAACGAGCTGGTGAACGGCCCATTCGGAACGAGCCTGGTCGAGCGACAGGGAAGAAGCGCCGCGATTCTCGTCGTCCTCGCTTGCGCGCTCGCGGTAGCGGGTTACGCCGTCAGCCGGGTATTCACTTCTCGGCTCAACATCCAGCCGAATCCGTGGCTGGGCCGCGGTTTAGTCATCTCGCTGGTCGTGGTGGCGTTCGCGGGAATCGTTGCGAGCCACCCGATCGCACAGTTTCAGGAGTTCAAGCGCTCGCCTGAGCCGATCTCGTCTACCGACTACGTCCGCTCACATCTTTTGAGCGGTCGCGGCAGCGGTCGCTGGCAGTTCTGGGCGTCGTCTATCGATCAGTGGGAGAGCCACCCCGTACTCGGGAACGGAGCGGGCTCGTACGAGTCTTGGTGGCTGAAGCACGCGCCCTTCTTCTTCCCCGTCAAGGATGCGCACTCCCTTTATCTCCAGTCACTCGGAGAGCTCGGTGTCATCGGCCTGCTTCTCACCCTGGGACTCACCATCGGAGGGACGAGTATCGGGGTGGTGCGAACGCTCCGCAACTCGGGCGAAGAACGAGTAACACTGGCGGCACTGACGGCCTCCTTCGCCGCCTTCTCTGTTGCCGCCGGGATCGACTGGATGTGGGAGCTCACCGTCGTGACCATGTTCGCGCTGATCCTGCTTGCACTCCTGAGTGGTGCCGCGGGGAACTCGCGTAGCTCTCTGAAGGTCGTCGACGAGAACGGCTCACGCCTGGGCCGGCGACGGAGATTCGGGCTCGGAGTAACTGCGTTGGTAGGCGTGTGGCTTCTCATCTGCGCTCAGGGAGTGCCGCTTTTCGCCCAGCTGAGAATCAAGGACAGCGAGGCCGCGGTCAATCGCGGCGACACGGCTGCTGCGATCCGCGCCGCGATGGATGCCAAGAACCTTCAGCCGTGGGCCTCCAGTCCGTACCTGCAGCTCGCGCTGGTGTATGAGAAAGAGGGATTGATCACCGAGGCTCACAAGTCGATCAAGAGCGCGATTAAGCGCGACCCTCAGAACTGGCAGTTGTGGTACGACGCCGCCAAAATCGAGATCGGGCTGGGAGACGCCGCCGGAGCGCAGAAGAGCCTCGGTCACGCCTACTCGCTCAATCCCAAATCAACGATTTTCGGCGCCTACAAGCCAGGGTCCCTTACCAAGTAGCCCCACAGCGGTCTTCCAGTAGCCACGGCCCAGGACCTGGTTTCCGGCCGGATCCAGCTGACGAGAAAAGCGCGTACAAGCTCACCTTCCGGCCGTTCTGAGAGGCGCCGCGCGCCGCTGGTAGGGAGCCTCAGCTCGACTCATTCTCTCTCATGCCGTCACGCAAGGGATCGGCGGAAATGCTCGATGAGAATTTGGTGCCGAATGTCGACAGCGGAAAACGCGTGTGTTAGCCTCCAGATCTCCGGGTATCTTGGATCAAGTGAGGCTCGAGGACCCCCGCGAACAGGGGGATCGAAGACGAACTCGAACTGCGAGAGTGATTGGCACAAAAGGAAACAACCGGGCTCGTATCTGATCTCCGGGCGCATAGCGTTGCAGGCACTGATGTCGTGCTCACGACCAACGAGTGGCGTGAGGCGTTACTGCGGCGGATGCTCGCAGCAGGCGACATCCTCGCGGTGTTGTTCGGTGCACTTTCGCTCGGCTTCCTCATCGGTAGCAATGTCAACGCGTTTTTCTGGACGATCGCGCTCGCACCGGTATGGGTGGTTCTTGCCAAGCTCCTGGGCCTCTACGACCGCGATCAACGCGCACTCCGTCACCTGACGATCGACGAGGCGCCGCTACTGGCGGGATGGGCGGCGGCAGGATCGCTCGGTGTGATGCTCTTCTTCCGCCTCCCCGTACCGGGGTCGCTGGCCGCGACGAGTGCCGCGCATCTGACGCTCGTAACGTTCGTTTCCGCGATCGTGCTCAGAGGCACCACGCGCCGGCTCTGGAGAAGCATCACCCCGCCGGAGAGAACGGTGCTCGTTGGTTCCGGCCCGGAGGCCGAGGCCTTTCTCCGCAAGGTCGAGTTGTTTCCCGAGGTGCATCTGGAGATCGTGAATGTGATCGCGGAGATGGACATCGAGGCGATGCGCCGTGGAAATGGTTGGTGGAATACCGTCGACCGGATCGTCGTCGCTTCGGCCGCGACCGATGGAAGCGACATCGCACAGTTGATAGCTCTGGGGCAGGAGCACCACGTCAGGCTCAGCGTCATTCCGCTGACCAGAAACCTCTTCGGAACCGCCATTCAACTCAGCCGTATTGCCGACCTCACCGTGCTCGAGTACCGCACCTGGGCCATCCCGCGCTCGACGCTCTTCCTCAAGCGCATCCTCGACATCGTCCTCGGCTTGGTCGCGCTCATTCTGCTCGTTCCCCTGTTCTTGCTGATCGCACTCGCTATCAAGCTCGACAGCCGCGGCCCGGTGATCTACTCGCAAACACGTGCCGGCCTCGGGCAGCGGCCGTTCCGGATACTCAAGTTCCGCACCATGGTCAAGGATGCCGAGCAACAACTCGAAGGCCTGGTTCCCTTCGACAAGCTCGTGGAGCCGATGTTCAAGCTCAAAAACGACCCCCGCGTCACCCGCGTCGGCCACTTCCTGCGGCGCTCGAGTCTCGACGAGACACCCCAACTGCTCAACTTGCTCAAGGGCGACATGAGCCTGGTCGGGCCCCGCCCGGAGCAGTTCGATCTGGTCGAGCGCTACAAGCCCGAGCACCTGTTCAGGCTCTCGGTCAAGCCCGGCATGACCGGCCCCATGCAGGTCAACGGCCGCGGCTCGCTCACCTTTCACGAGCGCCTGGCGCTCGAGCGCGAGTACATCGAGAACATGTCGATCTTCCGCGACCTGCGCATCCTGGCAATGACGCTCGGCGCAGTTCTGAGCGGTAGGGGCACCACCTAGGCGAAACCGGGTCTGTTCTCCCCTCTCGACAGCGATACCGCCGGCTCGAGATTGCCGGAGTCGATGTGTCTCGCCACAAGAGAAGGCTCTCTTCGCCGGTCTATATGCTTCGGCATCCGCGCCCCGCTCCGAGGTGGTCGAGACGCCTCCTGCCGGGACTCCGGCGCGTACGGCAGTCTCGTCCTTGGCTTCACACCCACTCCTCTTCCGAGCCACGTAGCTCGAAAGCCTCACGGTGTCAACGAAACCGAGCCAACTCCAGTCGACCGTCGTGCTCCCCCACAACTAGTTTCGATGACGCCTGCAATCCCGAAACCCACCTGATCCGGCCGCCGCCGAAGCCGGTCTGGCTCAGCATGGTGGCGTCTCCGCACTGCGAGCGCGCTTGACGCTACTTCTGCCGTAATGCGACCATCCCGATACCACCCGCCAGATAACAGAGTCCCTGCACTGTCCGAGGTGGCTCACCGAGACGAGTTGACGCCGGTTCGCGCCAGTCTCTGCCATTAAGATCCACCTAGTTTCGAATGATCCTGATCCTTCTCAGCGCGCTTATCACCTGCATCGCATCTCTGTCGCTCGGCCAGGCCGCCCTGCGAATCTGCGGTGCGCCGCGCTGGAGCTGGATGGCCCCACCGGTGGGCGTTGCGATCTTGATGCTATTGGCAATGCCGGCGCGTTACGTGCCCGGACGCGCGACGACGACCGCCGTGATCATCGCGGTTCTCACGGTGGCGAGCCTGGTCTGGTGTCTGCGCGTGCGCGAACACCGGCCGCCGCTGCTCGGGCTCGTAATGGTCGCCCCGGTCGCTCTGCTCGCACTCATTCCCTTCATCGTCGCCGGCCGCGCGGGTACGCTCGGAGTTGCATTTGACAACGACATGGCCTCACATATGGCGTGGGTCGAGGCCTACATGTCCCAGGCCGTGGCGCAAATCATGCCGCTGCCCGGCTCCTATCCCCTGGGGCCACACGCTGTCGCCGCCGCCATCAGTTCGGGCCTGAGCATCCGTGTCGACCTGGCATTTGCTGGGTTCTCGTTCGCGCTTCCGATTCTCACCGCCTGGACGGCGCTCTACGCCTTGCGCCGTTCTCGTTGGTGGGGACAGCTTCTGGTGGCGACCGTAGTGGGCATGCCGTACTTGGTGGCGGCCTATTACGGCGAGGGGGCGTTCAAAGAAGTGCTGCAGGCCCAGCTCGTCCTGGCCGTCGCGCTCTGGCTCGAGCATCCCGTGCCGGCCGCGGGGCGGTGGCGGTGGGCTCCCCTGGCACTGCTCGTTGCCGGCATGGCGTCCGTTTACTCTGCCGCTGGGTTGCCATGGCCCGTCGCTTTCCTAGGCATCTGGCTCGTAGTGCGGACGACAATCCGCATCTATCGCGACGGCGTCCGCGCCGTTGGGGCGGAACTCCGTCGCCAGCTACTCGGGGTGGCAGTCGCGGTCGTAGTCCTGTTCGTGGTCCTCGTGCAACAGCTCCCGAGGATAAGGGATTTCCTCCAGTTCAAGATCGCGAAAGATAGCCTGGGCAACCTGGCGGTCCCGCTGTCCAAGTGGGAGGCCTTTGGAGTTTGGAACAACCGTGACTTCCGCTTCGGGGCAAGCCCACCTTTC
>PMZQ01000077.1:0-6230 GCA_003170155.1 Actinomycetota bacterium | reverse complement strand
TGGGTCTTTTCCGCCCACACTCAATCGCCGTACGTCGCCGCCAAGGCTCTTGTCATCCTGTCTCCGCTGCTTCTTCTCTTGGCCGCGTTGCCATTAGCCGAGCGCTCGCAGCGCATGCCGGTCGAGTGGTTGCTGATCGCTCCGATCCTGGCCCTCGTCCTCTTGGCTCGCGTCTCCGACTCTTCCGCGCGGGCGCTGCGATACAGCCCTGTCGGATCGACCAGTCACCTCGTCGAATTGCGTGCGCTGCGCCCAGAGCTGCACGGTGAGCGGACGCTCTTCCTCGGCAATGACGACTTCATCGTCTGGGAGCTCGCCGGCGTGCCGGTGAAGGCGCCGTGGATCGGGGGCCAGATGCTGGACATCCGGCCCCAGAAGGCATGGTCATATGGCCAGGCCTTCGATATCGACTCGGTGGACGTTTCGGTGATCAACGCCGCCGACTGGGTCATCACCACCCGCGATGCGGCGCAGAGCGAGCTTCCAG
Source organism: Actinomycetota bacterium (assembly GCA_003170155.1). Taxonomy (GTDB): domain Bacteria; phylum Actinomycetota; class Thermoleophilia; order Gaiellales; family Gaiellaceae; genus Fen-549. The sequence continues at coordinate 5,743 of PMZQ01000077.1, read as the reverse complement.
CGCAGCTTCATCTCGTTCGCACGACCCCGGACTTCGAGCTGTGGCGCCGTACAGGCGTGGTCGCGCCTCGCCAGATCCTGAACGAGGGGGGAGAATCGGGAGCGACGCTCGATTGCCGAACCCCGACCGGGCGCGCGCTCGTCCGCAACGGAGGGAAGGCCGCGGTGCGCAGGCCTTCGGTCGTCATTCCCGTCAGTGGCATCGTCCCGCCGGGAGAGACGATCACCGTTCACCTATCACTCAGTCCAGGGGCGTGGGATCTGGAAACGCCGTACGTGAGCTCTCGCTCCGTCACGGTGAGCGGACCAGGCGGAGTGCTGCGACGGCTGCCGGCCAACCTCGACCGACCTGGACCGAGATGGCCAATCGGGCGTGTCGTAATCCCGCCGTCGGGATCGATGACCATCAAGATCCACGCTGCCAATGGATGGTTCACACGTCTTACACCGGCGGAGGCCGGCGCCTACATGATGTCCATCATCGCCACGCCCGTCGGAACCGAGCGAGTCGTGCCAATGCGCAAAGCGTGCGGCCGATACGTGGACTGGTACACAACCCCAGCGCGAAGCTCCAAGTGATGAGTCGCCGCTAGCAGGCCGGCTGGGCTCGCATCTCGACCAGCAAGTGCACGTACCGGGGGCAGCAGCGCGAATGGCGCTTTACGGCTGTTTTCCTCTCGCTCTTGGATCCGCGCATGAGGTCAGGCTCATCTCTCGCACGGAGGCCGTTCCGACAGCACTCGAGGGGATGCCGCTACGCGCACCCAGGCACTTCCTCAGTGACGCCAGCCGCCCAGTACGTCCCGAGCTCGAGCGCGGATCGAGCGGTCTCCGAAGATGCGTTCTTCGGATACCGCCCGGTGCCGCGCGATCGTCTCCCTGGCCAGAGATCTGACGTTTACCTTGAGCCTTGGTACTCGGGCCATGAAGCGCTCTGCCGTCTGACACACAACCAGCTCTGCGTTGACGCTATCCAGGTATTCCGGATCCCATCCGAACGGCACCCAGACGAAGTGCACCTCTCGAAAGATCTGGGCCAGCCACCACGACAATCCCTGGTAGGCGCTATCGCCGAAGCCGTAGGAGTCACCAAAGACCACAACGGTCCGCTCGTCCGGCGCGTCCTCACGACGGAATACGCGCATCGACCCGATGTGGCCCCCGACGCTAGCGACCTCCGCCCGGTTGTCTGAGACGACGGTAGCCCGGGAGGCACCCGCCATCGGCCGCAAAACCTCTAGAAGCGGCGGATCGAAGTGAAGGCCCAGGTCGCCGGCGCCCAGATGCGGAGCCGCGGTGTCGTCCACTTCCGGGAGGAAAGCCGGCGAAACACCCAGCTCCTTCACCGTGGCCTCGGCCAGGATCAGGTTCCCGCGAGGGGTCAGATGGCTGTCGGTGCGCAGGTAGGTGCTACCACCGTTTCGAGCGTCGCGCAGCGCCTCGATCGGATAGATAAGGGGCAGCGAGCCCTCCTCGAGCAGGCGCAACACGGGTCTCGGGCCGCAAGCGGTCAGATCGTGCGGATAGTAGTCAGCGTACGCGGCAAGCTTCTCGGGCACGACCAGATTTGCGAGACGGCAGCCGGCGCGCTGCGCGTGATCTAGTCGCTTCGTCATGAGCGTTTGCCATTCGTCCAGCCAGTCCGCAGCCATCTCCACCTCGCCGCGGTACATCGCCAGATTGGCGTTAGCACCACCGTGAATGAACAGATGACCGGACTCGCCGACGATCACCACACCGTCAGGCGAGACATCACCGGGAGGACGGGCGAAACTTTCCCAGCCCTCAATCCAGCAGTTCAGGAACGGCCTACCGGCGCGTGCTTGCTCGCTCATCTTGCGACTGGTCATCCGCTCTGCGTACTCCTCGGAGGCGAGCACGCCATCGAGGAAGGCCCGCAGCGATCCGCCTCGCATCAACTGGGCGACCTCTCCCGGGGCCACGGCCCGTCCTAGAAACTCGCGGAAGACAGCTTCGATGTCCTCGCGGCGAAGATCGCCGCCTGCGGTGTCGATGGGCTCGCGCTTGGAAGCCGAGGGTGACATGCGGATCAGCGTAACAGCCGTGGAGCAGCTCAGATGCGCTACGCCATACCCCTTATGACTACTCGAAACGCGTCGAGTAGCGAGCCCACGGCTCGAAGCGCCGGTGGAAGAGTGGGTCCGACTCGACGATCAACCACATTGCTTTCTTGCCGCGCCTCGCTCCCATGATGATGGCTGCGTATCGACAGAACTCCCAGGCTACGTCGCGCGCCTCGCGACGACAGCGTACTCGCCTTGGGTACGCCGGTCGATCTCTAGCTCTCCCGTCCCGAGCGGGAAGAACACGTACGCTGACTCGAACCCGTACAGACGAGCGAGAGTGACCGCGACCTCGGGGAAGATCGGAGCGCGGTGCGTGGGGTCAACCCAAAACGCCTTGAATGCCTGGATGGAGTGCGGGTTCACCGTCTCGGCTATAAACAGCCCGCCGCGTGCAAGCTTCCGCTCTGCCAGCTGGAAGTAGCTAACGAGCTCCTCGTAGGATAAGTGCTCGATCACTTGAGCAGAGAAAACCACCCCGAGTGAACCGTCCGGCTGAGCCTCGAGATAGGAGACCGCTTCGGCCTGCTCGACAGCCAGTCCCTTCTCGCGGCAGCGCGCGATCATCCCGGAGTCGGTGTCGATGCCCCGAGCCTCGATACCGACCTCCGCCAGAAGCTCTAGGAACTCGCCCCGACCACAACCGAGGTCGAGTACGGGCGAGCGCTCGCCGAGCAAATCGAGGTAAGGCCGTTGGCGCTCCCGGATGAAATCCTCCGCGCCGCGGAAAGTGTCTTCGAATCCGCGGTAAGCACTTCCCGCATCGGGGCTCGAGTCTCGGAAGCCGATGACCGGCCGTCCCGCTTCGTCGGTGGTGCGCAGCGCCCACGGGTCGGACACGTATGGCGCCGCTGTCAGCTCCGTCTTCAGACGTTCGATCTGACCCCGTCCCTGTGCAGCGAGTTGCGCCTCGACGTCGACTTCACGTTGAACATGAGTAATGGCTTCTACGACCATCGTCTGGAGTTCGTGCTGGCCGGCGATATACGGCCAAAGGAGCCGGCGGAGAACCGCTCGGGCTGTGCGCGCTCCCGGGTGACGGCGCCTCGCGCTGACGAAGTAGCTGCCGGGCCCTTCTGCAAGCCTGCAGCGGGCGGTCGTGAGCGCCTCGTCTTCAGACCAAGCGGACTCGTCGACCTCGCCTTTGGCCGGCCCCGGCTTCCGCGACGCGAATCTCTCCGCGAGGAAGGCCGCCGTCCTATCCACCGAGAAGCGTTCCAGGATGTCGTCACGCGCCCGTTCTCCGAGCTCACGCGCAGCCGTTGTGTCGCCGTATACGCGGCGCATGGCTACCGCGGCGGCGTCTATATCCGGATCGGCCCATTCCGTGCCGGCGGGGTAGGGATCGCAGCCCTTCGGGATCGGCACGAGCTCGTAGGGGATCAGAAGACTGTTGCCTTCGTGCATGAAGTCGACGTTGCCCGAGTAGTTGGTCGCGATCACGGGCTTTCCGTACGCCATCGCCTCCGCCATCGTCAATCCGAGGCCCTCGCTGCGATGGAGTGACACGTAGCAGTCGCAGCCCGCCATCAGAGCGTTCTTCTTCTCCGGAGCGAGGTACTTCTCGAGCAGGTAGATATCCGACCTCTCTGACGTCGCGAATCGAAGCCGTTCAAGCGATTCGAGATCGTGCTCGCCGTTGATGCACTTCAGCACCAGGATCGGCCCTTCGCCATCGGCGAAGGCGCGCGTGAAGGCGTCGATGATTCCGAGGGGGTTCTTTCGCTCGAAGATGCTGAGGAGATCGAAGCTGAACAGGAACATGAAGCCGTCCGGCAACTCGAGCTGCTCTCGCGGGATTGGCTCGGCGGCGGGCATCTCGAGCGGGAGCGGGACGATGTGTACGGGTTTCGAAGTCGCCGCTTCGAGGGCATCCCGCACGAAGCTCGTTGCAACCCAGACCTCGTCGACAAGCCCGAAGGCGTTGTGGAAGACGGACGGGAAGCGAGAGACTTCCCAGAACCAGACACCGACCGAGTAGCGCTGTTTGAAGAGCGCCGGGCCGACATCCTCGCGGAAGAGCGGAAGTTGATCGGCGTTCACACAGATCACGTTCATGTCGAAGGGCGCCTGCTGCGGGTTGCGCTCCTCGACTTGATGCTCCTGTCGGTTTAGCGTACGGCCATAGGTGATCGTGGAGAACTCGATGCCGGCGCGGTCGAGACTGCTCATCAGCTTCCGCGCAACCTCGCCGATACCGAGTTCGGCATTCAGGTAGCCGACGAGATTGACTCCCGGCGTCGGCTCCGTTGCCACGTCGATCACAGCATCGGTCGCCGCGAAGCCGCCGGTTCGTCGTCCGGGAATGACCCGTTCACGCTTTACCGCCCGCCAGACGGGCTTACCGCGAGCCAGAAACGGATGAGAATGCGAGAGAGAGCGCAGGCGTCTCTCAACGCCCCTCACGGCACGAATCAACGCACCACGCGCACGCGACACAATCGTCGCGCGCCGCGGCTCACCCGACAGTAGCTCCCTGGAGAAGCCGATTTCCGGTTGCCCGTGCCTATAAAGCCATTCGAAATAGCGTGGTGCGTCGCCCCCGGGCACTCTCGGAAAATAGCGCTGCAAGTCGGGGCGCTCCAAATACAGGGCGTAGGCGTAGCGCGAGACATCGCCCTTCCTTCCCTTGCCAATCGGCTCGCGAAGCCACGCCAGAAAGGTCGCGGTCGCGTTCGGGTCGAATGGGTCGGGCGGCAGGTCTAGGCCGGTCCGCTCGGCTTCGAGCAGCTCCTCCCGAAAGAGCTTGCGCATGCGCGAGTCAACGGCGATTCCACCGGGCAGCTGGTCGTACCTGTACGCGGCTTCCTGGTCGCGGCCGTAGCCGTGCGCAAGGACTCTGCGACCGTATTCTTCACAGAGCCGCGCAAGGTCCGGATTCTGGCTCAAGAGGATGCGTGGCCTCGTGCCGGCGTGGTGACTGAGCACGAGCGGCGTATCCGGCTTGAAACCGCTGAAATGGAAGAAGCGAAGCGGCGAACCGTTGACCTCGAAATGGTCATTTTCGCGACGAACCAGGCGCTTGTGCAGGTTCCAGTACGCAACGTTGCAGCCGGGGTCGAGCAGAATGTAATGCTCAAACAGCGCCGGCACGAAATCAACCCAGCGCTGATCGACGAAGAGCGCCTGGTCGAGCGCGACGAGGCAGCACCTCGAGAGTCGATCCGACCACCAGTCAAGGAAGGGGATCGCCGATTCGCTCACCGCGATGAACCCGAGATTGTAGATACCAGCATGCATAATCATGCTGTAATCCGGCAGGCAACCGTCATCCGGAATCGGGTCGATGGTGTGAGGCGTGAGGACGATCGAGTGCTCCTGCGCGAGCACTCCGATATCGTCGAGTGGTTGGTATATCGCGATATCGGGATCGAAGTACACGGACACGTCAGCACCGTTGTCGAGCAACGTCCGAAGCAGCCAGGGCTTCACCGCCGTCGCAAGCTCCTTGAGGTCGTAGATCATCGCCATTCGGTGCAGCTCGTCCGGCTCGATCCCGATCTCGTACGGGGTCAAGACGTCGAACGGCTCGTCGAGATCGTCGGCGGCGTCCAGGATCAACGTGGTGAAGCGCTCGCCGGGATGGTGCTCGGCGAAGGATTCCGCCAACACCCGCGCGTACGGCAGGTAGTTTCGCGCGATGATCGTGCAAGCGTGCAT
>PMZQ01000021.1 GCA_003170155.1 Actinomycetota bacterium | reverse complement strand
CGAGCAGGTGCATCGAGCGTCTGCCGATTGATCACTCTCTCAGTAGAAAGGCGGCTCCAGGTCGGCTAATTCCCCATCCGGGTTGGTATGAGGATCGAGCTGAGACACTCACTTCCGGGCAACAAGCCGAGTATCTAGCCGCCTTCGGCCCGGACTCCACTCTCGAGGCGGTCGAGAAATATGCCTGGGTTCGCCTAAGCAGCCTGATTAGAAGCGCTACCTATCACCTCGAGCGAGTCGAAGTGTCGGCGCTTGCGGCGGAGGCAGAGCTGCTTGGCAAATTACAGCCGCGCTGCGCCTTCTACGCAAACGGTATCGAAGAGCTTCTCTCGAGGCTCGCAAAGCTTGGCCGGGCGCAGGCAAGAGAAGTGGTCGAGGGGTGGCAGCTCCTTCTGAATCCGGAGCCGCCATTCGAGGTCGGCCCCATTCAAATCATCATGGAGACAACGCCGGCCGAGAGCACTCCGAGTTTTTTCGAAGACGCGGCGGCAGTGTTGCTGACCGCCGAACGATGATGTCGAAATCGCGAACTGGCGTGGTCTCACGCGCAGATCTCACAAAGAAGTCCAAACGCAGTCCGCTTGACGCAATCGCCGTAGTCCCCTAAAGCTACGCCTGTGCTCGGAGCTGAGTTCGCGGTCATCGATCTTGAGACAACGGGTTTCAACGCCCGTGGTAGCGATCGCGTGATCGAGATAGGAATCGTCGTCGTAGGCAGTGACGGCGCGTATCTCGAGACCTACTCGACGCTTATCAACCCGAATCGAGACCTCGGCCCAACCGATATCCACGGAATCACTGGACGAGATGTTGCCGGCGCTCCCTCCTTCTCCGAAGTAGTCGGAGACATCTGCGCTCGTCTCCGCGGGAGGGTGCTGGCGGCACACAATGCTCGCTTCGATCTCGATTTCCTCGAGAGCGAGTTTGCTCGCTGCGGCCATACGCTGCCGAACGTCCCCCGGATCTGCACCATGGCTCTCGGGTCTTGCACTACTGGCGCCCGGCGCCTCGATGCTTGCTGCCAGTCGCTTGGGATCGAACACGAAAACGCGCATAACGCCCTTGGCGACGCGAGCGCGACGGCAGCGCTGTTACTCGCGTGCGCTGAGTGTGAGTGCGACTGGCACGAGTACGTCGCCCAGGCTCTCGATTCCTCGCCATATCCGGACGACGCAGCTTGGCCTTCGATTCCACCGAGCGGCCGTGCCGTTGTGAGAGGACAGTCTGGGGCTCAACGGGATTCCTATCTCGCGACCTTGATAGATCGGCTTCCACCGGACGGCGACGCAACGGACGAAGCCGAGACGGCCTACCTTGGTCTTCTCGACCGCGTGCTCGAAGATCGGAAGGTCACCGCAGATGAGAGAGATGCTCTGGCGGACGTAGCGCTCGAGTGGGGAATCGGTCGCCTCTCTCTAGCTTTCCTTCACGATCGCTATTTGCGCTCTCTCGTCAGCGTCGCCCGACAAGACGGAGTAGTTACCGACGCCGAGCGGCGAGATCTCGAGGATGTTCGCGATCTCCTGGTGATCGATGGCGGACGCCTTGATGAGCTGCTCAGCGATCCGGCATTAGCGATGCCGTCGACGACGAGCGGAATAGATCACAAAGGCGAAGACCTCACCGGCCTCAGCGTGTGCTTCACCGGCCAACTGACCTGTACGCGTAACGGCAGACTCATCACGCGTGAAGAAGCGGAACGCCTCGCGACGGAGCATGGGCTGGTCGTGAAAGGAAACGTGTCGAAAAAGCTGGACGTGTTAGTCGTTTCGGATCCGGACAGCCTCTCCGGTAAGGCGCGTAAGGCCCGCGAATATGGGACGCGGATCATGGTCGAGGCGGCCTTCTGGCTCGCCCTAGGCGTCGACATCGACTAGATCTAAACGCGTCACGCCAAACGGCTCAAGTGCGGCTCTAATCGGCGTAGCCTCTGGTTACGTCTTCGAATCGATCACACCTAACGGCTGCGCGTGGCCCGCACTGATCGATTTGCGGGAACTTCGAGACGGCTACCGGTTCATCTAACCGAGACGGACGAGCGCTAGTTGTCTGGAACACTTCCGGGCCAGAGCCCAACAGCCTCGTCTACCTCGTGTCCTTGACTATCGCCCTCATCGTCAGACGAACGCTTTTAGTTCGGTTCCTGACACCGGGTCTCTGTCCCCTCCGGCGCCGCACGGCCAGCGACATTCCGAGAAAGCGAGAGGCGCAGGGGTGGGGTATGGGCACCGTGGCCGGTTTGACGGGCGAGGTGCTGAAGTAGCGGTCGTCCGAGGGCGTTGATTGGCCGCGCCCGCGCTTGCCGGTCGCGGCGGCGAATACGCATCTCGTTGATCCCGACCGTTCGCAGTCAAGCCGTTATTACGACGTCCTCAGCAACTCCAACGGAGGGTGCCGAAGACATGCCAGCCGCAAGCGGAGCCGCCATGGCCCGCCTCACTGGCTAGTCGCGTTGGCTATTCAGTTCCTTTGAGTAGAACCCCGAGCGAGAAAAGATCTCTCCCCACCGCCGCTGAGAGAATGCCGCTAGCGACCCCGCTCGCGCTCGTAGAGGTAGCAGACCAAGCTATGTCGATCGTTTTCCCCGCGTTCTGCGAGTCCACGACTACATACAGGGGGTCGAGTTCAAGCCGCTTTCGTGGCCGCAGGTGCCTCTCTCGGTAGCGCACGGCGGATGACAGTCCTCGGTTAGTAACCCATCCTGGCGACTTGTAGTGAAGGTTAGGAATCATCACTTCCGGACGGATCATTGATACTCCGTAGAACCCCTGGTTTCGTTGTCGGGGCGCGGCCCAGGCACGCGGTCGTTCCGGAAGTAGCGCTTCCGATTCATCGAGGTCGTGTTTATCGAAGTACGATCGCGCTCCTTCGATCTCTAGTTCTACGACGACCTCTTCATAGTTATCCTCCGTGAGGTTTTCTAGCGCCACTTCAAGCGGGTTCAGTCTGGTCCTAAGCGCTGCGGCTCCAACAAGGTCGAAGAAATTCGCCTTTACCTCGGCGAGGTAACTAGAGACTTCCTCGAGATACTCCTCCGAGCGCCTCGTCTCCGCGAGCGTGCGTATCACTGACTCTGGCACTGCCTTTAATGGCTCAGTAAGTATCTGCCGCTCATGGTCGATCCACGCGTCGCACATCTCCTCCGAGAGCCCGACGGCCTGAAGCTGATTACTCCCACAAAGCGCGATGGAGACGTTTATTCGCTCGGCCGCTATTCGAGCGCGCTGGCTTAAGATCCGAATATCGCTCGGGGATGCGCGCTCCGTCTTGCCATGACGACGGACAAAGATCTCTCCTGCCTTATGGTGGACCTTTCGCTCGTTCTCTTCGTAGGAATACTCTCGCTCAAGTGGGGAAATCGGATCGCCGTTGCGAGGCGCCTCGATAGTCACGACGAACACATGA
>PMZQ01000104.1:183-3773 GCA_003170155.1 Actinomycetota bacterium | reverse complement strand
GCTCGGTTGCCGGCAGGGCGAGCGGGCATACTACTTGTCGTGACCGCGCACCAGCCCGATCCCGCTCCGGGAGCAGAACCAGAGCGCGGCTTTGCACTCGCCGTCTTTCCGCAAGGAGTCGAGGCGGAGAGAGAGATGGCTGAGCTGCGCGAGCTGGCGCGTACCGCGGGCGTCGCGATCACCTCGGAAGTCGTCCAGCACCGCCCACAGCCCGATCCGCGCTCGTTCGTCGGAAAGGGCAAGCTGGCCCAGCTCGAGATCGCCTTCGCCGAGGCCAAAGCCGAGGTGCTGATCGTCGACGACGAAATCTCGCCCGTCCAGCAGCGCACGCTCGAGAATGCGCTCGAGGTCCGCGTGGTCGACCGCACCCAGTTGATCCTCGACATCTTCGCTCAGCATGCAGTCACCGCCGAGGGCAAGCTTCAGGTCGAGCTGGCCCAGCTCGAGTACAACCTGCCGCGCATGCGCGGGATGTGGAAGCACCTCGAACGGCTCGGCGGCGGCGTCGGCACGCGCGGCCCGGGCGAGAGCCAGTTGGAGAGCGACCGCCGGCAGGCGCGTCACAAGGTGACGGTGCTCAAGCGCCGGCTGGCGGAGTTGTCGAAGCGGCGCGACATGGGGCGCAAGGAACGCCGCCGCACCGAGAAGCCGACTATCGCTCTGGCCGGTTACACGAACGCCGGCAAGTCGACACTTCTAAACGCGCTCGCCGGAGCCGGCGTCTCGGTCGAGGACAGGCTGTTCGAGACGCTCGACCCGACCACGCGCGCCTTCGAGCACGACGGCAGGCAGTACCTTGTCACCGACACCGTCGGCTTCATCCGCCGCTTGCCGCATCAGCTGGTCGAGGGCTTCGCCGCCACGCTGGAAGAGACGCTCGTCTCCGATCTCGTCCTTCACGTCGCCGACGCCTCGCTTTCCCAGACAGAACTCGAAGAACAGATGACCGCGGTCGCCTCGGTACTGAACGAGATCGGCGCCGACGAGCTGCCCGCCGAGCTCGTTCTGAACAAGATCGACAGCGTCGATGCGGTCTCACGCAGGCGTCTCGCCAACCGTTTCCCGGATGCACTTCAAGTCTCAGCCCTGAACGGCGAGGGGTTGGACGAGCTACGCGCGCGCCTCGCCCTCCGTTTTGCCGGCCGCTTCGAGCCGGTGCTCCTGTTCATCCCGCACGCCGAGGGCGGCGCGCTTTCCGAGCTGTACGGGCTGGGAGCTCCGATCGAGGAACGCCGCGACGAGGCCGAGGGCGTCTACGTACGTGCCCGCCTGTCGCCGAGCGCGTTGGGACGTTACTCTCGCTTCGTCATGACCTCCGGAAAGCACTCGAGGCCGGTCAGGTGATCGAGCTCCAGATCTGTCGCCTGAGGCCCGACGCGGTTGTTCCCGCGCGCGCCTATGCCGGCGACGCCGGTCTCGATCTTGCCTCCTGCGAGCTCGTCGAGCTGGCACCGGGCGAGCGGGCGACGGTTGGAACTGGTCTGGCGGTGGCGATTCCCGAGGGCCATGCCGGCTTTGTTCAGCCTAGATCGGGCCTGGCCATGCGCCACGGCATCGCGCTTGTCAACTCGCCCGGGCTGATCGATTCCGGCTACCGTGGCGAGCTCAGAATCGTCGTCCTCAATACCGATCGCCACGAACCTTTCACGATCGAGCCGGGGATGAGAATCGCCCAGCTCGTGGTCATGCGCTTGCCCGAGTTCGAGCTGGTCGAGGTCGACGAGCTGCCCGGTAGCGAGCGCGGCGTGCGCGGATTTGGATCCTCGAGGGTGTAGGGGAGAGGTGGTGCGAGAGCCCCGCATCCGCGTCTCGGCGATGCTGCGCTGGCGCGGACGAATCCTGCTCTGCCGGCAAGAGAAGCCCGGCAAGGAGTATTGGCTGCTCCCGGGCGGCGGCGTTAAGGTCGGCGAGTCGCTGCTCGACGCGCTCGAGCGCGAGTTGGCCGAGGAGATCGGCCTCGGTTATGAGATCCCGGTCGGGGGCCCAATCGCGCTCGCCGACTCGATCTCGCCCGGCTCCTCGCCGGCCAGCAAGCACGTCGTCCAGATCATCTTCGCCGGCGACCTGAGCGAGCATTCGCTGGAAGAGGTCGCCTCGATCGACGACGCGGTGCGCGGGCACCGCCTCTTCGCGCCCGAAGAGCTGGCCGACGTAGTCGTCCATCCGCCGATCCAGCATTTCCTGCGCACCTGGGAGCCCGGCGACCCGACGGTTTATCTCGGTTCGCTCTGGATTCCGTAGAGGCTAGGCGGTGTCGACGCTCTCGGGGAACTCGGAGGTGCACGCCCAGTTTCCGCAGCGCGGCATACAGGTCACTTTATGAGCTTTCCAGCGCGCTCACTGACGAGGTAGTTGCTCACGCCGTCAAGCGGGCAAAAGCGTCGTCCGGCTAGCGGAACTTCCCGCCGCGCACCCGCGCCCGTCCCAGCGCGACCGCATGAGCCTCGTGCTCTAGCTCGTCGTCGAGCGGCTCTAGGTCGGGCGCCTCGCCGAGGCGCCGGCCAAGCGCCTGGCTGAGCAGCCAGTCAGCCAGCCAGGGGTTGCGGGGCAGGAGCGGGCCGTGCAGGTAGGTACCGATCGCTCTACCCAGGCGGCAGCCCTCGAAGCCGCTACCTCCGTCGTTACCGAAGCCGTGCACGACGCGGCCCAGCGGAACGGCGTCAGGGTCGAGGTGGGTGCGGCCGCCGTGGTTCTCGAAGCCGACCACGGAGTGCGTGTCGCCGGGCTCGAGCTCGCACTCGATCGAGACGTCACCGATCATGCGCCTGTCGCCGGCGATGGTGTCGAGCGGCAGCACCCCGGCGCCGGGCATCTCCACTCCCGCGCGGTCGCGGTAGCCGCGCCCGAGCAGCTGGTAGCCGCCGCATACCGCGAGCAGCGCGGCGCCGTCGGCGAGCGCGGCCGAGATCTCGTCGCCACGACGGGCGAGGTCGGGAGCGATCAGCGCCTGCTCACGATCCTGGCCGCCGCCGAGGTAGATTAGGTCGCTGTCGGGAGCGAGCGACTCGCCAGCGCCGACTCCGATCACGTCGAGCGCGTAACCGCGGCGCTCGGCACGGCTGCGGAAGACGGCGATGTTGCCCCTGTCTGCGTAGATGTTGAGCTGGTCGGGATAGAGGTGGCAGACGCGTACCCGGACGGTCATTCGTCCTCCTTGCCGGCGCCGGCCTGCGAGCGGGCGCGGGCGGCGCGCTGCCAGTACGGATCGGCATGTCCGCGCTCGGCCAGCACCTTCTGCAGCTCGAGCATGGCCGTGTAGGTCGGGCAGACGACCAGCTCGCCGTCTGCCGCTGTCAGCTCCAGCCCGGCGTCGAGCGCCTCGGCCAGCGCCGGAACGACTTCGATCCCGCTTTCCGGGAAGCCGGCGTACTTGAACCGCAGCGCCAACTCGGCGGCGCGGCCGCCGCTCACGATCAGGCGCTCGAGCCCGTTCAGAAGCGGCTCGAAGTCGACGTCCCAGATCCAGGAAACGTCCTGGCCGTCGGCGATGCCGTCGTTGAGCGCGATCACCAGCGTCTTCGGCGTGCCGCCGGCAACGAGCGTGCGCACGACCTCGTTGGCACCGGTCGGGTTCTTGATCAGGAGCAGCA
>PMZQ01000104.1:0-151 GCA_003170155.1 Actinomycetota bacterium | reverse complement strand
TGCGAGCGCGGCGGCGGCGAGGGCGTTGTAGACGTTGTATAGACCGGGCAGACCGAGGCTGGCAGTGCGTGTCTCCTCGGGCAGGTGGAGGCGGAAGTGAGAGCCCACGAGACCGTCCAGCTCGATCTCGTCGGCCCAGATGTCGGGCTTC
>PMZQ01000072.1:15968-26077 GCA_003170155.1 Actinomycetota bacterium | reverse complement strand
GCAAGGCGGCTCGACCGGTGCAGTGCCTGGCGTCTCTCGCGAGTTGGTAAACGCCACGGCGCCGAGAGCCGCTGCCACGTCGAGGAGCACGTCCGAGCTCATCTCGGTAACCATATGGGCATGAAGAACCGCACCATCGGCCTCGTCACCTTCGCTGCCGCCTGCGCCTGGTGCGCCCCTGGGCCGGCGCCTCACGTCCCGGTGCTGGCGCGAGCAGTGGGCATACGCCGCCGCCTACCGCACCTGGACGGCGTCGCGCTCACCTTCGACGACGGCCCCGACCCCCGCACCACGCCGATCGTCCTGGCCGCGCTCGCTCGGGCGCAAGCGACCGCGACCTTCTTCCTCGTGGGCGAGCAGGTGGAGCGCCACGGCGAGCTCGCCGCCGAGATCGCCGCCGCCGGGCACGAAATCGGGCTGCACGGATACCGCCACCTGCCGACACTCCTGCGAACTCCACGCGACCTGAACGCCGATCTCGACCGTGCCGAAACGGTCATCGCCGAGGCGACCGGTCATAGGCCCGTCTTCTACCGGGCGCCTTTCGGCGTCTTCAGCACCGCCGCGCTTCTCGCCGCGCGGCGGCGAGACTGGACGCCGCTCATCTGGTCGCGCTGGGGGCGCGAGTGGGAGCATGGAGCCACGGCAGAGAAGGTTGCACGGCGAGCCACCAAGTCGCTCACAGTCGGCGACGTCATCCTCCTGCACGACGCGAGCTATTACGGGCTGTCGGGATTCGCCGCTGTCGCCGCCGCAGCGCTACCGGCGATTCTCGAGACGCTCTCAGAGCTCGAGCTCGCCGCCGTCGCTGTCAGCCGTCCGAGATAGCGATCGCCCGCCGACCGGCAGCCCCGTCAGCGATTCGAGCGCGTTTCGCGTAGCTGCCCGACGGAGACGCTTCTCAGGCTGTCGTGCTCGAGCGTCGTGAGCAACCCGTCGAGGGCCGCATTCGCCTCTTGCTGATGCTCGCCGAGATCGAGGACGACCACGTCGCCTCGGGCCAGTCCTCGTCGCGGCGCGGGCTCGCCGGGGTTGATGCGCGAGCCGCTGATCGGGAGCGCACCCTGCCCGCGGGCGAGCAGGTACTGGCCGAAGGTGAGCCTGTCGGGAGCGAGGTAGTAGTGATCGCCGCGCACTCGAAGCGCCGCGACGAGATCGTTCAGGTGATCGCGTGTGCGAAGCCAGCCCGTTGCCTCGCCCGAGCCGAGCGCCGGCAGCGGCTCGTCCTGGGCTCGCTCGAGTGAGCCCAGCAGCTCTTTGCCGACCGGCGCCGAGAAGGCGAACGAGGCGTGCGCGTTGCGCAGGCGAAGCTCCGCCACCAGCCCCGGAACCAGCGACGGCGGGGCGCTGAGCACGAGGCCCACGTCGGCCTGGCGGGTCGACACGACTTTGAGTGGCGCCACGTCGAGCACGTTCGCGGCGAGAGCGTAGGGAAGGTCGGTGGAAAGCGCCCAGACCGGGGCAATGAGAGCGACGGTGGTCAGCGCCGCGCGCCGCGCCAGTCGAGCTCCGAACGCGGGCTCGGTGCGCGCGCGCGGCACCGTCTCCAGGACGAGGCGCGCGCAGGATGGCGCCGTGAGCGTCACCTTCGAGGCAGGGCGAGAGAGCTCGAGCACGCTCCGAAGCGAGGCCGTCAGCTCCTCCGGTGAAAGCGCCAGCCGGCCCAGGCCCTGCTTGACGAGCGCCTTCGCGGTTAGTCGAGCGTGGCCGGGCGGAGCGCCGTAGGCGATCACTGGACAGTTGCGAGCGAGCGCCTCGAGCACCGTCACGCCGCCCGTCGAATGCACGAGCGCGTCGGCGGCGGCAAGCAGGTCGCTCATCCTGTCGGTGAAGCCCCAGACGGAGACCCGAGTCTCGGCGGCGAACGCAAGCTCGAGGCGCCGGCGCGTGCTCTCGCTCCGTCCGGCGAGGCAGATGACGGAGAGACCCTCGATCTCGAGCGCCGCGCGAGCGGCCTCCTCCAGCTCGCCGACTCCCCAGCCGCCGCCCGAGACGACGGCGATCGCACCGGCTTCGGAAAGCCCGAGCGCGCGACGGGCCTGAGCACGCGTCCTCGGCTCGCGGAAGGCGGGCGCGAGCAGCGGTCGGGCGCAGCGTGCGCTTCCCGGTCCCGCCAAGCGCTCGACCTGCGCAACGCAACTCTCGTGCATGACCAGATGGAGATCGGCGCCCGGGTGCACCCAGAAGCCGAGGCCGTCGAGATCGGTGATCGTTGCAATAACCGGCACCTGAATCCGGTCGCGACGGCGCAGGTGGCCGAGCACGCAGGTCACCGGCGGATGGGTCGAGACGACGATGTCGGGATCGATTCGCTCGACCATCCGAAGCAAAGGGCGTGAGCCGAAGGAGACGATCGTCAGCTGACCGATGCTGCGGCAGAAGGAAGAGCGCTCGAGTAGCCGGTACGCGAGCCCGTAAGCGCGAGCCACGTGTCCGAACTGCCAGCGGTAGGCGTCGTGGAGAATGAAGCGCAGAACGCGCCCGATACCGTCCAGCGCGTCTACGAGCACGACCTCGAGCTCGCCGTCTTCCTGCTCGAGCTCGGCGACGATCGCGCGCGCAGCCGCGACGTGGCCCTCGCCTACCGGCGCGGTGAGAACGAGCACGCGCCGGCGGCCGGCGTCGTGCGCCTCCGGGATGCGCCGAGGCGGTCGTAAGGAGCGAACGACCGATCGCACGAGCCAGAACGCCGCGATCTCGGCGGCGACGAGCAGAAGACCGGCGATCAAGATGAGAGGCACGAGTACCTATTCTGGCTGTGATCGGCCTCTCAGGCGAATCCACGTGCACGCTTCGCCTCTGGGCCGAGCACCTCGAGCTCTCGATCGAGCAGGTCGCCGGCGAACCGGCTCGTCCGGCTTCCGTACCTCTCGAAACGCATAGAACGGTTGCTCGGCCCTCTCCAGAAGCTCCTTCTCGACGGCCGGCAAGGCAAGGAGGTGCGTTGTTGACACTGACTCTCCGGCTCGTGCCGCCGCCGCCGCTCCGAGAAGGGCGTTTCACCACCACCCTCTCCGAGTAAGAATACGGAGTAGATGGACTCTGATCCCTCTGTAAGCTCGGCGGTCATCTCGGCGGAGGTCGTGACCTACGGTGAGGTGCATCTCGCCGTCACCGACTGCAGGCGCACGCTCGGTTTCTGGCACGACATCGTCGGCCTGAGCCTGATCGATCGCTGTGACGAGGAGGCTCGCCTCGGTGTCGACGGGCGCACGCTCTTGGTGCTGCATCACGGAGCGGAACAGGGCTCTATTAGCGGCCACAGCGGGCTCTACCACCTGGCGATTCACCTTCCCAACGAGACGGAGCTCGCGCGTGTGCTCTGGCGGCTGATCGTCTCCGGCTACCCGCAGTCGCCGACCGATCGCACGATGTCGAAGTCCATCTTCTTGCACGATCCCGACGGCCTCGGGCTCGAACTGGCGCTGGAGACACCGGAGCGGCTTGGCTCGTGGTCGAGCGAGGAGGGCGAGCCGCGCATGATCGACACCGAGGGACGCACCCACAGCATCGCCGAGCCGCTCGACGTCAACGAGGTTCTGGCCCATCTTCCCAACCGCGACTTCGATCAGCCGCCGCTGCCGCCGGGCGCGAGGATCGGGCACCTCGATCTTCACGTCTCCGATCTCGGGGCGGCGTTTCGCTTCTACCGTGACCTGATCGGCTTCCGGGAGCACATGTACATGCCGGAGCTCGGGTTCGCCGATCTCAGTGCGGGCGGCAGCTTCCCACACCGGCTGGCGCTCAACACCTGGCAGGGCGAAGGCGCCCCACAACCTCCGCCGGGCAGCGCGGGTCTGCGCCGTTTCACCCTCGTCCTTCCCGGCGAGCAGGAACTCTCCGGCGTGCTTCAGCGCCTACACGAAGCGGGGCACGAAACCGAGCCGACCGACGGCGGTGAGCTCGTTTCCGACCCGGCGGGCAACGTGTTCCTCTTGACGGCCGAACCGTCGTAGAGAGCCCATCTCGGCCGATTAACGACGCAGGAGCTCGCCGGACTTTTCGTCGATTTACTCCTAGACTGCGTCAAACCTCGAACCGGCAAGTGCATGGATGGAAGACGTGGAATCAGCCACGACCGAACATCGTGAGAAATGCCGCACAGATGGCGCGATGCTCTCTCGCGCCAGGCTCGCGCTAACGCGGCCTCTCCTGGCAGTACTCGTGGCGCTACTCGTGATCGGCGGGGTGGCCTCTGGGGCGACGGCGATCTCTGCCGAGCACGCGGGCAAGATCCACGGAGCCCATCTGACCAAGACGAGCTTCGCGCCCGCCGAGGCGAGCAAGGTGAAGATCGTCTATCGCTTTTCGCCGGCGAGCTCCACGTTCGGCTACAAGCTCCTGTCCAAGCACGGGACGACGTGGAAGACCTTGCGCGACGTCAAGCGCAAGAGTCGCTTCACGGGCTCGCACTCCACGATGGTGAAGGCGCTCTTCGGCACCAGGCCGGTCGAGCTCGGAGGCTACCGCCTCGAGCTCAGCGCCGATCTCAACCGCGTCTCGCTGCCGTTCCGGGTTGTCGCCCCGACTCCCGTGACATTGGCCCGTCACGATCGGCCGAGCAGTACGGTCAAGCTGATCTTCATCCACCATTCGACCGGGGAAAACTGGTTGGCGGACGAAAAAGGCGAATTGGGTATCGCTCTCAAGAACAACAACTACTTCGTCAGCGACACTAACTACGGCTGGGGACCGGGCGGAATCGGCGATAGCACCGATATCGGCAACTGGTGGCAGTGGTTCCGCGGCTCGAGTCGGAACACCTATCTGAACGCCTTGTACACCGAGTTCGGTCAGCACTCTGCTTACTCGCGACTCGCCACCGATCCTGATTCCAGCCGCGAAAACGAAGTCATAATGTTCAAGTCGTGTTTCCCGAATTCGCAGATCTCCGGTAATCCGAGCGACGCGCCTACGACTGGTACCAATCTTCTGCGCGGGCAAGACGCCGGATCACCGTACATGACCGTCGCCAACGTCAAGGGCATCTACAACGACCTTCTCACTTACTTCGCTGCGCATCAGGACAAGCTGTTCGTTCTGATTGTCTCGCCGCCCCTCGCCAACGGAGCGACCGATGCATCTCATGCCGCCAATGCGCGTGCGGTCGCCAATTGGCTGGTTGATAACTGGATCGATAGTTACAATCACACGAACGTCGCCGTATTTGATTTTTACAATGTGTTAACGAGCAACGGCAGTAGTCCCGGTATCAACGATCTCGGGAAGGTGGGTGGGAACCACCATCGCTGGTGGCACGGCGGCATTCAGCACAGCCGAACAGTCTCGAGTGATTTCCTCGCGTACCCGACCGGCGATAGTCATCCTTCCCGGGCGGGAAACCTGAAAGCCACCGGCGAGTTCATCGATTTGCTCAACTCGTACTACCACCGCTGGGCGGCAACGCGCAGCACGTAAACGGAAGGAGAAGTGATGGCGTCGACCCTCTCGTCAGAACGATCCGCTACGATCGTAACGGACATGTCCGAACCGACTCGCACACGGTCGAAAGCTTGTGCCCGAGCGGCCTGGCTGTTTGGCGCAACGCTGACAGCGACACTCCTTACGGGATGCTCGGCATCCTGGTCGAGCGATCAGGGGAAGACGATCTCCCCGAAGGGTTCCGCTTACTCCTACAAGGTTCCGCACGGCTGGCTGGTCGAGAAGGGTGACTCGTACAAAGTCGACGGACGAAGCTTTCAGACAGCCGTGAGTGGCCAGAGCGGACTCGCGGTGGTCTCTGTATCGCAACAGTCCATCAACCAGAAGATCACCTCCAGCAACCTGAATTCAATCGAGTTGGGATATAAAAGTGCAGCGGCGAAATGGCAGTATCCGCCGTCGGACTGGCGAAAGACTTCGCTCGCCGGAGCGCCCGCGCTCAGCT
The DNA here is from genome assembly GCA_003170155.1 of Actinomycetota bacterium. Classification (GTDB taxonomy): domain Bacteria; phylum Actinomycetota; class Thermoleophilia; order Gaiellales; family Gaiellaceae; genus Fen-549. The sequence continues at coordinate 20,190 of PMZQ01000072.1, read as the reverse complement.
ACCACCGATCGGGTACGAGTAGCGGAGAAACTAGAGAGATCGACGCCTACGTCGCATTTAAGGACAAAAAGGTATTTTACATCGAATGTATATACAATACCGATACGCAGCGTGACGTAGTGAAAGCCTGTAGTAAGGTCGCGGATTCGTTCGTAATTAACTGACCTCATTCCCTGAATCGTAGTTACCGAGGTCATCTCGCTCTGATTCTCGATTGGCGCGAGCTAACGGCTACTCGTTTTTTCGGATGACATCGATTCCAGGCTAGACACCATCTCGTATTCCACAAGCGCACTCGCGCGTCGTGGCATGATCGCGCTCTGTGACGATCGGCGAAAGTGCTTCATCTGACGTTTACAGTGCGATAGCGCGAGGAAAGCGCGGCGCATACAAAGTTCGATAAAACTAGATGAATGACCAAGAAGTGATTCCGTCGTACATACGAAGCGACGTAACGCATACTCGGTCAGGGAAATCGCCTCAACCGAGGTCGATCATCGGGGCGAGCGCATCGGCGCCCCCGTAGCTCTCGGTGGAGCGCGCAGCGGTTGCGACGGCGAGCGGCCACGCCTCCGCCACCGCGCCGGTATCGAAGCCCGAGTTTGCCAGCGTCGCCATGAGCGCAGATCGATTCTTTCCGCTAGCGGTTTTGTCTCGAGCCAGCATCCCCAGTGGTCGTCGCCGACGCCGCCTGCGAGTGCGATCGAGACACCGCAGTGCGCCGCGGTGATGGCCGCATCGGTCGGCGCACCACCGCAGTGGGGCACGAACGGGTCTGCCTGCGACCAGTCCTCGAGTGGGTATTCGCAGATCGGGTCAACGAGTGTCTCGCCAGGGGAGAGAACCGGCACCTGTATCAACGCCACGTCGGGCGTCGGCCAAGATGGCAGTTCGCACGGAGCTGAAAAACAGCGGTTTTACTGGGAAAACGCGAGAAACGCGTCGATGCGGGTCGATCAGTATCGAGGTATCCTTACTTTCAACGAGAAGTAAGGAACCGCGATGGATGTCGTGTCCCGGATGACGAGCAAGGGCCAGGTGACCGTGCCCAAGGCGGTGCGGGACGCCCTGAAGCTGCAAGAGGGCGACCGGATCGTCTTTCGGGTCGTTGGTGAGCGCGCCGAGCTTGCGAGGACGGCCGACCTGCTCGAGCTTGCGGGCGCGGTGCCGGTCTCGGCGCCGCCGGCCGAGCCCGGAACGGGCTGGGACGAGGTCAGACGGCAACTTCGTAATAACCGGGCGCGCCGGGCGCGGTGAGAGCCGTCCTCGACACCAATGTGCTCGTCCGCCATCTCACAGCGGACCCGCCCGAGCAAGGGCGCCGGGCGACCGCGTTTCTCACCCGCGCCGAAGAGTTGCTCCTTCCCGACCTCGTGGTCGCCGAGCTCGTTTACGTACTCGAGTCGCGCTACGAGCTCGAGCACCCTCGCGTTGCCGAGCTGGTGCGTGCCGTTATCGCCTTCCCCGCGATCGTCGTCCTCGACCAGACGCTGCTACTTCGAGCTCTCGAGCTCTACGAGCGGGAGAGACTCGATTTCACCACTTCCTACCTGGCCGCCAGCGCCGAGAGGAGCGGGGTGGGGGCCGTCGCCTCGTTCTACCGCTCGCTCGAGTCGCTGGCGAGTGTGCGGCGGATAGAGCCCGCTTGAACACTCGAATCACGCGCTGTTCCGTTTTCTAACGCTCGTCACCAACGGTATTGAGGAAAACCGTAGGGAATCGTGCCGGTTTCGTGTCAACGCAGCACCCGAGCCGCCAAGGGCCGCCAGACGCCGGGGGTTTTGCTCGAAATCGGCCCTCAATCCACGAAATACGCGTGATTGCAGCAATCGTCGCCGCGCATCAGCGTCGTCGTTCGTTCGAACCGGATCGGCGGGTCGAACGAGGCGGCGACGTGCGGGTCGCCCGCGCAAATGAGGGCGGAAAGCCAGTCTGCGGCGTTCAGGCGGGCACCGAGCTCGGCGTTCGGGCAGCGTGTGACGCATAACTGGATGCCGTTTGGGCGAGATTCGGACGTGAACTCGAAGCCGCGCTCGAGCAACGGCGTCCAGACCAGACGCACGAGGTCGTCGAGTGAGCTGCCCTCGCCGCGAGTCACCTCGCTCCAGTGGCCGCGGGTCTCGTTCTCGCACATCTCTCCGAGAAGGGTGAGGACGCGTTCCCGTCCGAAGCGCTCACTCATCGACTCGAGCACTGCGATCTTGCCGGCTCCCGCTTCGGCCGCCAACCAGGCCGGGGCGAGAGTGTCGAACAGCTCGCGCTCGCTCGAGCCGAAGTCGTGCATCGCCGTCTTCTCCGGCTGGAACCAGAAGTCGAGCCAGTCGAGGCGCGCTCGCCACCTCTCGGTGCAAGAAACACCCTGCTCAGAGCTCGAATCAGGATGAGTCACGTTCCTTCCTTTCTTCACCGTGGAGCGGTAAGGACCGGCCGGGACCCGTTCTCAAACCGGCTCTCGATCCCTGCGGCGGCGTTCAGCGCCCGAGGATGCTACCGATCTTGGCGTTCTTCTCGGACCGCGTGGCCGTCTTGATGCCCGGGATCGGAATCGTGCGCTCGTCGATCGTGGGTGTACTGACGAGCACCCGCACTTCACCGATGATGGTCTGTTCGTGGTTCAGCGCCCTTCTGGTTCCTCTTTCACGACCTCGCAGAGACGAGGCGGGCGCGCGGCTCTAAAGACTGATCGGCGGCTCCGCGTAGGACTCCAGCGGGCCGATCACGGCCTGCTTCCCCGACAGGGATAGAGGCCGAGCTAGGAGCCAGCCGGCGAGACCGGCGACCGCGATCGCCAGCCCGGCGAGCGCCCAGACCAGACGCGCACCCTCGTGATCGGCGAGCGCGCCCGCGCCGATCGAAGCGATAGTGAGGACGATTGCGTTCGTACTCATGATCAGAATGAAGGAGCGGCCGCGCAGATCGTCCGAAGCGCCCTGCTGGACGAGCATCGCATTGGCGGTCAGCAGCAGGCCGTTACCGGCTCCGGTGACGACGAGCAGAGCGGTAGCGAGCGCGAACGGTGGCAGCAGAGCGACCAGGACCGTCCCCGTCGCCAGCATCGCGAACCCCAGCGCATAGGCCGAGGCGAAGCGTCGCTTGCCGAGTACGGATCGAGCACTGAAGGCGCCCACGAACACGCCCACGCCGGTGGCGGCCATGAACAACCCGTAACCGAAGTCGCCGGCGCCGAAATCGTGCTTGACCAGATCGACCTCGGCCGTGTTCATCGCAGCGATTCCGACCATGGCGATGTTCCAGGCGACGAAGACGGTCAGGAGGGGACGCAAGCGGAAGACGGCGGCCGCACCGTCGAAGAGATCGTGCAGGTAGCCGCGCGTGACCGCAGCTATCGACTGCAAGCCCGACGGACGGATGCCAACCAGCAGCAGCGCCGAGACGACGAAACTGGCGGCGTTGAACAGATAGGCCGGATGCGGACCCACGGCCGCGACGATGAGGCCGCCGCCGAGCGGGCCGACGATCATCGTCATGCTCACCGCCGTCTGGAAGAGACCGTTCGCGCCGGCCAGGTCGCGTTCTTCGACCAGGTTTGGGAGCCCCGCATAAACGGCCGGGGTGAACAGGCCCGTCGCCAGTCCCGCCAGCGTTGCGAGTGCGATGATCGTCCAGGCGTTCGGCGCGGCGACCAGGGCGACGAAGAAAGCAGCACGGAAGAGGTCGGCGCCGATCATCAACGAGCGCCGGGGCAGTCGATCGAGCAGCGGACCGAGGAGGAAGCCGAGCAGCGCGATCGGCAACGTCTCGGCCGCGAACAAGGCGCCCACCCAGACCGACGAGTGCGTCCGGTCGAAAACGTCGATGGCGAGCGCGACGATGGCTAGCCAGGTGCCGGTGCTCGAGATCAGCGTCGCCCAGAACAGACGGCGTACACCCGGGTAACGAAACAGCACGATCTGACCGGTTGCAGTCGAGCGCAGGCCCATATCCGCAGTACGCTAACCTTGCCGTTGCTCAAAGGCAAGGTCGGACACTGTTTCGACTCAGTTGGGCGAGAATTGCTCGCGAGCAGCCTCGCGGGCGGTTTCGACTCGAGTGCGTGCGTGGCAGCCTGCGAGGTGGGCGTTGATCAGCCCGCAAGCCTGCATCAGAGCGCAGACGGTGGTCGGGCCGAGGAAGCGGAAACCGCGGCGCTTGAGCTCGCGCGCGAGTGCCTTCGATTCTGGAGTCACAGCCGGAATCTCAGCGTAGGAGCGGGGCACCGGCT
>PMZQ01000072.1:0-15951 GCA_003170155.1 Actinomycetota bacterium | reverse complement strand
CGACGTCCGGCTCGCCGAATCTCGCCACAGCCTCGATCTCGAAACCGGCGAAGCCGGCTCTAAACGCCTCGCGCTTGCGCAGAATCGTTAGCCAGGAGAGCCCGCACTGGAAGCTCTCCAGGCAGATGCGCTCGAACAGGGCGTCGTCGCCGAGCACGGGCAGGCCCCACTCGTTGTCGTGGTACGTGCCGAGCTCGGGCTTCCCCGAAGCCCAGGAGCAGCGTTCGAGCCCGTCCGGTCCGGTTACCTGGTCTCTGCCCACGGCGCCGATCCTACTCGCGCGGCGGCGCCGTGCTCGTGAGCGCAGGCGCCGCATTGACATCGTCCAGTTCGGGCGAGAGAATCGCTTCGAGGCGCGAATACTCGTCTCGAGAGACGAGGACAGGCGACCTGGGCGGGACTCCTTAAGTCCTAGAGACCTCCGGCCGAGCCGGAGGTCTCGCTCTCTCGACGACCCGCGCGTGTGCAAGCGCGGCTCTGCCTCGATCGAGAGCGATAGTGCTCCGATCGCCAAGCCGAGTGCGCCTGTGGCGACTCCGAAAACGGAGCCGGCAAGGTGCCGTTCGCCGAGACGCTAGCGGCGCTCGGAGGTTGATTTACGCTCGGGGGCTGACTTGGTCAGCAGTTTGTTCAGGACCTGCGGCCAGGCGCGGAGCGCGCGCTTGCGCACTCGGCGTTGAGCGAAACGGGGAAGGCGCCGGTAGATGCGGAAAGCCGTCAGCCCGACCCAGAGCCGTCCCTTGACGCGGACGAGCAACTTGAAGAAAGGGCGCAAGAGAATCACGAAGACTCCAATCGGTCGTTTTCTGATCCTGCCTCTTCATTTCCACCGCTCCGTTCGCGAAACAGGCGCGCGAACCCCGGGTGCGGGCGAAGCGGTATCAACTCGAGCTCGTTCCGCCCGGATGAGCCAGCCTGAGACAGCCTCAGGCTCGACCTGTCAGCCTCGAGGTGAGGCGCACAGGTCTCATCGGCAGCGCTCGACTCCCGCCTCGGAGCCAGGATTTTCATTGAGCGAGTGTAGTGGCCGCAGCGGTTATCCTCGGCGGCCCGTCAGTGACTTCCTCCGGATCGGTTGCCACCGCCCGGTTGGCGGCTGCAATCCGGATCGCGACCGAGCTGGCGATCGTGATCTCTTTGGCCGCCGCGAGATAGGGAGTCGTTGCCGCCGGCGAGACTCTCGGGGACTGTCTTGCGGGCTTCGCCGGCGGCGCGCGCTACGGCTTTGCCGGTGCTTTGACCTTGTGCGGGTTCTGAGACAGCAGATCGATCCGGCTGCTTTTCCCGGGTGCGGCTATCGCCGCAGCGACGGCGGCGACTCCCGATGTCTGCGAGCCTGAGGCATGCTTCGGCCGAGGAGATTCGTTGCGGATGAAGATATCCAAGCGTCGTAAGTGGGCAATCGCCACGCTGGCTGGTTTTCGCGGCTGTCTCGTCACGGTCGGGCGCGCCGGCTCCAGACCGTGGAAGGCGACGTCCGAGAAGACCGGCGCCCAACTGACGAGCGCGAGTGCGCGGGCCGCGATCATGCCCACGCGTCCGGCGCGCTGCCGCCAAATCTCCCCAGGTCCCATTACCGCCATTCTCTGCTGCGAACGTTTTCGCGAATATCGCTCGGCGAGAGGAGAAGGAACACTGTGACCAGCCTCGCTCGTCGTCTCGTCGTCTATTTCGTGCTTCTCGCGGTGGTACCGCTCGTCGTCGGCTTCCTCGGTCTCACGGCCGTGATCAAGCGCAGCGAGCAGCGACGCATCGACGAAGGTCTCCAGGCGAGTCTGAGATCGGCTACCGCAACCTACGACGGGGAGCTGCTCGACGCCCAGAGAAGTGCCGAGCGGCTGGCGAAAACCGCCGTGTTTCAGAGGGCGCTCCTGCGCCGCGACCGCGCTACGCTGGCCGGCTTCATCGCCGACTCGCCGCATCTCCGCCTGAACAGCGGTCGCCTGCAGATCGGGAAGGTGCCCGCCTACGCGACCGAGCGCCGGGTTGAGATCGTCGGCACGGAGGGACCTCTAGGAGAGCTGATCGCGGCGATTCCGCTCAGCTCCTCCTATCTCGATCACCTGGCGATCGTGGCCGGGATTCCTTCGAATGAGAAGCTGGTGCTCGCACATGGAGATCGCGTTCTCCGCTCTGCGACCTTGTCAAGCGGTCGTGCGGAGCTGAGTGAGAGCGGGGCCGGGATCGGGAGTGTCCGGCTCAATGGCAAGGACTACCGGATTGCGGTCTCGCACCCGGTTACGACTCGAGGCTCGATCGAGGTTGCGATTGCCACCCCCGAGTCACGTGCCCTCCATGCCGCTTTCTTGACCGAGGAGCGCCTGCTCCTGCCTCTGCTCGCGCTGATCGTCTTGATGGGCACGATCGCCTTCCTCGAAGGCCGGGGGATCGTGCGCAACGTCGGTGCGCTGGCAACGGCGGCCCGAGCGATCGCACGCGGGCATCTGGACGAGCGCGTACCGGTGCACGGGCGCGACGAGTTTGCCAGTCTGGCGGTCATCTTCAACGAGATGGCCGAGCAACTCGAGGAGCGGATGAAGGATCTCGAGCTGGAACGCGGCCGGCTGAGAGAGGCGACGCTTCGCTTCGGCGAGGGGCTCGGCGCCTCCCACGACGCAGTTCAGTTACTGCGCGTGGTCGTCGAGTCGGCCGTGGAGGCGACACGAGCGGCGGGCGGGATCGTGATCGGGCCGCAAGGAGAGCGTTTCGTGGCTGGTGATCCCGAGAAGGGGAAGGAGAAAAGCGAGTGGTCGCTCAGGGCTGGTCACGAGCAGCTGGGAACGCTGATCCTCACCGGCGACGAGTTCGGCGACGAAGAGCTGGAGATGGTCGCACTCCTCTGCGGGCACGCCGCGGTGGCGCTCGACAATGCACGTCTGCACCGGATCGTCGAGAAGCAGGCGCTCGCGGACGGCCTGACCGGACTGGCGAACCGCCGGCGTACCGATTCGGCGCTGGACGAGGAGATCGTTCGCGCCTCGCGCCTGGGGAGTGAGCTCACCCTGGTGTTGCTCGACATCGACCACTTCAAGGAGGTGAACGATCGCCACGGTCACGCGGCCGGCGATGCCGTGCTCAAGGAGCTGGCTCTCGTTCTCGTTCACTCCCTGCGCGAGATCGATACCGCCGGGCGTTGGGGCGGCGAAGAGTTCGCCCTGATTCTTCCCGGCACCGACACCGGCGGCGGCGCTCAACTCTCCGAGAGGATCAGGCAGACGCTCGAACGGCGCCGTATCCCGATCGAGGGCGGTGATCCGGTCTCGATCACGGCCAGTTTCGGCGTCGCCAGCTTCCTGTACGCGGGCAGCCGCGAGAAGCTTCTGGCCGCCGCCGACGAGGCGCTTTACCGGGCCAAGAGAGCTGGGCGCAATCGCGTGGAAAGCGCCGACGGAGAGCCGGTAGACTCGGGCGTTGCCGAGTAGAGGGCACCGGAGTGACTTGCCAGCAGGTAACCGGTTCCGTTCAAGCCCGGCGCTTTGCGTCCGATACCTAATCCACCCTAGGTGGTCGAGGATCCGATACAATCGACCACCGAAGTACGCCTCGACCCCAAGCAGGAGGGCTGATCCTATGACGGTTGAGACACCTTCTCTTCTCGCCAAGGCAATCGAAGAGCATCTCGAGCTGAAGCGTAAAAACTCGGTTCTGGACAATTCGATGCCGCTCGGTCGCTATGCGTCCGAGGACCCGTTTGAGAATCATCCGTTGTTCAAGACAGAAGAGCAGGCACGGCTCGAAGAAACGATGGACGGTGTGCCTGCACCGGTGGAGACAGTCGAGCTCGCCTGGCCTGGCGAGGAGACCGTCGATGGGCTTCCGGAGCTCAGTGAGAGCGTCTGGGCCCGCTCGCGCGATTTCGACTGGGGCGACTGAGCCCTAGCCTCGGGCGCGCGCTAGCCCTCCCACCGAGGGCTCAGCCTTGGCCTGCGCGGACGACTTGACTGGAGTTAGCGAAGCTAACCTGCCTCCGCTAGGTTGAGAGTAGCCTCGCCATGATGATCTCCGGGCTCGTCGCTCGATTGTCGATTTCCTCGCGAAGGGAAAGCGAGGAGAGCGACTCACGTCGCTTTGCCCAACTCGCTTCCAGAAATCCGAAAGAGCGGGCAGTAGCCCGCTCTTTCGTCGTACTAGATGTGACCCTGGCTCACTTCGGGGGTGCCGGCGAGCCTCCCGAGACCGGAAGATTGCCACCTTCTTCTTGGTAGCGAAGAAGTACCCCAACAGCGAGAGCGAGCATGATCAGCAGTGCGATCCAGATCTCCCACTTCCGGGCGCCGTACTCAAAGACGCGCCAGAGCCCCAAGAGAACTGTGAGAGCGCCCAGCGCGAGCGAGATCAGCATCGGCTTGACCGGAAGCTCGGGGAGCTTGATTGTGTCCGGAATCAGGAGAACGACTTCCCACGCGATCAGAGCTATGAGGAGGATCCCCATGAAGACTCCTGCTCCATGCCAGGCGTTCCAAGAAACGCTAGCGACGGTGAAGCCAGAAACCCCAAGGCTAAAACCGTTCCAGGGGAAGAACGACCAGACCAAGAGAACGACCGCGGACCCAAGAAGAATTCGCCGCCCCATCGAGAGTTTGTCGAGACTCATTCGTGTCCTTTCGATACCTCGCGGCCTAGCGGCCGCGGTGTGTTGGTGAAGAAACTAACGCGTCTGCCGGACTAGTTCCAGTACTTCGGCTCTACTAAACGCAACAGCAGGGCTTCCTCCAGGCCGCTGAGCGCTCAATTTCGGAGCTTCGCGGCCGGTTTCCGGTCTGCGCGTGTCGCAGGGCGGGGAGGGTTTGACTGCGCCAACCGTGACCATAACAGGCAAGCGAAGGCCAAAACAGGGGATGTCCGCTCGGTGGCAGTTTCCGTCGAGATCGCTGATCACGATCATGTGGAGGAAAGAACGACCGAGAAGCAAGAGTTTGTCTGTGGAACTTGTGGTTACGGAATCGTCGTCACGAGCGAGCCACCGCTGGCCGTGTGGTGCCGGAGGAGACAGTGACGGCCCCGTAGAGCGAAGTGCGGTCAGCGGTGTCAGGCGGCTCCGAAGGCCAGTCGCGCCTGGCCGTACGGAGCCGCCGGCCGAGAAAGCGAGGGGAATCCTCCTTGAGGAGGAGGTAAAGATCGGTCTCCAGCCCGAGGTTGCCGCATTGCGCTTGCGGGTACGTTTCATCTCGAGCAAGGAGGAACATGGCAAAGCAAAGCGATTTCGTAATCGAGACCGAAGGTCTGAAAAAGAGTTTCGGCGAACAGGTAGCGGTGGACGGGGTCGATCTGCGCGTTCCGCGCGGTTCGGCGTTCGGTTACCTAGGCCCGAACGGGGCCGGCAAGACGACCCTGATTCGGATGTTGCTCGGGCTGACGCAGCCGAGTGCCGGGACGATGCGCGTGCTCGGCCGGCCAATGCCGAAGGAGCGTTCGCAAGCGCTGGCACGCGTGGGGGCGATCGTCGAGGAGCCGGGCTTCCACAAGCACCTGAGCGGACGCGAGAACCTCTGGATCTCGGCCGCCGCACGCGAGCCCGCAGCGCACCTGCGCATCGGCAAAGTACTCGAGCAAGTCGGGCTTGCCGACCGCGCCGACGACCGCGTCTCGACCTACTCGCAGGGTATGCGCCAGCGGCTCGGTATCGCCCGCTGCTTGCTCGCCGATCCCGAGGTCCTGATCCTGGATGAACCCACTAATGGTCTCGATCCGGGTGGTATCCAGGAGTTCCGCAGCCTCGTCCGCTCCTGGATCGCTGAGGGACGGACGCTAGTCCTCTCCTCACATCTGCTCGACGAGGTCGAGAAGATCTGCGACCAGGTGGCGATCGTCGACCGCGGCCGCATCGTCGCTCAGGGCTCGCTCGCCGAGCTTTCGGCCGGCGACGACGGCGCCATCACGATCGGCTGCGACGATCCGCACAAGGCGCTCGGCGCTATCGGCGGCAACGGCTCGCTGCTCGAGGCGGAGGAGATCGCCGGAGGCTTGCGCGTGCTGCTGCGCCCGGACGAGCCGCTCGAAAAGGCGGCGGCCAAGCTCAACAAACAGCTCGTCACGGCCGGTATCGCCGTTCACCGTCTCGAGCCCTCACATGTCTCGCTAGAGCATCGTTTCCTGGAAATAACGCGCAGGTTTGGAGGGGACTCATGACCACGTTGGAAGGTACCGCTCAGACCCCGAGATCGCCGCGCGTGTCCTTCCGGCTGGAGCGCGCCGAGCTGCTCAAGCTGCGTAAGAGTCGCGGCGTCTGGATTCCGACTGCGATCTTGACGGTCGGCGTCATAGCCATCATGTACACGGCCGTGGAACTGTTCCACGTCTCCAACTCGACCAAGTACGGTCCGGCGGGCGGCACGATCAACTTCGGGCACGCGATTATGCTGATGGGACAGATTGCCGGCATGATCGCGGCGGCGCTGGTCGGCGCGGCCGCCGGTACGCAGGACCTGAGCTCGGGCGTCTTCAGGGATCTCGTCTCGACCGGACGCTCGCGTACACGGCTGTTTCTGGCCCGGATCCCGGGCGGACTGGCACTGCTCCTTCCGCTGATGGCAGCCGCCTACGCCCTCGCCGCCGTGCTCTCGGTCGTCCTTGCCGGCGGCTTGGCGACACCGAGCGTGACGCTATTTATCAAGGCCGGTCTATATGTGCTCTTCAGCGCCGGCATCGTCTACGTGATAGCGCTCGGGCTCGGCTCGCTCGTCGGCTCGCGTGCGGCCACTATTAGCATCCTGATCGCCTATCTGATCCCGATTCAAGCGATCCTTCGCAGCATCAGTGTGCTCGGGCGCGCTCGCGACGGGCTCCTGAGCGTGGCGGTCGAACGGATCTCGCCGCTTCCGCCGCCCGACCGGCACGACATCATCAACATGTCGCTTGCCACGTCGCTGATCGTGCTGGCCTTTTGGGTCGCGATCTTCGGCGGGCTCGGGCTCTGGCGCACGCGTACGCGGGACGCCTGACATCTCCGCGGCGGACGGGAGTACCGTTTCGCTCATGATCAAGGAGCGTTTCAAGCAGCGGAAAGCCGACCTGATCGACATCGGTCTGGTCGGCCTTCTGCTGCCGCCGACGTTCGTCTGGGTGACCCGGCATCACTCGCCTGCGGCCACTGTCGCGCCGGTGCTGCTGCAGACGCTTCCTCTGCTTCTGCGCAGGCGCTTCCCGCTGCCCGTGTTGGCCGTCGTGCTTTCGGCCTCGGTTGCGACGCAGTACGTCGCCGGCGCGCTGCCGCCGTTTGCGCTCGGGCTTGCCGTCTACACCGTCGCCTCTCACACCGAGCGGCGAACTGCGGTTTGGGCAGCCTTGGCCGGGCTCGTTGCGCTGCTGGCATCGCTGATCCCGCGAACCGGCATAAACGGTGGCGAATCCGTCCTGCACGTGGTCGTGTTCGTTGCAGCCGCCTGGATTCTCGGCGACAACCTCCGCACGAAGAGGGCCTACTACCGCGAACTGGAAGAGCGCGCCGAGCGACTGGAGCGCGAGCGCGAGGTGAACACGCGCCGAGCGGCCACCGAGGAGCAGGCACGGATCGCGCGCGAGCTGCACGACGTGATCGCTCACTCGGTCAGCGTGATGGTCGTTCAGGCGGCCGCCGCGAGCGACGTGTTCGAAAAACATCCCGAGCGGGCGCGCGAGGCCCTGCTCTCGATCGAGGAGAGCGGGCGCTCGGCGCTGACCGAGCTCAGGCGCCTGCTTGGAGTAGTGCGTACTCGCGAGCAAGGCCGGCTCGAGCCGCAACCCGGGCTGGGCGCGCTGCCGGACTTGCTCGAGCAGGTTCGCGCCACCGGCCTCGAGATCGAGCTGGAACTAGAGGGAGAGCTCGGTGAGCTTCCCACCGGCGTTGATCTCTCCGCCTATCGGATCGTGCAGGAGGCGCTCACGAACACGCTTAAGCATGCCCAGGCCAGTCGCGCGCGCGTTCGCCTCAGCAGGCGTGCCGGCGAGCTCGAGCTGGAGATCACCGACGATGGCGCCAGCTCGGGCGAGGCGTCCGCCGACGGTCACGGCCTGATCGGAATGCGGGAGCGCGCGACTCTGCTCGGAGGTGTGCTCGAGACCGGTCAGGAGCCGGAAGGCGGCTTCGCAGTCAGGGCACGTTTTCCGCTCGGCGAGCTCTCGAGCCGGGAGCAGTTCGTTTGAGCGTGCGCGTCCTGATCGTCGACGACCAGGCGCTCGTTCGCAGCGGCTTCCGCATGATTCTCGAGGCGCGCGACGATCTCGAAGTTGTGGGAGAGGCCGAGAACGGCGCTGAGGCGATCGAGCTGGCGCACATGCTGGCGCCCGACGTCGTGCTGATGGACGTGCGCATGCCCGTGCTGGACGGCGTAGAGGCGACCCGGCGCCTGCTCGAGTCGGGCTCCGGTGCGCGGGTGATCATTCTTACGACCTTCGACCTGGACGAGTACGTCTTCGAAGCGCTGCGAGCCGGCGCCAGCGGCTTCCTGCTCAAGGACGTGCAACCGGCGCAGCTGGCCGACGCGATCAGGGTCGTCGCCTCGGGCGAGGCGCTACTGGCGCCCTCGGTCACGCGCCGGCTGCTCGACCGCTTCGCGGCCTCGTTCGACGCTTCGGAGAACAAGCCGCTGCCCGAGCTGGACTCGCTGACTCCGCGTGAGCTCGAGGTCCTGCTCCTGATCGCCGGTGGGCTCTCGAACGCGGAGATCGCAGCGGAGCTGGTCGTCAGCGAGACGACGGTGAAGACGCATGTCTCGAGCGTGCTACGCAAGCTTCAGCTGCGCGATCGGGTGCAGGCGGTCGTGCTCGCCTACGAGGCGGGTCTGGTCAGGCCTGGGCCGGCCGGGTAGGGCCGCCGCGCGTCCCAGGTCGCGGGCTAGCGCAGAAAAAGGCGGGAGGCAGTAGTACGCCCCCCGCCTCGAAGAACATCGATTCGGCCTCTACCAGATCGGCAGCTTCTCGCGCATCGAGCTCACCTCCTTTTTCGGCAACGGCGGCTTGAAAAGAAGAAGCCAGCGAGGCCCAGCCCGGGTAGTTACCGGGCGAAAGGCAAGGCGGGAGGCTGTCGAACTCCAGCCCCCCGCCTCGACCGATGCCTCGTCTGCCTCTACCACCAAGGCAGCTTCCACAGCAACTTGCCGTGCATCGAGCTCACCTCCTTTCGGCGACGGCGGCACAGGGAGAGCGAATTCGCGACGCTGGGGAATTGCGGCCAGAGCCGGGGAAACTGCCTCCGGCACGATGTCTCGCCTTCCGGCTGACCGCTTCATGTATTCCGCTCAACCCTCCTGCCGGATCGTTGCCAGGGACAGACCCGGAACAGGATGAACATAGGGACCTTTTTACCCCGAGGCAAGGTTTTCGACGGTTTTCCGGACAGTTCTATTGACCGTGACTATTGGAATAGGGAAGATAGGTAGTAGTGAGCGACGACGCACCCCTCCAGGAATCGATTGGTCAGCGGTTGCGCCGCCTCCGCCACGAGCGAGGTCTCTCGCAGGAGCAACTCGCAGCGTCCGGTCTATCGGTCGCGCATATCTCGCGTATCGAGTCCGGCAAGCGGCAACCGTCGGTGAAGGCGATCCGCCTCCTGGCTCAGGAGTTCCCCGTCTCACCCGAATACCTCGAGACCGGTCACACGGTGACCGCTTCAGAGTCGCTTGAACTGCGCCTGGCAGATGCGGAGATTCGCATCCGCTTCGGCGAGGATTCGAGCGAGGTGCTCGCTTCGCTGGAGGACATCTACCTCGAAGCCCAGCGGGCGGGGGACGCCTCTCTGCTGGGGCGTGCGCTCTTCGCTCTCGGTCTGGTCGCGGTGAGTCAGAGCCGCCACCGAGAGGCCGCGAGGCAGCTCGAGCGGGCGATTCAGACAGGGAGCATGCACCCGGCCACGCATCTGAACGTCTTCGGCGCGCTCGCACGTACGTACTGGCTGCTCGATGAGTACGAGCTTTGTGCGGACCTGCTTCAGAGCTGCTTAGAGAGACTCACCGAGTATCCGCCTGGGGAAACGGCCGTCGCGCGCACGACCTACATGACCCGGCTGAGCTACGCGCTCTCGTGTCTCGGTGAGTTCGACCGCGCCAGGGACATCCTCATGGAGGTGAGCGAAGAGGAAGAGCAGCGAGCTGACCCGTATGGCCGCGCGCGCCTCTACTGGTCGCTCGCCCGCCTTTCGACCGCCGAGGGGAGGCTGCCGACCGCGCTCGAATATGCTCGCCGCTCGATCGCCATGCTCGAGACGAGCGAGGACGATGTCCACCTCGGCCGCGCGCACCTGCTCTGCGGCCTCATCTTCAATCTTGACGATTGGGCCGAGGAAGCGAGCAAGCATCTCGCCCTGGCCGAGAAGTTCTTTGGTCCGCGTATCGACCCGATCGATCTCGGGCAGCTGCGCACCGAGCAGGCGAAGAGTCGTGCGCAGCTGGGCGACTCCGAAGGAGCGGTGGCGTTCGCAGAGGAGGCCACCCGGCTTCTCGAGAGCGATCCCGACCACCTGGGAAGTGCCTGGCACGCGCTTGCGAAGGCGCACGCACTTCGCGGCAACGTCGATACCGCGTGCCTGTATTACGAGAAGGCCGTCGAGTGCATGGACAGCGATCGAAGCGAATGGCGCGAGGCCGTTCAGGCCTACCGCGGTTGGGCGCTAGCGCTCAAGGAGGCCGATCATCGAGAGGCCGCGGCCCACGCTTTCGGGCGTGCGGCCGAGATCACGCGCCGGCAGAAAACGAGAGCGACCGGAACCAGGGGTCGCTGAGGTCTCTCAGAGCGGAGCGGTCACGCGCTGGCCGAGCCTGCAAGTGCGCTCTCCAGTCGCTCCAAGAACTGCACCTGGCCTCGTACCAGCTTCTCGCCGGCGACCTCGAGCGAAACCCAGGCGGCGTGGTCGATCTCGGGAAACTCCTGCAACTTCCCTGAGCGTGGCGGCCATTCGAGGCTGAAAGTATTGCTGGTCGTCGCCTCCGCGTCGAGGTCGCCTTCTACGGCGAAGATGTGGACGCGCTTGCGACTCGACTGCTCGGCCGAGCCGAGGTCGAGGTAGGGCTCGGGCGGAGGCGGCGAGCCCAGCTCCTCCTCGAACTCCCGCCGCGCGACGGCGAGCGGATCCTCCCCTTTCTCCGTCTCTCCCTTCGGGATCGACCAGGCGCGCGCGTCCTTCCCTTCCCAGAAGGGGCCGCCCATGTGCGCGATCAGCACCTCGAGGCCGATCTCGCCTGTTCGGTAGAGGAGGATCCCTGCGCTTGTCTTCATCCCTTGAAGGTATCCGAGCCCCGATGCTACGGCTAGCTCGGGAGGAAGATCTTCTCCCAGCCCGGGCGTGCAGGAGCCTTACCGCTGTTGAGCAGGCCCTGCCACTCCTTGTCGGTATAACGCGTTCCGGGCGGATTGAGGAACTCGTAGTAGGAGTAGACGCCACCGGAGGCCAGCTGGAAGTTGCCCTGGTCGTCGGGGACGAGCACCAGGATTCGGTCGATCCGCCCGGTAGCGAGCTCGAGCACTCCCTTGGGGCTCGAGCCGATGTCGGCTATCAGCGCCTCGTCGTCGGCTTCGGTCGGCGAGGCGTACTGGGACACGTCGGCCGTTCGCCACCAGATCGCTTCGAGCTCTCCACCGATGTAGTGGAGCCGTTTGTTGTCCTTGCTCGAGATCGGCTCTCCCGCCAGCTCGCCCCTGGCGATCCGCTCGAAGAAGCCGAACAGGTCGATCTCGCTCCTGAGCAGTCCATTTGCTTGCTCGGTAAGCAGGCTCCGCCTAGCCAGCCCTTGCTGCATCAGTTTCGCGGCCTCGGCGAGGCGGGCGTAGGCGACCGGATCGGGCTCGACCCAGTTTCTGGCCGGCGGAGCCGGATTCTCGCCGCCGCCTTCTGCGATCACCTGTTTGGAGAAGAGGATGGTGTCGTGCTTCAACTCGGTGAAGGAGCCGAAGCCCGACAGCAGCGCCTTCGCTGCCCAGGCCTGGTTACGCATGAAGCTCGGGAAGGCCGTCCCGTGGCGGACGAACATCGGCTCGAGCGCGTAGAGCCAGGCGTCGTAGACGGTCGAGCCCCAATCCTTGGCCGGGCGGGTGGATACCGCCTTTTCGACCTTCTCGAGCTGGCTCGCATAGTTGGCGTAGGCATCTGCGCCCTCCTGCTTGAGCAGCTGCTTGGCGTAGCCCGAGCCGAAGGACGCGGCCAGGTCGAGAGCCGAGGGCGTATACAGCGGTTTTTCGGGCGTGCCGACATTCGGGTAGACGAGCTGGTCGAGCAGGTAGGAGTCGAGCACGAAGCGCGTTCCCATCAGTCGGATGGCCGCCCGTTCGGGATTGATCTTCACCGGCCTTGCCTTGACCAGGGCGCGAACAACCGCGTTCACGGCGGAGTCGCTTGCGAAGGCCTGCGCGTTAGCGAGTCCGCCCGCAGGCGTCGACTCGGCCGCCTTTTGCACTTCCAGCGGCGTGTAGTCGTCGGCGACGCCGACCAGGAAGGAGGTCGGCTCGTAGATCTGACGCCAGAGCGAGATCAGCTCGGGACTCGAGTCGAGCACGCGCGAGGCGAGGATGCCGAGCCTGGCCGGTTCTACGCCCGGGCACTTGAACGTGCCAGGTAGGCAGAAAGAGAGCTGCTCCAGAGTGGACATGCCCAGGAAGAAGCGAGTGAGTTGGGGAGTGTGGGTGTAGTGACCGCGCGGGGTTAAGAGCGAGTAGTCGACGTTGGCGCCGAGGATCGGCGACGTTGCATCCGGCTCGCTGTGGGCGTCGATCAGCGCCTTTTCCTTCTTTGCGAGCGGCCCCAGCGTGACGGATTGGTCGAGCTCCGCCGCGGCGACCTGGAAGAGCTGCTCGACTCGTGAGGACGAGTCCTCGAGTGCCGTCCCTGACAGATCGCTTGTCTGCGTGTGTGCGGCTCTGAGCGCGCCGGAGACGAGCGTCTCGAGCTTTGGTAGGAGAACCTGTTGCTCGAGGCTGCGCAGGAGCTTGTCGAAGACGAGGTGCCACTCGTGGTAGGCGACGTCCGTGGTCACGAACACCGGCCAGCCCTCGTAGTCGTTGCCTTCGTAGGCGTACTGGAAGAGCTTGTAGTCGGCCGGGACGATCGCGAAGCCGTTCTTCTCGAGCGCCGCGGTCACACCCGGCTTCGCTATCTCGCTCTTGAGTGCCGAGACGATCTTGACGCTCGAAAGCGAGTGTGGCGTCGCCGGTCCCGCGTAGGCCGGCGAATCCGGGTTCTGAAGGGGCACGGGAGTGAAGCTCGCGAAGCGGACCGGCGAGACCGGAAGCTTGAAGGCGGCCGGCTGCGTCGGAGACTTGGCGCTCGTGGTCGTCGGCGCCGTGGTCGAAGCGCTCTTTTTCGCGGAACCGCATCCGATCGCCACGCCGGCGATAAGAGACAAGAGCATTACAGAGGCGAGCGAGCGTCTGATCATCGTGAGCTCCTTTTGAGGATGAGTGGATCGAGTCGCCCGTCGCCGTCGACGTCGGCGCAGGCGGGAATGCCTGGTCCGTTCAAGTCGGACTGGGGAGTGAAGCCGAAGCCGCCCCAGCGCCAGGCGCCGGTGGCAACGATCGAGGGGTTGTCGAGCGTCGAGTAGGCGATCGCGAGTGACCCGTCACAGACGGCGAGCCGCGCGACCGGACGAAGCAGTGTGCCGGCCACCCAGAGCGGGCGCAGGTCTCGCGGACGATAGAGACCGATGTGGGCGGTGAGACCGTGCCGGTCGAGCAGTAGTCGCCGTTGCACGAGCACGCTGACGTTGGTGGGCCTGAAGGGGCGGCGGAAGGAGACGACGAGCTGTCGCTCTCTGTTCCCCTCGGCAGCGCCGATCGCCGCAGCGGTGACCTTTCCCTTGAATCGGATCAGATTGCGCGGACGCCTCACCGGAGCGGGCGTGACGGGACGTGCCAGCGTCCACCAGTCGCCCTCCAGGGCGACGGCATCGGAATGGGGCGCCTTCCAGCCGAGGAAGCTCGTGGGCGCCGTGGCGATCGTGCTACCAACCCGGTACGCTCGCACGCCGTCGGCGCCGACGAGCACTTCGAGCAACGCCCCCCGCCGGGTGCCGGGGATGTGCTGGTCGAAGATCAGGTTGCCGAGGCTGGTTGCAACGATCGCCGCCCGCCCGCCCCGTCCTTCGATCAGATGAACCGGCTGGACGACATGAGGGCCCGCGGCCCAGACGATGTCCGTGCCCCAGGAGGTGAGCAACCGCCCCACGCGTATCAGGTACGGATCGGTCTCCGGTGCGTAGGGGGCGCCGCCGTGCAGAGCGACCACGACGACGTCGGCCCGCGAGCGGGCGCTCTCGACCGCCTTGCGCGCGAGGGCTTCGTCCCACCAGGCGACTCCCGGCCTGCCCTTCCGCGCCCGCGGCCCCTGGCCGGTTGTGTCGAAGGCAAGGAGTGCCACTCGCAGTCCGCCGGCCCAGACAATTCTCGGCGCGAACGCCTGCTCGGGTGAGGAGCCAGCTCCCACCACGGTGATCTTCGCCGCTTCGAGCGCCCGCATGGTGTCGCTCACCGTCTCGGGGCCGGCGTCACCGGCGTGGTTGTTGGCGATCGTGACGGCGTCGAAGCCGGCCAGCGCGAGCAACCGAGCCGAGGACGGTCGAGTCTCGAGGGCGTCGGGCCCCTTCGCGGCGAGGTGTGGCCGCGTCGTCAGGGGCGATTCGAGGTTGGCCATCGCCAGGTCGGCGGAGGAGACCTCGAAGCGGATTCTGGCGAAGAGGTCGTACGGGCTCGTCTTGGCGACGGGGGCCACGCCGCGCCCGAGCATCACGTCGCCGGCGAAGAGCAGGCGTATTGCCCTCTTAGGCACCTTCTTGTTTGCGGTCGGCGTCTTGCCGGTGGCAGCCTGACTGCAGGCGCCGCCCAGCAACACCGCGCCTAGAGCAAGCAACGTCAGACACGCTCGCGCGCATCCGCCGGCCCGATCGGCGGGTCCGCTCGGACTCCAAAGCGCCGCGGCGAGACGCACGTCTCGACTCTAACAACGAACCGCTACGGCGAAAACTGCGCCACGGCCCCTGGACGCGACTCCGCCTGTCAGGCGCATCGGTAGGAGCGCGAGTTGATGCAGATAACCGCTCTCCTGATCTCGACGCTCAGCGTCCCGCTCTCGAGCCCAGAGTGCGAGCCGGACGACCGAAGTCCCACGGGTTTCTGTCCGAAGGGTGGCGCGCGATCTGTCGCCGTCGGAAACGAACAGGTCAAAAAGAGACATCTTGATTCGAACCGAAACTCTTTCTAGGATTTTGGCGTTCAGTCGGATCAAGCACAGGGGAAATAGCTTCGTGCGCGAAACGGCAGCGCCGAATTGCTGCACGATATGACTTAGTTGAGAGCGTGCGCACGAGTGCGCATCGCCATGAATACGGGCATTTCGGCACGACTCATATCGTGTCGTCGTCCGTCTACAAGTTTCCTGTCCCCGTCTTTGGTTCGGCACGAACAATGACCGTGCCAAACAAAAAAAAGGGGGGGACGATTGATGCGCCTTACGAAACGGATTGCGTTCGTTATCGCCGGGGTTCTCTGCACCGCGTTGTTCCTGGCCATGACGATGACCGCGAGCGCCACGTCTACTAGTAACGAAGCGGCCTACAAGGCGGCGATAGACACCGATCCGCATCTACCTCTGACTCCGAATCAGCAAAAGATGCTGGCACAAAAGAAGCAGGCGGTAGCGAACGTGCTTTCTGGAAAGGCGAGTACTGAGACCACAGGTAATAGCTCAAATGTCACCGGCGGGACCGCGACGTCGAGTTCCGCGATGGGAATCGCCGCCGCAGCAGCAACCGCCGATTCTCTAAGCGCAGACCAGAACCCGCAGAAAACATCGTACTGGTGTGGGCCGGCTTCGGTGAACGAGGCGCTCGGTCAAATGGGAAAGTGGTTCACACAGGCACAGCTGGCACAGGAGCTGGGCACGACAACCGCTGGAACCGCCTGGTCGGGCGGGCCCACGAGCACGGGCTTTCCTGTCCCCGATGTGATGAACGCCCACCAGACGAGGAACTACTACATCCCCAACGCGGTTTC
>PMZQ01000089.1:4607-7081 GCA_003170155.1 Actinomycetota bacterium | reverse complement strand
ACCGAGCGCAAGCTCAGTGTCCAGGCGGTACTGCAGCTGCTGGGGGCGATCGAGGAGGACGCCCTCTTCCGCCTGCTCGACCTGGTCGTCGCCGGCGACACGGCCGGCGCGCTCGTCGCGATCGAGGAGCTCTCCAGCCAGGGTCAGGATCTGGGGCGGCTGATCAGCGACCTGCTCGAGCACCTGCGCCACCTGATGCTCGTCCAGCAGATGAACGAGGTGCCCGAGTCGCTGCCGGTGACCGCGGAGACGCGCGAGCGCCTGCTCGAGCAGGCGCACCAGCTTCCGCAAGCGACCGTGCTTCGGCTCTGTGACCTGCTAGGCGATGCGATCGGCGACATGCGCGCCGGAGGCGATCCGCGCCTGCCGCTCGAGCTGGCGCTGGTGAAGGCGACCCGGCCCGCGGCCGATCTCTCCTGGGAGGCACTCTCACACCGGCTCGAGCTGCTCGAGCAACGTCCCGCCGGCGCCACGACGGCACCCGCGCAAGTTGCTCCGGCGAAGCCGGCGGTAACGGAGAAGGCCAAGCCCAAGGCCATACCCGAGTCGCCGATCGAGCCCGTGGCGGCGGAAGAGCCGGCGCAGGCAGAGGAGACGCCCGAGCCCGGCGAGGCGGTCGCCGCGAGCCCCGTGAGTGATTCCGGCACCGTCGAGTTGCAGCGCCTACAGGAAGCCTGGCAGCGCTCGATCGTGCCGGCGATCGCGTCGATTCCGGCCCGTTCGCTTTTCCAGGAAGCGCACCCGGTCGCGCTCGAGGGAACACGCCTGCGAATCGAGTTCCCGCGCAGCGCCTCCTTCCACCGCAATCTGGCCGGAGACGAGAAGAACTCGAGTCAGCTTGCCGAGGCGCTCTACGAGCTGACCGGCGCCCGCTTGAGCTTCGAGTTCATGATCACGGAGGCGCCGGCGGACGAGGGTGAGCCGGGCGCGGAGAGTGAGCCGCCGCCCGAAGAGGATCTGATCTCTCTGCTCAAAGACACGCTCGACGCCCGTGAGGTCGAGGAGTAGGCAGGAAGGGAAGGACTCATAGATGTCGATGGACATGAACGAGCTAATGAAGCAGGCCCAGCAGATGCAGGCCGAGATCGGGCGACTTCAGCAGGAGGCAGCTACCGAGACCGTCGAGGCTTCGGCCGGAGGCGGGATGGTGACCGCGAAAGCGAACGGCGCCCGCGAGATCGTCTCGATCTCGATCAAGCCGGAGGCGATCGACGCGAGCGACCCGGAGATGCTCGAGGACATGATCGTCGCCGCCACCAACGAGGCGCTGCGCGCGTCCGATCGCATGCTGCAGGCGAGATTGGGCGGCCTGATGGGCGGCCTCGGTCTCCCCGGGCTTTGATTCGATCCTACGAGGGGCGGGCTCGTTAGCGACGTGCTGATTCGGCACGAAGCCGACACTTCCTCGAGCGGTTTTTGTCTATACCGTGCTACGCCCCGTGGGTGGGTGGGGGGAGGAGGGCGGATTAGCGAGGTGCCCGGGCCTCGAGAAGTGCGAAGGTGCTCGAACGAGGGGCTTCAATCCGCTTTGCGATCCGAGAAGGAGGGCGGATTAGCGAGCTGTCCGGAACTCCGATAAGTGCCTCGCTGTCGCGAATAGAGCGCCCGCACTTATCGACCCGTCCGGAAAGGACAGGCAGAATTAGCGCGTGCTCTCTCCGGCGATCGAGAACCTGGTCGCTCAGCTGACTCGGCTTCCGAGTATCGGCCAGCGCACGGCGCGCCGGCTCGCCTTCCACCTGCTGCAGGTGTCGAAGGAGGAGGCGACCGCGCTGGCCGAGGCGATCGTGGATGTAAAGGAGCGCGTCCACTTCTGTGCGGAATGCGGCAACCTGACCGAGGAGGAGCTCTGCTCGATCTGTCTCGATACCCGCCGCGACCGCCACCTGCTCTGCGTCGTCGAGCAGCCGGTGGACGTCGTCTCGCTCGAGCGAACGAACGAGTTCCGTGGCCTCTACCACGTGCTCGGAGGCGCGCTCTCGCCGCTGGATGGCGTCGAGCCGAGAGATTTGCGTATCGAGGAGCTGTTGGGCCGTGTCGGGAAGGGCGGGATCGAGGAGGTCGTGATCGCCACCAACCCGAACATGACCGGCGAGGCGACCGCCGCCTACATCGCCGACCGCCTGCGCGATCGCGCCCGCGTCACCCGTCTAGCGAGCGGCCTCCCCGTCGGCGGCGACCTGGAGTACGCCGACGAGGTCACACTCGGACGCGCGCTCGAGGGACGGCGAGAGATGTGACAGCGCTGGCGCTGACCGGTTCTCCGGCGAAAGCGCGCACGAGCCGAGTAGCATTCAACTCGAGGGCGGGAGAGCCCATCAAGAACCTGATCCCCGCACCATGACCACGAGCGAGACCCATCACCTCCACGGCAGCGTGCCGCGCCTCGGCACGGTGGTAATGAAGTTCGGCGGAACCTCCGTCGGCGACCCTGAGAAGCTGAAGCACGTAGCCGAGCGCCTCGTCGCCACCTG
>PMZQ01000089.1:0-4585 GCA_003170155.1 Actinomycetota bacterium | reverse complement strand
CTGGCCGCAATGGCCATCCACGACCTCGGCCATGAGGCGATCTCGTTTACCGGCTCGCAGGCCGGCATCGTCACCGACACCGTCCATACCAAGGCGAAGATCGTCGCCATCAAGGGGAAGCGCATCCTCGAGGCGCTCGACAAGGACAAGATCGTGCTCGTCGCCGGCTTCCAGGGCGTCTCATCCGACTCACTCGACGTGACCACGCTCGGGCGCGGCGGCTCGGATACCACCGCGGTTGCCCTGGCCGGCGCGATCGGCGCCGAGGCCTGCGAGATCTACACCGACGTCGAGGGCGTCTTTACCGCCGATCCGCGCGTCGTCTCGAACGCGCGCAAGCTGCATGCCGTCTCCTATGAGGAGATGCTGGAGATGGCCGCCTCGGGCGCCAAAGTCTTGCAGCTACGCTCTGTCGAGTTCGCGCGCAACCACGGCGTGATGGTGCATGTCCGTTCCAGCTTCTCGGACGCGGGCGGAACCTGGATTCGCGAGGAGGACGAAAGAATGCTCGAGAAGGCGATGATCTCCGGTGTCACGCACACCACCGAAGAGAACATCTACAGGGTCGAGGGCACAACGCCCTCGAAACTCTTCTCGGCGCTCGCGGAGGCCCAGGTCAACGTCGACACCATCCTCGTCAACGGCGACGGCGCGATCGTCTACTCGGCGCCGCTGGAGGACCACCAGGCCAGCGAGAAGACACTGAACGCACTGGGCGTCTCCTGGAGCTCGCGCGACGACCTCGGCAAGGTCAGCGTGATCGGCGCCGGCATGAAGAGCCACCCCGGCATCGCCGCCAAGACGTTCGAGGTTCTGGGCGAGCTCGGGATCGAGCCCGAGGTGGTCTCGACCTCGCCGATCAAGATCGCCTGCCACATCGCCAAGAAGGACGTGGAGCGCGCCGTCAAGGCGCTGCACGCGGCCTTCGAGCTCGACACCGACCTGGCGGAGCGCATCCATGGGTAGTTCGCCACGAGACTCCCGCATCGGCGTCATCGGCGCCACCGGTGCCGTGGGCACGCTCACGCTTGCGCTCCTGGCCGAGCGCGGTTACCAAAACGTTCGCGTCTTCGCCTCGGCTCGTTCGGCCGGGTGCGAGCTCCCCTTCGGCGATGGTGCTCTCGTCGTCGAGGAAGCCACACCCGAGGCGCTCCGAGCCGGTGATCTCGACCTCTGCCTGTTCTCGGTCGGAACCTCCCGTTCGAAGGAGCTCGTTCCGCACGCCGCCGCCGGCGGCGCGATCTGCATCGACAAATCCTCGGCCTACCGGCTCGTCGACGGCTATCCACTGGTCGTGCCCGAGGTGAACGGCGAGCGAGCGCTCGAGGCGCTCGAGCGAGATCGCATCGTCGCCAACCCGAACTGCTGCGCGATCCCGCTCACGACAACACTCAAGCCGCTGCACGAGGCGGCCGGCCTGAAGAGCGTGCACGTCGCCACCTACCAGTCTGTTTCGGGTGCGGGCGCCAAGCGCATGGAGGCGCTCCGCGCCGAGAGCCCCGCCGAGCACAATCTGACCATGGACTGGTCGTGGGAGGGCGACGACTCAGACGAGGAGTCCAAGCTACGCCAGGAGACCCAGAAGATCCTCGAGCTGCCGGAGCTGCCGGTGGCGCCGACCTGCGTGCGCGTACCGGTGCTGGTCGGTCACTCCGAGGCGATCTGGATCGAGCTCGAGAACGAGCTTTCGCCCGAGCGAGCGGCCGAGATCCTGCGCCGCTCGCCAAGCGTGCAGGTGCTGGATCTGCCGGAGTTCCCGACTCCCAAGGACGCGGCCGGGGGCAACGAGGTACTGGTCGGGCGAATCCGCCGCGACCCGGCCTTCGAGAACGGCCTCTCGCTCTATCTGAGTTGCGACAACCTGCGCAAGGGCGCCGCTCTGAATGCCCTCCAGATCGCCGAGCTCCTGCTCGCGGCGCAGCCGGTCAACGCCTGAGACGATCGATCGACCGCTGCTAGCGTCACGGCATGCGCTCACGCGCTCTGGCCGCGGTCTTTCTCGCCGCTCTGATCGTTCAGGCGCCCGCTGCCATCGCCACGGGCTCGAAGTCCCCGGCGATCCTGCTCGCGGCCGGCGACATCGTCGACTACTCGCCGCGCTGGTAAAAGTGCGCGCCGAGATCGTTCTCACCGGGCACGACCACCTGTACGAGCGTTTCGCCCCGCTCAACGCGGCGGGTAAGCAGGATCCAAAGCGCGGTCTGCGCGAGTTCGTGGTTGGAACCGGCGGCCGTCCCCACTATCCGGTGGTGGCGCATGTCGCCGGCATCCAGAAGGCGGTCACCAACCACTGGGGCGTGCTGCGATTGCAGCTGAGCGCCAAGGGCTACCGCTGGCAGTTCCTAGCGACTCCCAACGGCACCACGCTCGACTCGGGCGCCGGCAACTGTCACTGACTGCTCCAGATTACGGACGCGGCGGCGCGGGCGCGGGCACCGGCCAGCGAAGGCGCTTGAACGCGCCCAAAAGTCCGCCGCGCTCCGGCTCGACACTCGGCTCGAGCCCACCGAGATCCAGCCGGACCAACTGCACGCGGCCGGCGTTTCTGACCGTGATGAAACCCAGATCGGCGAGCAGATCGTGGGGGAAGATCGCGCGGTGGAGCAGGAAGCGCTCCTCGAAGCCCTCATTCTCCAGATAGCGGAAGGCAAAGGCCTCGAGCGCCCGCGCACCCCTGAGCCGAGCCTCGCCGATCGCCGTCAGAAAGAGAGACTGGATCACCCAGGGGCTTGCCGGGTCGAGTAGATAGGCACAGGTTACGAGCACCGCGTCCTCGGAGGCCGGGCCCGCAGGCAGCTCGTGGGCGCGAGGGAACAAGGATGAAGGCCCATGCTGCATGAGTCCGAGCGGGCGCCCGTCGTCGTCGTAGTAGACCGTCCCCCAGGCTCCCCACTTCTCCTCGGCCTGACCGATCCAGCGCTCCTTGCTCACCGTCTTGCGACCTCGTGCCTGCCACCAGACGCAGTCGTGGCAAACCGACGGAACGGTCGCCAGCGTCCCGCGCGAAAGCGCCTCCAGGTGCGGGCTCATCGCTCGTCTAGCTCGACCGCGGCGACGACGACCTCGACCGCCGCCGGGTCGACGTCGGCCATCACCTTCAGATACTGGCGCACGCGCTGCTGCACCTCGCGCGCGACCGGCGCGATCGGGATGCCGTATTCGAGCGCCACCGGCACGTGCACGACGACCCCCGTCTCGGCGACCTCGACCTTCACGCCCGATTGCCGGCGGAGGTGCCCCGCGACCACCCGTCGCACGCCCTCGACCTCGCGGGCGGCGTCGGCCGCGTAGTGCGCGAGCACCTCCGGCGAAATCAGCGCCTCCCCGTCCATCACCCAGAGCCTATCTCGTTAGTGATGTGCGCAGGCTTACCTGGACAGGCTCTCAGGATCGCAGATTGAGCTCGGTTGCCTCCGGCCGGGCGAAAAAGCGGAAGGGAACGAAGGTCGTGCCGAGCCCGGCGGAGATGTGCAGGAGGCCACTCGGGCGGTGCAGTAGACCTCTGCCCTGATGCTGGCGCAGGTGTGCGAAGCGGAGCTTGCCGCCCGGGTATGGAAGTGCGATCTGGCCGTCGTGGAGATGGCCGGCACAGATCAGGTCGAAGGAGTCGGGCGCGATCCGCTCGCTGATACCGGGGAAGTGGCAGAGACAGATGCGAAGATCGGCCTTGGGATCGACGAGCCGGTCCGGGGCGGCCTTCTTCGCGTGATACGTGCGCGGATCGACGCCGACGATCTGGACGCGGACGCCACGGACCAAGACGGTTCGCGTCTCGTCCAGCAGCACCTGCGCCGGCTCGAGATCGAACAGCGCCGAGGGCTTGGCGAAGGGATCGTGCGAGAGCGCGAAATCGTGGTTTCCGAGCACCACGTAGCAGTGCTCGAGCCGCGCCAGTAGGCGCCGCAGATCGGCCTCGCCCTTCGGACGGGAGAGCAGGTCGCCGCTCACCAGCACGAGATCCGGCTTCCGCTCGGCAACCCACTCGATCGCCTTCTCGACGGCCCGTCGCCCGCGCGACGGAAAGCCAAGGTGGAAGTCGGCGAGATGCGCGACCCGCAGGCCTTCGAGCTCCGGCGACAGTCCGGGCAGCTGCGCTTCGATCGTCTCCAGCCGCACCCAGCCGGCCTCGAAGACGCCCCAGGCGAGCGCGGCCACGACCAGCCCGAGCCCGACTAGAAACCAGATCACCGCGCTCCAGACGGCGCCGTCACAGGCGGCGCTCGAGCTTCGAGAGAACCGGCCCGAGCGATACGACGTGACGAGAGAACCGGAGTTGCGCGGGCTCCAGGCCGGCAGCCAGCGCCACCAGCTGCGAGAGGTGGAAGATCGGTAGGCCGAGCTTGCGTCCTTCCGTCCGCTCCAGGCTCTTCTGCCAGGCATCCAGCGACAGATGGCAGAGCGGACAGGAGGTGACCATCGCCTCGGCGCCAGCCTCGAGCGCCTGTTCGAGCGGGCGCGCCAGCTCGGCCATCGAGGTCTGCTCGCGCGCGAGCAGGATCGGGAAGCCGCAGCAGCGCGTCTTCGCCGGATAGTCGACCGGCTCGCCGCCACAGGCCTCGATCACCGACTCCAGCGACGTCGGTCG
>PMZQ01000049.1 GCA_003170155.1 Actinomycetota bacterium | reverse complement strand
GACTCGTACATGTAGAACTGAGTCACGCGCAGCCCGAGCTGGACCATGCAAGCGCGCTCGTCGATCGCGATCACCGAGGCCGAGCCGAGGAAGGTGCCTGCCTTCCGGAGCGTGTCGAAGTCCATCGACATGTCCACCTGGTCGGCCGTGAGGAGCGGCGACGAGGAGCCGCCCGGGATGATCGCCTTGAGCTTTCGTCCCTCGGCGATGCCGCCGCCGTATTCGTAGATCAGCTCGCGGAAGGTGGTTCCGTGTGGCAGCTCGTAGTTGCCGCCGCGAACGACGTTGCCCGAAAGCGAGAAGAGCCTAGTGCCGGTCGAATCCTTGACGCCGATCTTTGCGTAGGCGTCGCCGCCGATCTCGATGATCTTGGGCACGGTCGCCAGCGTCTCGACGTTGTTGATCAGAGTAGGGGAGTCGTAGAGGCCGACTATCGCCGGGAAAGGAGGCTTTGAGCGCGGCATTCCGCGCTTGCCCTCGAGCGACTCGAGCAAGGCCGTTTCCTCGCCGCAGATGTAGGCGCCGGCGCCCCGGTGAACGACGATCGGGACGCTGATCAGGCCGGCGCTCTCGGTCTCGGCGAGTGCCGCCATCAGGATCTCGTACTCGCTCAGGTACTCGCCGCGGATGTAGACGAAGCACGCCCTGGCGCCGATCGCGGCCGCGGCGATCTGAATGCCCTCGATCAGGCGGTGGGGCACGCGCGCGATGATCTCGCGGTCCTTGAATGCGCCCGGCTCCGACTCGTCGGCGTTGACGACGAGGTAGATCGGGCCCTGCACCTGTGCGGGGGAGGGGAGGAAGGAGGCCTTCTGGCCCATCGGGAAGCCGGCGCCGCCGCGCCCGCGGAGGCTCGCCTTCTTGATCTCCTCGAGCACGGCCTCGCGTCCCATCTGTCGCGCCTTCTCGAACGAGACGTAGCCTCCGACCTTGCGGTAGTCCTCGAGCGAGCGCAGGTCGCCGGTGCCGGCGCCGGCGAGCACGAGCTGGTCGTTAGCGCTCACGGCGCAGCTCCTCGACGATGCCCAGCACGTCCTCGGGCTTCACCGACTCCCGGTAACGGTGGTCGACCGCCACCACTGTGCCCCGGCCGCAGCCGCCCAGGCACTCGACCGTGCGCAGCGTGATCAGTCCGTCGGGAGTGGTCTCGCCGGCTCCGATCTCCAGCTCGCGCTCGAAGGCCTCCAGTACCTTCTCGGCTCCGACCAGGGCGCAGGGGGCGTTGCTGCAGAGTTCGATCGTGTGCTTGCCGGTCGGCTTCAGCTGGAACATGTCGTAGAAGCTGGCGATCTGATGGCAGACAGCCGGAGTGGTATCGAGCGCCGCGGCCACTTCGCGGATGGCCTCCGGCGGCAGGTAGCCGTAGTGCTCCTGCGCCAGCCTGAGTGCGGGTATCACGGCCGACCTCTGGTCCGGGTAACGTTCCGCAACCGCTCGGATCTCGTCGTGGAGCTCAGTCATCGACGCTCCTGATCCGCAGAAAGTGCGCAGCGTTTTCTGCGCTAATCATCTGTCGCAGTCCCCGAGGAGCGTGTCGAGCGAGGCCGAGATCGCGATCAGGTCGGCGATCAGATGCTCCTGGCAGAGAGTGGGCGCGGCGGCGATGGAGGGGAAGCTGGGCGCCCGGAAATGGACGCGCCAGGGATTCGAGCCGCCGTCCGAGACCAGGTAGCAGCCCTGCTCGCCGCGCGACGACTCGATCGCGACGTAGACCTCGCCGGCCGGGACGCGGTAGCCCTCGGTGACCAGCTTGAAGTGGTGAATGAGCGACTCCATCGAGGTCTGGAGCTCTTCGCGCGGCGGCAGCACGACCTTGCGATCGTCCGAGATCCAGGGATCGCCGGCCAGCTCCTCGATCCGATCGAGACACTGCTCGGCGATCCGCAGCGACTGGCGCATCTCGTCGATGCGGACGCGCGCCCGGGCGTAGGAGTCGCCGTCGTCGTAGACCGGCACCTCGAAGTCGACCTGGTCGTAGAAGAGGTAGGGCTCGCGCTTGCGTAGGTCCCAGTTCACACCCGAGCCGCGCAGCACCGGGCCCGAGAGCCCTAGCCTGATCGCGTCCTCGGCCGAGACGACGCCGATCCCCTTGGTGCGCTTGAGCCAGATCTTGTTCTTCTCGGTCATGTGCACGTACTCGTCGATCGCCTTGGGCAAGCCGCGGCAGAAGCTGCGCGCATCCGGGACGAAGCCGGGTGGAATGTCCTCGGCCAGTCCCCCCGCCTGGCAGTAGCGGCCGTGCACACGGACGCCGGTCACCATCTCGAACAGGTCGAGCACCCGCTCGCGCTGATCGAAGCAGTAGAAGTAGATCGACTGGACGCCGAGCTCCAGCCCCATCGTCCCCAGCCAGACGAGGTGGGAATGGATGCGATTCAGCTCGGACAGCGCTGTTCTGATCCAGGTCGCCTTGGCTGGAACCTCGATTCCGAGCAGCTTCTCGATCGCCAGCACGAACAGGAGCTCGTTCTGGAAGCTGGAGAGGTAGTCGATCCGGCTCGGGTAGTTGATCGCCTTCCACCAGCTCTTCTGCTCCATGCTCTTCTCGAAGCCGGTGTGGAGATAGCCGACCACCGCCCGCATGCCGACGATCTCCTCGCCGTCGAGATCTACGACCAGGCGCAGCACGCCGTGGGTCGAGGGGTGGTTGGGCCCGAAGTTGACCTCGAGAACGTTCCCGTCTTCCAGGCGCGCGGGATCGACCTGAACCCAGCTCGGCACCGGCGAGGGAATCCGCGTCCCTTCGTAGAGAACCGGGCCCGTGAAGACGGAATCCGAGACGGCCGCCATCACTCTTCCCCCGAGAAGCGCACCGGCTCGCCGCCGATCGGGTAGTCCTTGCGTAATGGATGACCCTCCCAGTCGTCGGGCATGAGCACGCGCACGAGGTTGGGATGGCCCTCGAACACGATCCCCATCAGGTCGTAGACCTCGCGCTCGAGCCAGTCGGCGACCGGCCAGACAGAGACGACGCTCGCAACCGGCTCGCCCTCGTCGAGCCAGGTCTGGAGCCGTAGGCGCACGGGATCGGCGCGCAGCGCCAGCAGGTGATAGCTGACCGAGAAGCGCTTCGGCTTGGGCTCCGGGACGAGGGCGAGCCCGAGCGTGTAGGGAACGTTGAGATCGCGGCCGTCGGCCGATCCCCAGGAGCCGGCCGTTTCACCGCCCCAGCCGAGGTAATCGGTGGCGGCGATATCGGAGAGAAAATTGAAGCCGAGCTCGCCCTGGAGATAGAGGGCGGCCTCACTCAGGCGCTCCTTCTCGACCACCACTGTCGTCTCGCCTCGATCCTCGATTTCGCCGATCAGCCCGGGGATGCGCTCGTAGCCCGTCAACAGATCTCCTCGCCGATCTCGTAAGCGGGCGGGACACCGGCCATGACGCGCTCGTGCAGGCGCACGATGCCCTCCAGCAGTCCTTCCGGCCGCGGCGGGCAGCCGGGCACGTAGATGTCGACCGGGACGATCCTGTCAACGCCCTGAAGGACGGCATAGTTGGCGAACATTCCGCCCGAGCTGGCGCAGACACCCATGGCGATCACCCACTTCGGCTCGAGCATCTGGTCGTAGATCTGACGCAGCGGTGGCGCCATCTTGTGCGAGACGCGGCCCGAGACGATCAGCAGGTCGGCCTGGCGCGGCGAGTTGCGGAAGGCCTCCATGCCGAAGCGGGCGAGGTCGTAGCGCGGCCCGGCCACCGCCATCATCTCGATCGCGCAGCAGGCCAGCCCGAAGGTGTCGGGCCACATCGAGTGCGTCTGCGCCCAGGCGATCGCCTTGTCGAGCGAGGTCGCCAGCACGAGCTTCTCCATCTGGGCGATCTCCTGCTCGAAGGCGCCTGGCCCCTTGCCCTCCATCAGCACGCGCTCGGACTTGAGCCCGTAGTCGGCGAGGCGCTTTCCCTCGGCTATTCCCACTCCAGCGCTCCCTTCCGCCAGACGTAGGTGTAGGCGACCGCGAGCAGCCCGACGAAGACAACGAGCTCCACGAAGCCGAACCAGGCCAGCTTGTGCAGGATCACCGCCAGCGGGTAGAGGAAGACGATCTCGATATCGAAGAGGATGAAGAGCATCGCCGTCAGGTAGAAGTTGATCGTGAAGCGTTGGTGCCGGGGCGGTCCGGTCGAGACGCCCGACTCGAACGGAAGGCCGCGCTGACTTGGCGCCGTCCGTATTCGAGTCGATAACGCGAAGCTTATGAAGAGCATCAAGCCTGATATGCCAAGGGCAAACAGGCCGAAGATCAGGAAGGGAAGCCAGTTTCTAAGCATCGACGCGCCTTCTCGCCCTACTCGAGAATCGATCCCGAGCCACGTGCTCGGCAACTTAACAGTTTCTACAAGTCGACCCGACAGAGTGAATCGGCCAGTGCGTCGCCACTCGGTCAGAGACATGCTCGCTGCTACCATGCCCGCCCATGGCGACGACCGAGACTCCCCTGCTGACACTGACCGAGACCGCGGCCACGAAGGTGAAAGAACTGATAGCCGAAGAGCCCGAGGGCGAAGTCGGCGTGCTGCGTGTAGCGGTTCAGGGCGGGAGCTGCGCCGGCTTCGAATATGCGCTCGGCTTCGACGAGCAGGCTCTCGAAGGTGACGTGGTGGCTGAGCAGCACGGCGTCCGGATCGTGATCGACCCATACAGCGCGCCCTATCTCGACGGTGCGGTCATCGATCTCGTCACACTCGACGACGAGGAGGGGTTTTCTATCGAAAACCCGAACGCTCCCCAGTCCTGCGGCTGCGGCTCTTCCTTCCGCGCCGACGACGAGAGCTGCGCTTCGTCGGGCTCGGGCTGCGGCGGCTGCGGCTCCTGACCCTTACTCGCTTCGGCGAGCTCTAGGATCTCGGGAGTGTCGGCGCCGGAGAGCTACAGATGACTGACGGCAGTCCAGTCGACGTGACCATCCTCGGCGCCGGGCCGGCGGGTCTTGCTGCTGCCTACTACGCCGGGCACCGGCACGCGACCGTACGCATCGTCGAGGCGCTGGAGGAGGTCGGTGGCCAGCTGGTTGCGATCTACCCCGAGAAGCACATGGGCGACGTCGCCGGCTTTCCGAGCGTGATCGCGCACGAGCTCGCATCTCGCCTGGCCGAGCAGGCGCTCCAGTTCCAGCCCGACCTGCGCCTGGCCGAGGAGGCGAGATCGCTGGAGACGGTCGAGTTGGAGGGCGAAGAGCTGATCCGGCTCGGCACCGATGCCGGCAACACGTATCTGACCCGCAGCCTGATCGTTACCACCGGCCACGGCGCCTTCGCACCGCGCAAGCTCCCGCTCGACGGTATCGACGACTGGGAAGGACGCGGCCTGCACTACCTCGTGCGCGAGACGGCGGAGTTCGCGGGCAAGCGCTGTCTGATCGTGGGCGGAGGCGACTCCGCGCTCGACTGGACGCTGGGGCTGGCCGAGGTTGCCGAGGCGCCGATCGTGCTCGTGCACCGGCGCGAGCGCTTCCGCGCGCTCGAGTCCACGCTCGCCAGAGCCCGAACGCTCGAGCAGGCGGGCAAGGCCCGGATCATGACGCCCTGCGAAGTGCGCGAGATCCACGGCGCCGGGAGCATCGAGGCGGTGACGATCGAGAACACCGAGACGGGCGAGCGCGAGCGAGTGCCCTGCGATGCCCTGGTCACGCTGCTCGGCTTTTCCACTCGCCTCGGTGCGATCGCCGATTGGGGCCTGGAGCATTTCGGCCGCCGGCAGCTCCTGGTCGACCCGGCCACCATGCGCACTTCGAGGCCGCGTATCTACGCCGCCGGCGACGTGGCCGGCTACGAGGGCAAGATCACCCTGATCACGATCGCGCTGGCCGAGGCCGCGATGGCCGCCAACAACACCGTCGCCGAGATCCGCCACGAGAAGGCCCAGCCGGAGTACTCGAGCGAGTAGGGCTCGAGCGGCGCTGGCGTCCGCTCGTGAAGACGCTTGAAGTTCTGTGCCGCTGCTTCACAAAATCGGCACTGAGCTGGTACGTTCGGGCGCGTTTCTTGACTCTGAGGGACGGTATATTCGAACGACCCCGCGGGCGGGTGGTTTTGGGGGCGGGCGACGAGAGAAGTGCCCTGTGGTTGGCTGGTCGGTAGAACTTCGTACCGCGTCATACGCCCATCGACTGGCCGGGGGCTACTATCCGGCACCGATCCGCCTCGTTCGTCAGACTGAGGAGCGATGTCCTCCGATCTCGAATTCGCGGTGAGCCTGGCCGATCTGGCCGACGAACTGGCGCTGGCGCGCTTCGGGGCGCTCGATCTCCAGGTCGAGACCAAGCTCGATCTCTCGCCGGTGACCGAGACCGACCGGGCGATCGAGCAGGCGCTGCGCGAACTGATCGCCGCGGAGCGCGCCGGCGACGTGGTGCTGGGCGAGGAGGAGGGCTCGAGCGGCGAAGGCGGCCGGCGCTGGATCCTCGATCCGATCGACGGCACGCGTAACTACAGCCGCGGCATCCCGATCTTCGCGACCCAGATCGCGCTGGAGGTGGAAGGCGAGGTCGAGCTCGGGCTGATCTCGGCTCCGGCACTCGGGCGCCGCTGGTGGGCCGAGCGCGGCAAGGGAGCTTTCCACAGCGACGGCCCTATCCACGTCTCTGACGTGACGAAGATCGAGGACGCGACGGTGTCGATCGGCTTCGGCCACCGGATGAAGGTGTCGAGCGTGACGCGCCTAGAGGATGCCGTCGTCTCGTTCGAGCTGGACGAGGGGATCGAGCGCGTGGCACCGCTTGTGGAGCGGGCGTGGCACGCGCGCTCCTTCGGCGATTTCTGGCAGCACATGCTGGTCGCCGAGGGCCTTGTGGAGGTGGCGGTCGACCCGACGGTGAAAATCTGGGACTGCGCCCCGCTCAAGCTGATCGTCGAGGAAGCCGGCGGCAAGTTCACCGACATGGCCGGACGAGCGGTGATCGACGGCGGCAGCGGCGTCTCCACGAACGGCCTTCTCCACGCCGAGGCGCTGGGCGCACTCGGCGTGGGCTAGACCTGTCCGCGGTCGGATTCTGTTTACGGCTCGGCGACCTGACGCCACCACGAGAAGCGGCGCTCGAGCCGATTGTCGACCGTCCAAGCGGGCTTCGAGGTCAGGTGAGAATCGAGCCCGTACAAGGCGACGAAAACGAGCGCGTAGATGATCCCCTGCGCGATGTCGGTCGAGCTCATCGAATAGGGCCCGCCGAATCCCTCGGGGATGGCCCAGATCGCCATGCTGAAGATGAAACCTACGATGTAGCCGCTACGTCTGGCGAAGCCGAACAGGAGCGAGAAGCCGAGTAACGTCTCGAGCACGATCGTGACGTAGGCGAAGGTGGAAGGGCTCGTGTTGATCACGTGAGTCCAGAAGCGAAACCACCAGTGGAGCCAACCGGGCTGGCCGGCAGAGCCCTCGATGAAATCGGCCTTGAACTCGTTGACGAAGACGTGATTCATCTTCAACCCGGCGTCGATCAACCAGATCACACCAAAGACGATGCGAAGCGTCGCAACACGTTTGGGAAGATCGAATCTCTGGCTCATTGAGCGAAGTTACCCATTGCTGCTCGAAGCTCAAACTTCGGCGCCCGAGCCTCAGAGTCGGCCTTCCGTGACATGTCTCTTTTCGCTCGCCACGGAAGCCCCAACCTCCTCCCCGAGTCGATCATATTCAGGAAGAACGCACGGGTGTGAGACGAGATCGTGCTGAAAGCGTGACTTTGTCGCGACGGAATCGGCGTTTTCTCGTCTCTAGGGTTCCGAGATCGCGAGGTGCTGCTCGTCGGCGCGGTAGCTGGAGCGAACGAGAGGAGCGGAGAAGACGGAGCTGAAGCCGAGCTCGCGGCCGAGCTCGCGGAAGGACTCGAATTCGTCCGGGTGCACCCAGCGGTCGATCGGTGTGTGCCTGGGAGTTGGCTGCAGGTACTGGCCGATCGTGACAATCTCGACGCCGTGGTCGCGCAAGTCGCGGAGCGTCTCGGCGATCTCCTCCTTGGTCTCGCCGAGCCCGACCATCAGGCCGGACTTGGTGGCGACGGGGCCGGTAGCCACCTCCCCGGCGCGGGCGAGTAACTGGAGTGAGCCTGCGTAGCTGGCCTTGCCGCCCCGCATTCTGGCGTGCAGCCGGCGTACTGTCTCGATGTTGTGGTTGAAGACCTCGGGTCGCGCGGCCAGCACTAGCGCGAGCGCCTGCTCCTCGAAGCCGGCGAAATCCGGCGTCAGTACCTCGACCGAAGCGTCCGGGAGAAGCTCGTGGAGCGCGTGGATCGTGGCTGCGAACTGGCTGGCGCCACGGTTGGGTAGGTCGTCGCGGTCGACCGAGGTGACGACGACGTGGCGGAGCTTCATCTCGGCGGCGGCCTTGGCCAGGCGCCTCGGCTCGTCGGGGTCGGGCGGGTTCTGCGGTTTACCGGAGCGCACGTTGCAATAGCGGCAGGCGCGGGTGCAGGTGTCGCCGAGGATCTGGAATGCCGCCGTTCCCCGTCCCCAACACTCGCCCACGTTGGGGCAGTGCGCCTCCTCGCAGACAGTGTGCAGATGCTGGCCGTGCAGGAGCTTGCGCACGTCTCCGTAGAGCGAGTCGGCGCTTGGCGCGCGCACCTTCATCCACTCGGGGCGGCGTGGACGGTCTCCGACGGGAAGCGACACGACTCAGCCTCCCTTCGCGCCCAGCTTGGCATGAACCGGCTGCGGCCAGAGTCCCGTACCGCCGTCCTCGACCGGCAGCTCCTCGAGCTCGAGCTCGAACACCTCGGCGATCGCGGCTGCGGCGAGCGGACGGATCTCCTCGACCGTCAGCGAGCGCCCCAGCTCGCGGGCGACGGTGGTGAAGGCCGCGTCCTCCAGCCCGCAGGCGGTGATCCAGTCGCTGAACGGAGCCGGGTCGAGGTCGACGTTGAGCGCGTAGCCGTGGGTCGTGACCCAGCGGCTGATGTGCACACCTATCGACGCGATCTTTCTGGGAGGGTTCCGGAGCCAGACGCCGGTCAAGCCTTCGAGGCGCGAACCTTCGATGCCGAGCGGCGCGAGCGTGCGGATGATCGCCTCCTCGAGCTGGCGCACGTACAGCTTCACATCCTTGCCGTGGCGGTGCAGGTCGAGGATCGGGTAGCAGACGAGCTGCCCGGGGCCGTGGTAAGTGGACTTGCCACCGCGGTCGGTCTCGACAATCTCGACCTCGGCGTCGGGCGGCACGTGCAGCTCGTTCTCCGCGGTACGCCGCCCGACCGTTATCACCGGCGGGTGCTCGCAGAAGATGACCGTGTCGGGAACGGCGCCCTGCAACACGGCGGCCGCGAGCGAGCGTTGCAGGTCCCAGACCTCGCCGTAGGGAACCACGCCGAGATTGAACAGATAGGCGTGCATCTCTCTCAGATTCTGCCGCCGTGCTTGCCGTCGGCCGGTGCGCCGATGGCGATGTAGCGCAGTCCACTCGAGCCGGGCGCGATATGACGCTTGGACTCGGGGGTGACGTAGACGTAGCGGCCGGGCAAGAGCTCGAAGCTGTCGCCGTCGATCGTCATCGTGCCGCTTCCCTCGAGAATGACGAAGAGCTCGTCCTGCCCGGTCTTGAGCTCGTCGTGCTCGGGATAGGTGGTCGAGCCCGCTGCCAGCTCGAACTCGTTGACCCCGAAGGATTCGATTTCGAGCGCCTTTCGCACCGGTCGAATACGGCCACTGAACAGCGGTTCGACCTCACCAACGTCGATGAAGCGATAGCTCATCCGTCTTTCCTCTCTCTCATTTGTCTTCAGCCTAGTTGCCCGGCACGTTCTCGAGTGCCTCTCGCTTGCCGAGCGGGCTCAGCCGGCTCTCGTTCGCTCGCACAGAGCGAACGCAGCGCCAGAGCTCGAGGTTCGCGCTCACGCTTCCAGCCTCTTCTCGTACTGAAAGAGGGTGAAGCTCACGTCGGTGTCGATCTCGTCGATCTTCACGTAGCCGGCCTTCTCGTAGAAGTGTTGAGTCCTCAGGTTCCAGCGCGGCGTGTCGAGGACGAGGCGTTGGGTCTCGGGGAAGACGTTCTCGGAGAAGCGGAGCAGCTCGCTGCCGATGCCCCTGTTCTGACACTCCGGCTCGAGGAAGGCGCGCCCGAACTCCACGCTTCCGTCCTCGAGCCGGAAGAGAACGAAGCCGCCGACGAGCCGATCCTGTTCGAGCACCTTGAAGAAGCGGCCGTTCCGGATCATCTCTCGCTGCCAGCCCGTGGAGTCGTAGCCGGGCGGGCCGCTGGGAGCGGGCGCACCGTAGTTGACGTCGTGCTCGAAGGCTCGGCGCGAGATCTCCGTCAGGGCTTCGGCGTCGCCGTCTGCGGCTGGCTCGATCACGATCATGTTGCCGTCCACCTCTCGGGAACGAGGGCACGCAGTCTAGACAAGCCCTGCTAGCATCGCCCACGCCGTGGAGACGATCTTCTCCGCCGACTGGTTGCTCCCGATCGAACGAACGCCGATCGAGAACGGCGCGATAGCGATCGAGAACGGCCGCATTACCAGGATCGGCACGAGCGAAGAGATCGGGCGCGGCCGCAACTTTCCCAAGGCCGTGATCATGCCCGGCTTCGTCAACGCCCACACCCATCTCGAGTACGCGGGCTACACGGGCTTCGGCGACGGGCTCGATTTCGGCGGCTGGATCGCACTTCATACCAGGCGCAAGGAGATCCTCTCCTTCGACGAGGTCGTTGCGCTGGCGCGGCTCGGCGCCGCCGAGTGTCTGGTCTCGGGAATCACGACCGTCCTCGACGCCAGCTTCAGTGGCGCCTCGGCGCGCGCCTGCTCCGATCTCGGCCTGAAGGCGATCGTCTGCCTGGAGGTGTTCGGAGACGACCCCGGCCGGGCGCTTCACCGTTTTGAGGAGCTGCGAGAGGTGGCGCTTCCGTCGCTTTCCGACCAGGTCCGGCTGGGAATCTCGCCGCATGCTCCGTACACCGTTTCGACCGCCGTCTACGCGGCGGCCAGAGAGCTGGGTCTGCCCGTCGTCACCCATCTTTCCGAGAGCGAGGCGGAGCGAGCCTGGCTTCTGCGCGGTGAGGGGCCGCTGGTTGCGCTCAGCAATTACCTCCTGCCTCCCACCGGCGAGACCGGAATCCGGGCGCTTGCCCGCGCGAGCGCGATCGGCCCGGAGACCGTCGCTGCCCACTGTGTCGACCTTGAGCCCGATGAGATCGAGCTGCTCGCCTCACTGGACGTCGCGGTCGCGCACTGTCCACGTTCGAACGGCTTCCTCGGTTGCGGCATCGCGCCGCTCGCAGACCTTCTCGAAGCGGGCGTTCGCGTGGGGATCGGAACCGACAGTCCGGCCTCGGTTCCATCCTTCGACATGTTCGAAGAGCTTCGTTTCGCGGTCGCCTGCGCGCGTGCCCGTGAGCGCAGCCCACAGGCGCTGACGGCGGCCCGGGCGCTCGAGCTGGCGACACTAGGCTCCGCCCGGACGCTCGGGATCGAGGACGAGGTTGGCTCGCTTCTCCCCGGCAAGTGCGCAGATATCGCTATCGTGGCGCTGGAAGGCACGTCGCTTCTACCATGCGAAGATCCGCAAGCTGCTGTTGTCCTCGGCGGTAGCCCGGAACGCGTTCAGCTAACCGTCGTCAACGGCGAGACGAAGTACGAGAAGGGAGAGTTCGAGTGGGCCGATCTCAGCAGCGCAAGCGCAGCCGCGAGAGGTCGAATGCTCGCCGGCAGCAGCGATCCAACTCGCGCAGCCGGAGCGTAGCCAGCACCCCTGTTACGACCAGGAGCGGCTACTCGCCGGCGATCGAAGGGACGATGTTCTTCATGCGCCTTCGCCGCGGCGCGAAGTGGGTGTTCGTTCTGCTCGTCTTCGCGTTCGCGTTCGGCTTCCTGTTCTCGGGTGTCGGCGGCGGCGGCGGCGGCGACCTCATCTCGCAGCTGCTCGGGATGCGCGGCGGCAACCCGATCAAGAGCGCCGAGAAGACGGTGAAACAGCACCCGGGCGATCCGACAGCCTGGAATCAATTGGGAATTCTCTACGAGGGCAAAGGCAGACAGGCAGACGCCATCCGGGCCTACGACACCTTCCTGAAGCTGAAGCCAAAAGACCTGGTCGGGCTCGCGGCGCTCGCACAGATCTGGAGCGACATAACCACTCAACGCGGGAATGAGTACTACACGGTGGCCCAAGAGCTTCAGGGCGCTAGCGGGCCCTTCGGCTCGAACACCGATCCCGTACAGATGGTTTTTGGATCATCCAACTCCAATCCTTTGCTGACGGCGTATACCAGCACTCTCACCACCAAGATCAGCGCTGCCTACGGCGCCTATCTAAAGGCCGCGACGTCCTGGGAGGGCGTCAACCGGCGCTACCTGCAGGCGACGCCGGTGAGCGACAAGCTGGCGCGAGCGCAGGCTGTGCTTCAGCTCGGCTTGGCCGCCGCGAATGCCAACGACCTGAAGACGACGATCGCGTCATACAAGGAGTACCTGCGCTTGGTTCCGGGCAGCCAACTGGCCCCGCAAGTCCGCAAGGCGCTTGCTGCAGCAGAAAAATCCAACTCGAAAGGTTAGAGTGCATTCGAGGGCGAAGAGCGCGGAGGAAAGGCGATCGGCATGAATTTCGACATAGCTACCGAGCGGCTCGACGGCGGGGTGTTCGTGATCGCGCTCAGCGGCGAGGTCGATCTCTATACCGCGCCCGAGTTCAAGCAGCAGCTGATCGACGCCGTCACCGATGGCGCGCGCCACGTGATCGTCGATCTGACCGAGACGACCTTTATCGACTCGACCACACTCGGGGTGCTGGTGGGTGGGGTCAGGCGCCTGCGTGAGAAGGAGGGCGACCTCTCGCTCGTCTGCAGCGATCGCAACGTCACCAAGATCTTCGAGATCACCGGGCTCAATCAGGTCTTCTCGATCGCGCCGAGTCGAGACGAGGCGCTGGCGCGCCTGGCGTCCGGCTAGCNNGAAGGCCTCGGCGACCGCGCGCTTGACCACCGAGCTGGCGAGTCCGCGGTTGCGGTACTCCTCTAGCGTCCCGACCGTCTCGATCTGAGCTGTGCCGCCGCGCGAGTAGAGCTGGCAGCCGCTGACGACTCTGCCGTCGAGCCGGCGCGCGAAGTACTGACAGTCGATGCTACGGGCGACGAACTCGTTTTGCTCGGTCAGCTGGCGCACGAGCTCGGCGCTCTCGGGATGGCGCTGCCGGTTTTCCTC
The DNA here is from genome assembly GCA_003170155.1 of Actinomycetota bacterium. Classification (GTDB taxonomy): domain Bacteria; phylum Actinomycetota; class Thermoleophilia; order Gaiellales; family Gaiellaceae; genus Fen-549. The sequence continues at coordinate 4,845 of PMZQ01000049.1, read as the reverse complement.
CTCCCAGAAGGGATACATCTCTTCGATCTCGACTTCGGCGACGAGCGGGAGTTGCTCCTCTTCGACTCGGCCGTCGTGGGTCATCACCAGCAGCCCCTCGGCTTTCCAGCTCAGGTTCTCGAACTGTGGCGCCAGGCGATCGGCGATCTCGGAAGAGTCGGCGAAGACGCGCCTGTGGCTGAGCCCGGCGCTGCCGAGCACGCGATCGGCCATCGAAGCTAACTCGCTTGCGCTTGCGCCACCGTCCTCGACGCGCAGGTAATTGCGATCCCGCACGAGCGGAAGCGACTCGCATAGAAGCGCCGTCGCCAGGAACGAGGAGAAGATTCTCTCCGAGCAGCGCTCTTCCAGATAGCGGTTGAAGCCCACGATGCGCTCCAGCTCGCCGCCTAGCTCTGTCATCTCGTGTCCACGCGTTCCGGCATACCTCTCTTCTAGCATCGCGAGAGCCTCTCCCGTTAGGTAGGACGTGCAGGCTTGGGGGATAGGCTCTCGGGGTGAGGGCGGTTCAGATCTCGGTGATAGGAAGCGGCGGCGAGTGGGAAGCTCAGGCCGAGGAGGTCGGCCGACTGCTCGCCGAGCGAGGTTGCACCGTCGTCACCGGCGGCGGCGATGAGGTGATGGCGGCCGCGGCGCGAGGAGCGAAACAGGCCGGCGGCCGGACGATCGGAATCCTGCCCGGCGAGTCGCCTGGCGAAGCCAACGAGTGGATCGACCACGCCGTGGCGACCGGCACCGGACACGCTCGCAACCTGGCCGTCGCCGCCTCGGGCGATGCCGTGATCGCAGTCGGCGGCAGCTGGGGGACGCTGAGCGAGATCGCGTTTGCGCGCCGGCTCGGTCGCCCGACGGTGGTGCTCGACGGCGGCTTAGCGGTGGAGGGTGAAGGGATTTTGCGCGCGGCTAGCCCGGAAGAAGCGGTCGAGCTGGCGCTATCGGCACTGGAGAGCTGATGCCGAGGCAAAGACCCGTTATTTGGAAGCGCAGCATCTCGACCCGGGCGCAGCGCGAAAGAGCTTTTGCCCGCCGTTCGCTGGCGCGTGAGCAGGCGCTGGCGAAAACGCGGGGTCCTTCTCTCCTCGAGCGGCTACTGCGGCTGCTCAGGCGCTAGCGAGCATCCGCCCGAGCAGCTTCAGCGCCCCGGCCTTGTTCAGCGGCTCGTTCAGGTTGCCGCACTTGGGCGACTGCACGCACGAGGGGCAGCCGCGCTCGCAGGGGCAGCCTCCGAGCAGGCGGACGGTGTCGGCGACCCAGTCCTCGAANNCGATGTCCCAGCGGTCGCACATCGCGCGCAGCGGCAGCAGCGCGATCAGCGTGTGCTCGGCGGCGTGCAGGGAGCCGAGCAGGAGCGGCAGCTTTTCCAGGCCTTCGAGTTGATCGGGAGTGGGGCAGAACCAGATCGCCTCGGTCTCGAACGAGGTGGCCGGTAGGTCGAGCGGCGTTAAGTCCATCGCTCTCTGCGTCTGAATCGAGCGGCGCTGGTAGCCGACGACCTGCTCGGTCACCGAGACGCGGCCGAAGCAGAGCTCGACGCCGAGGCGCTCTTCGCGGCGAAGCTCCTCTCTGATCTCGGTCTCGGTCTCGCGCTTGGCCTGGGTGTAGTAGGCGCCCGAGAAGGGCTCGACCAGAGCGCGCACGGCCTCGAGGTCGAGCGTCCGTACCAGGTAGGCCTCACCCATGTGCAGATAGATCGCTCCTTCGTGAACGGTCGAGAAGGCGCGGGCGTTCTCGACCAGACCGAGCACCGAGCCGGTACCTGCCTCGATCACGGTGAAGCTACCTGTGTCGGTCGAGCGCAGCGACACTCGTCCGGCCGGGAAGTCGTGGCCCTGCCAGACGAAGCCGGCTGGAGTATCCCGCAGCTCGAGCAGCGAGCCGGCACGCTCCAGCGCCTCCGGGCCGAGCGTGTCGGCGTCCTCGGGCCCGATCGGCGCCTCGTAGGCGGCCGCGCGCAGATGGCCGTCGAGGATGCGCGGGCTGGCGTGGTCGAGAATGGCCGCCTCGACACTGCGCCCGATCAGCGCCTCGGGGTCGCGCATGAAGAACTGGTCGAGCGCGTCCTCGCTCGCGATCATCAGCGCCAGGCCGTGCTCGCGGCGCCCGGCGCGGCCCCACTGCTGCCGGAGGCTGGCGACGGTGCCGGGGAAGCCGACCGAGATCGCGCAGTCGAGCGTGCCGATGTCGATGCCGAGCTCGAGTGCGTCGGTCGCGGTCACCGCCAGCAGCTCGCCTTCGACCAGGCGCCGCTCGATCTCACGCCGTTGCTCGGGCGTGTATCCGGCCCGGTAGGGAGCGATTCTGGCTGCCAGCTCGGCGGGGAGGCGATCGCTCGTGAAGCGGTGGATCAGCTCGACCGCCTTGCGGCTCTTGGCGAAGCAGATCGTGCGCTCGCCGCGCTCGACCAGCGAGGCGAGCAGCTTCGAGGCTTCGCCGAGCGGGCTCGCGCGTAGTCCCAGCTCGGGGTCGATCAGTTCCGGGTTCCAGAGCGCGAGCGTCCGCTCGGGCCGCGGGGCGCCGTCCTCGGCCACGACCTCGAAATCGAGCCCGGTCAAAGCGCTCGCCAGCTCGCCGGGGTTGGCGATCGTCGCCGAGGCGAGCAGAAACTGGGGCTCGGAGCCGTAGATCCGCGCCAGCCGGCGCAGGCGCCGCAGAACGTTGGCGACGTGCGAGCCGAAAACGCCCCGGTAGACGTGCGCCTCGTCCACGATCACGAAGCGCAGGTTGGCGAGCACGTCGCCCCAGCGATCGTGGTGGGGCAGGACGCCGACGTGGAGCATGTCGGGGTTGGAGAGGATCACGTTCGCCCATTTGCGGATCTGCCAGCGCCGCTCGCTCGGCGTGTCGCCGTCGTAGATCGCGGAGTGCACCTTCGGAATCCGCAGCGCCGCCAGCGCACGGGCCTGATCCTGCGCCAGCGCCTTGGTCGGGTAGAGATAGAGAGCCCGCTGTTTGGGCTCGCGGGCGAGCGCGTCGAGCACCGGCAGATTGAAGGCGAGCGTCTTTCCGCTCGCGGTGCCGGTCGTGACGATCAGGTGCGCTCCGTTTTGGGCCAAACGCCAGGCCTCGGCCTGGTGAGCGAAGAGAGAGGTGACGCCGAGCCCGATCAGCGCCTGGCGCAGGCGCGGCTCCAGCTCATCGGGGATCGGCTCGAGCCGGGGCTTCCGCGCTGGTTCCTCGCCGCGATAGGCAAGCTCCTCGCCGGTGAGTAGCGAATCCCAGCCCTTCTTCAACGATCGTGAGTTCAGGTTCTTCGGCGAGCCGGTCTGGCTCTTCTTTCACCCCCGGGAGCGATGGTACCCTGTGCCCGCCGGGGTGCCCTAACGGGCTGAGAAAAACCCGTCGAACCTGATCTGGATCATGCCAGCGAAGGGAGGCCTTTCTTGCCAGTTCCACGGTGTCTGACGATCGCCGGTTCCGACTCGAGTGGAGGCGCCGGGATCCAGGCCGACCTGAAGGCATTCGCCGCCGCCGGCTGCTTCGGCATGAGCGCGATCGTCGCTTTGACGGCGCAGAACACGGTCGTCGTCACGGCCGTGCACGAGACGCCGCCGGAGTTCGTGCTGGCCGAGCTCGATGCCGTCTTCTCGGATATCGGCGTCGACGCGGCGAAGACGGGGATGCTCTTCTCGCGCTCGATCATCGAGACGGTCGCCGACTTTCTCGCCGAGCACCCCGTAACGCTCGTTGTCGACCCGGTGATGATCGCCACCTCGGGGGCGCGACTGCTGCAGCCCGAGGCCGTCGCGGCGCTCGTCGGCAGACTGCTGCCGCTGGCGACGGTGGTGACTCCCAATCTCGACGAGGCGATCGTGCTGGCGGGGAGGCCGGGCTCGCGCAGAGAGCTGGCGGAACGCATTTACGCGCTCGGTCCGGCGGCCGTGATCGTCACGGGCGGGCACGGTGAGGAGCCCGTAGACCACCTCTTCGACGGGAACGAGCACTTCGAGATTCGAGTGCCCAGGTACGCGAAGCGGTCCACACACGGCGCCGGCTGTACCCATTCGGCGACACTCGCGGCGCTGCTCGCAAGAGGCCTGCCTCTGCGCGAGGCGGCCGAGGAAGCGGGCCGAATCGCCTCGAACGCCGTTGCGAACGGGCTGGAATGGCTCGGCGCCGGCGAGGGTCCGGTCGACGTATTCGGACTGGAGGCCGGGAGATGAGCGTTTCGCCCGGGTCGAGCCTGCGTTTGATTCGAGAACGGCGGCCGCTCGTCCATCAGATCACCAACTACGTGGTCATGAACGAGACCGCGAACGCGACTCTCGCCCTGGGAGCGCTGCCGGTGATGGCGCACGCCCGCGAAGAGGTCGAGGAGATGGTCTCCTCTGCCGCCGCGCTCGTCCTCAACATCGGCACGCTCTCGGAGCCCTGGATCGAGTCGATGATCCTGGCCGGGAAAGCAGCGAATGCGGCCGGCGTGCCGGTGCTGCTCGACCCGGTCGGAGCCGGCGCAACGCGCTACCGAACCGAGACGGCAGAGAGGATTCTCCACGAGCTGCGCGTCTCGGTCTTGCGCGGTAACGCGGGCGAGATCGCCACCCTGGCCGGGCAGGAGGCGGAGGTGCGCGGCGTCGACTCGATCGGCGTCGGCGTGCCGGCCTGGGAGATCGCAAAATCGGCTGCTCGCCTGTTCGATTGCGTTGTCTCGGTCACTGGCCCCGTCGATTGCGTCTCGGACGGAGAGAGCAGCCTGAGCGTGGCGAACGGGCACGAGCTGCTCGGCGTCGTCACCGGCACCGGCTGCATGTCCACGGCGCTGACCGGCTGCTTCGTGGCGGTGAAGCCCGAGGCGCCGCTGGAGGCGGCCGCCGAGGCGCTGGCAGCTTTCGGCGTCGCGGCGGAGGA
>PMZQ01000080.1 GCA_003170155.1 Actinomycetota bacterium | reverse complement strand
GCGGACTCGCTCGATGCGCTGCCTCCCTTTGCAGTCGGCCGTCCCGCCTGGGATAACTGGATGATCTACAGGGCTCGGCGCCAGCGGATCCCCGTCGTCGACGCCACGGCGATCACGCTCGTGATCCACCAGAACCATGGCTACGGTCACATCAAGAGTGGAACCGGGATCGCCTGGGAGGGCCTCGAAGCGGATCGAAACCGCGTTCTCCTCGGCGGCGATGAGTTCCTTTTCACGCTGCGCGATGTGACGCACCGGCTTACGCCTGACGGGCTTGTCGGAGCGTGGGGCGCAGCGGATCTGAAGCGCCGCGCCGAGGCCGCGATCATCCTCGCTCCGCCGGTTGTGCTCCGCTGCATGCGAGCGATGCGGGCGGGAGTAAGGCGCTTGCTCCATAGCGGACGGTGACCTGACAGGCAGGCGTCGATCGATCGCCCGCAGGACTCCAGACCGAGCGCCTGACCAATCGCCTCGTTGTACGACCGGGCTATTGTTGATCACCTGATGAACGATGTTGTTTGGACACCGGCGAGCCTCGCGGATCTCCGCAGGGATTTCGGAGACACGTACACGGATCGGACGGTTCTCGTTACCGGCGCCGACGGATTCATGGGCTCGCACCTGACCGACGCACTCGTCGAGCTCGGCGCCGACGTCCACGCCTTCGTACGCGCCACCTCGAGCGGCGCACTGAACAACATCGGGCACCTTCGAGGCCGGCTGAAGGTGCACTTCGCCGATCTCACCGATAAAACCTCGATCGACTACCTGATGCGCGAGCTGAAAGGTGCGCCCGACAAGCCGTATGTCTTCCACCTGGGCGCGCAGGCGCATGTTGGCGAGTCCTGGCACCGGCCCTACGAGACGGTGATGGCAAACACGGTCGGCACGCTCAACCTGCTGCAGTCGATCGTCGACACCGGCCTCGAGCTGGAGAAGTTCGACACGGCCGGCACCTCGGAGGAGTACGGCAACGTGCGCGACGACGTCTCCGACCAGCACGACTTCGACGCCGCGGGCGGCCTAATTCTGCACGAGCGCTCGCCGATCAACCCGAAATCGATCTACGCCACGGCGAAGGTCGCGGCCGACTTTCTGACGATGAACTACCACGACGCATTTGGCGTGCCGGGCGTCGTGACGCGGATGTTCAACAACTACGGGCCGCGCCAGAACCCGCGCTACATCACCGGGACGATCATCACTCAGGCGCTCGAGCGAGAGCAGATCGAGATCGGCAACCTGGATCCGCTGCGCGACTTCTGCTTTTGCACCGACGGCGTGCGCGGGCATCTGACCGTCGCCGCGCACGGCAAGCCCGGAGACGTCTACGTCTACGGGCAGGGCGAGAACATCTCGATGGAGGGCTGGGCCGGGAAGATCCTCGAGATCGGGGAGCGCGAGGGCCACTGGCCCGCCGGGCGCGAGCTGGTCTCGGTGAAGGATCGCTTCCGTCCCGGTGCGAGCGATGTGTTGGCGCTACGAGTCGGCTACGAGAAGCTCAAGCGCGAGACCGGCTGGGAGCCGACGGTGTCCTGGGAAGAGGGCATCTCGCGCACGATCGCCTGGTATGCGGCGAACCGTGAGCGCTGGAGCGGGCGCGTCGACTGGTCGGTTCAGTCGTAACCCAGGCCACGAGCCGGCTGAGTTACCTCGAAACTGCCACAGCCGATATGCTCACGAACCGTGAGAGCGGTTGTGACAGGAGGAGCTGGGTTTCTCGGACAGTACGTCGTCGAGCGCCTGCGCGCGCAGGGAGTTGAGCCCTTCGTCCCACTGGTCGAAAACTGGGACCTCACCCAGGCCGGCGATGTCGATCGCCTCTTTGCCGAGGCTCGGCCCGAGCTCGTGATCCATCTTGCCGCCGAGGTTGGCGGCATCGGCGCCAATCGGGCCAATCCCGGTCGCTTCTGGTACTCGAATCTGGTCATGGGCGCCAACGTCCTCGAGCAGAGTCGCCTGCATGGCGTCGAGAAGCTGGTCGTGGTCGGCACGATCTGCGCCTACCCCAAGTTCACGCCGGTGCCGTTCAAGGAAGAGGAACTCTGGAACGGCTATCCCGAGGAGACGAACGCGCCCTACGGCATTGCCAAGAAGGCGCTTCTAGTTGGTGCACAGGCCTACCGCGAGCAGTACGGGCTCGACGCGATCTACCTGCTACCGGTGAACCTCTACGGGCCCGGCGACAACTTCAACCCTGAGAGCTCGCATGTGATTCCGGCCCAGATCCGCAAGATGATCGAGGCAAACGAGCGCGGCGAGCGCGAGGTTGTGCTCTGGGGCGACGGCTCGCCGACGCGAGAGTTTCTCTACGTGGCCGACTGCGCCAAGGCGATCACGCTTGCGGCCGAGCGCTACGACGGTCCCGATCCCGTCAACCTCGGCACCGGCAGCGAGATCTCGATCCGTGGGCTGGCCGAGATGATCGCCGAGCTGACCGGCTACGAGGGCGAGCTCGTCTGGGACACGTCGAAGCCGAACGGCCAGCCGAGGAGGTGCCTGGACACCGAGCGCGCCGCGCGCTACTTCGGTTTCAAGGCGAGCACGCCGCTGCGCGCCGGGCTCGAGCGTGCGATCGCCTGGTACCGGGCGCAGAGCGAACCGGGCGTCACCCGGCCCTAGCCGGGCTCTTCGTCTGCGTCTTTTTTCTGCTCGCGCTCGAGCACGTCGGTCTCGAACAGGGCCAGCCTCTGAGCCAGCGTCGTGTTCTGGTCGGAGAGCCGCGAGAGCACGATCGAGAAGTGGAGAAGAAGCACGAGCACGAACAGGAGAATGGCCGCGAAGAAGACCGACGGCGGATAGGTCTTGACGCCCATCCAACCCGCGACCGTATTCAAGCCGCGGCGCCAAAGCGCGAGCACGAGCAGCACGACTCCGGTCACGACCCAGATGAGCGCATAGCGCTCGCGCAGGCGTCTGCGCCGGATCAACTCGAAGACGATTCCGAGTATGACGGCGGCCACGAACGAGGCGATTATCGTGACTTTAAATGGTGTCATGCGTCCTCCGCGGGGGCGTCGCTGGGGCGAAAGAGGTCGACGAAGAGCGCCAGCAAGACCTTGAAGATGTAGTAGACGGAGCGCAGCGCGGTGATCGAGGAGCGGCCGGCGGCGCGCTCACGCATGCGCACCGGCACCTCCTTCACGCGCAGGCGGTGCTTGATGACCATCACCGTCGTCTCCACCTCGGGGTAGTCGTGCGGGTAGTCGGCTGCAAAGAGCGCGATTCCGCGCCGGTTGACGGCCCGGAAACCGGAGGTGGTGTCGGTGAGGCGCTGGTGGGCGATCGCCGACACGACCACGGCGAAAAGGTGAATACCGAGGCGGCGCGTGAAGGAGGAACGGAAAGCCGGGTCGCCGGTGAAACGCGAGCCGACGACGAAGTCCGCCTCCCCGGCCAGAAGCGGTGCAAGGACGGCCGGCAGCTCGCTCGGATCGTGCTGGCCGTCGGCGTCGATCTGCACCGCCAGGTCGAAGTCGTTCGCCCGTGCGAAGCGGAAGCCGGTCTGCATGGCGGCGCCGATACCCAGGTTGAAAGGGAGCGTGACTACATGCACACCGCGCGAGCGCGCGATCTTGCTCGTCCGGTCGGCGGAGCCGTCGTCGACGACCACGATCTCTATATTCGGGTCGAAGGCACGAATCTCGTCGATGACTGCGCCGATCGAGCCTTCCTCGTTGTAGGCGGGCATGATCGCCAGCCGGCGCATGCGCGTGATCTCCGGCGGTAGGGCGAGATCGGAGTGCTCCGGCTCGGTCATCATCGCCCCGTCCCGGTAATGACCGGCTCCCTCAGGCCGAGCAGCTCGAGCACGCGCTGCGCCCGCTGGCGGTAGGTGTGCTCCTCGAGCACGCGCGCGCGGGCACGCCGGCCCATCTCCTCGCAGGCGGCCGGGTTGGCGAGAAGTTCGCGGTAGGCCGCGAGCGCCTGCTCGCCGTCCTCCGCTACGACCAGCTCGCTGCCGGGCTCGAACCAACGCTCGATGCCCGCAACCGGGTTGGAGACGATGGTGGCGCCGCAGGCCGCCAGCTCGAACGGCCGCGCTGTGGAGGATGCCGTAACGCTCGCATGCGAGCCGCGAGTGAGGTTGAGGTTGATGCGCGCCGCCGAAATGGCGTGCGAGAAGACGTTCATGGGAACGTCGCCGACTAGACGGGCGTTACCCGTGTCGCCCTGGAAGTCGCGGCCGCCGAGGGCGAAGTCGATCTCCGCGGCGCGGCGGCTGGGCTCCCCGACGAGATCGCGCATCCATTCGCGCCGGAACTTGTCGCCGTATCCGTAGAAGAAGACGTCGTAGGACTTGTCCACCGGCTGCGGAGCGAAGAGGTCGGGATCGGCGCCCCAGAAGACCGCCTCGGCGCGGCGAGCACCCAACTCGCGCAGCCGCTCGAGCCCCCCTTCGGAGTTGGAGAGGACGAGGTCGTACTCGGACGGATCGGCGCCGTGGTACCAGTTGAAGCCGGTGTCCATGCCGCCGAACTCGGGCAGGCTCATCGGCACGTCGCCGTCGTAGAAGACCACGGGTATGCCGAAGCGCTCACGCAGAGCCGTAGGAATACCCCGCAGATGCGCCATCGGAACGGTGAAGACGATCACCGCGTCGACACCGCCCTCGCGCTCGATCAGGCGCTCGAGATGCCTCTTCCAACGCGGCGTAACCAGACGCCAGATCGTCTGGCGAACTGCCCGGTCGCTGCGGGTGTCCGGGGGCGAGGACTCGTCGCGGCGCAGGTAGCGGTCGCGCTTGAGGCGCGCGCCGAACGAGCGCATGCCGTCGTAGAGATCACCCTCGTGGCGGGAGGGGTTGGGAGCCGTTCGCCACCAGGGCGACTCGACCGGGCGCCCGCGATACGGCGTCACGATCAGGTCGATGCCCGCCTCCTGCATCCCCTTCCAGAGTTGCCACCAGGCCGGCGTGCAGCCGTAACGGAAGCCGAGATCGACTGCCGAGGCCACTGCAACTATCTTCGGCGCCTTCATCCGCTGCCCAGTATGGCGCAGCGATCCGACTCTGCGAGTAAGCGACTCGGTCCGAGCGAGCTCGTGATCCGGCGGTTGCTCACCGACGCACCTACGCCGCCGGGTGTTCGAGCGAAGCGAGCAGGCGCCCGAGGCCTTCTTCCAGGCCGATCGTCGGCTCCCAGCCGAGCAGCTCGCGCGCCCGGGTGATGTCGGGCTTGCGCACCTGTGGGTCGTCTACCGGCAGCGCCTCGAACACGATCTCGCTGTTCGAGCCGGTCATCTTCACCACTGTCTGCGCCAGCTCGAGCAGAGTCATCTCGTTCGGGTTGCCGATATTGACCGGCTCGTGCTCGCCGCTTTCTGCGAGCAGGATCAGCCCGCGCACGAGATCGTCCACGTAACAAAAAGATCGCGTCTGCGAGCCGTCGCCGAAGACAGTCAGCGACTTGCCGGCGAAGGCCTGGCGCACGAAGGTTGGGATCGCCCGCCCGTCGAAGGGCCGCATGCGCGGGCCGTAGGTGTTGAAGATGCGGACGATCGCGGTGTCCACGCCCTGCTGGCGGTGGTAGGCCATCGTCAGCGCCTCGGCGTAGCGCTTGGCCTCGTCGTAGACCCCGCGCGGGCCGATCGGGTTGACGTTGCCCCAGTAGCTCTCGGGCTGCGGGTGGACGAGCGGGTCGCCGTAGACCTCGCTGGTCGA
>PMZQ01000031.1 GCA_003170155.1 Actinomycetota bacterium | reverse complement strand
ACGAGCGCCAGCCCGAGGAAGAGCGCCGGCGGAAGCAGGAGCGTCGCCGCATAGAGAACCTGCACTGCCCGCGCGCCTTCCACAGGTCGATGAACGAAACCGTAAAAAGCGGTGAAGCCGACGATCGCTGTGACTGCTGCTGCGAGAGAGAGGGCTCCGAGACGCCGCACTCGTTCTATTCTGAGACATTCGTCACGAGCGTGCACGAGTACCGTGCGCTCGCAGAAGCTCGAGCCAGCGGTCGCGCCAGTGAGCGCTCTCTGGGATCGTCGTCGCGCCGAGGGCGTGCCAGGCGGCCACGTAGACGCCGCGCAGCTCCACCATCAGTTCGAGCAGGTCGGTATCCGGCTCCTGTCCATATGCCGCGATTGCCTCTCGCCAGGGGAGATCTTGCCCGAGTCTCCTGGCGGCGGTCTGCAGGCTTGCCAGGTCCCATTCGACCGGGCCGAAGCAACCGTCTTCGAGATCGATCCAGATGGTTCCGCGCGCGGTTTCCATGATGTTGTGGAAATGGGCGTCGCCGTGCAGCGGGCGCTCGTCGAAGCGCTCGGGCAGCAGGGCGGTCAGTCGCTCCTTCTCGCCTTTCAGGAGCTCGAGGTCATCGGCCTCGAGCAGCCGCCTCGCCTTTATTCGCTCGAGCAGGACGTCGAGCTCGACGATGGGCCTGAAGGGCGGAAGAAAGCTCGCACGGCGAGGATCTAGATCGTGGATGCGGCGCAGCGAGTGGGCTGCCGCCTTCACGTCGAGCGGGCGCGATACCTCGTTCTCGAGCTCCCAGAAAGAGATGACGAATCCGTCCGCGTGGTGCGGTCCGGCCGGCACGAGAGTGCTCGGCCGCACCGCCCCGATGCCGCTCTCGGCGAGCAAGGCGGCGAAGGCGAGCTCGCTTCGTGCGCTCTCGAGCGGATCGCGGATCTCCGCCATCGCGGTAGGGATGCGGGCGAGGATGGGCTCTGGGCAGAGCTCGAGCAGCAGGTTGAAGCCCTCGTTGACGATCCGAGGCTCGTCGCAGCGAATCCCGAGCTCGGCTGCCAGCGCGACAGCCGCGCCCACCTCGCGCCTCATGGAACGTCGAGGCCGAACAGGTCGTCGAGCGTCTCGCGCCGGCGGATCAGGCGTGCCTTACCGCCGGAGACGAGCACCGCAGCCGGGCGGGGGAGGAGGTTGTAGTTCGAGGCCATGCTGAGCGTGTAGGCGCCGGTGTCGGGGACGGCCAGCAGGTCGCCGCGGCGGGGCGCAGGCAGTGCGATGTGCCGGACCAGCACGTCTCCGGCATCGCAGTGCTTGCCGCAGATCGTGTAGGAGCGATCGCTCGGCTCGTCGGCCCGGTTGGCGAGCAGCGCCTCGTAACGGGCGCCGTAGAAAAGCGGGCGCGGGTTGTCGGAGTAACCGCCGTCGATCGCCACCCAGGGCGGACCCTCGGCGGGCTCCTTGACTACACCGACCGCGTAGAGGGTGAAGCCGGCCTCGGCGACTAGCGAGCGCCCCGGCTCGATGATCAAACCCGGCTGGGGCAGACCGTGAGTGGCGAAGTCGCGCTCGAGCCGGTTTTCAAGGTCGCCGATCCAGTCGGCAATCGAGGGAGCCTGCTCGTCCTCGGTGTAGCGGATGCCGAGTCCGCCGCCGACATCGACGACCGCGGGCGCCCAGGCCAGTTCGGTGCGGCAAACCGCGACGAAGCCGGCCAGCCAGTCGAGCAGCATGCGCGGCGCCGCCAAGTCGAGCAACTGCGAGCCGAGGTGGATGTGCAGCCCTGCCATCTCCATCCCTAGCGACGAGCCCAGGCGTACGGCCTCGACCGTCTGCTCCGGGGTCAGCCCGAACTTGGAGCCCCGATGAGCCGTCTGAATCGCCTCGTGCGTGTTGACCTCGATGCCGGGCGCGACGCGAATCAGCGCCCGCTTGATTCCCGCCGCCGCCGCGCGCTCGACCTCGTCGGGAGCGTCGAGAACGGTGTAGAGAACGTTGGCCTCCGCGGCCGCTCGCAGCTCCTCGTCGCTCTTGTTGTTGCCGTGGCAGACAATCCGCTCGCCGCCGATGCCGGCACGCCTGGCCGCCTCGAGCTCGCCCAGGGTGGAGACGTCGACCCCAATCCCTTCCTCGGCGAAGAGCTCGAGGACGGCGAGATTCGGAAAGGCCTTGCTACCGAACACGACGAGCGCATTGGGAGCCGCCTGGCGATAGGCGCGGGCTCGGGCCCTGAGCGTCTGCTCGCAGTAGACAACGAGCGGTGTGCCGAACTCGCGCGCCAGCTCCGAGGCGCGCAGGCCACCCACCTCGAGCTCGCCCTGCGCTATGCGGGCGCTATCCGGAAAGAGGTCGAGAACAGGCACTCCGCGAGCTTACATTCGCGCGCTGAAAGGTGAGGACGCCGGGGTGCCTGGGGAAAGTCCGTGCGCCTCTCGTGACCATGCCTGGCACCGGGACACGTCCGGGCGGGCCGGTGGCGTCGAGGCAGCTCCTACGGGCTCAACTGGCGATCGCGACGGCGATTGCGTAGAGCTCGAGAGCGAGCGCCGCGATGAGCAGAACCGACCCAAAGGCGACCGCGCTGATGCGAAGCGCGTGGCCGGGATGGAGCGAGGCGCTGTGACCGTATGTGATTCCGTGCAGCATTTTCTCGTTTTCCCTGGAGAAGGGCATTTCCCTGCCGCTAATGATCGGTATCTCACCGGACAACCAGAGGGCTATCGAGCGGCGACTCCCGCCCTGCGCCTTGGAACGGTGGCCGATCGCTGCCTATCCTTCTGCGATCGCGGCCGATCTCGAGGGCCGCTTCCAGGAAGGAGAACGAGTTGCCCGAGCCCCGAGTCGTCCCGGCCAGCTGTCTCTGTGGAGGTGTCCAGATCGAGCTCGATCCGCCCTTCGAGCTGGCCAGCTTCTGCCACTGCGGCAACTGCCGCAAGCACTCCGGCCACGCCGGTTCGGCCGCGATGCGGGTGCCGATCGAGAAGATGCGGATCGTCTCGGGCGAGGAGCTGATCGAGCACTTCCAGCCCGGCCCGGGGCTCGCGGTCAGGTTCTTCTGTCGCACCTGCGGCTCGAGCCTGTTCGGCATGAACGATGTCGCGAGCGATGAGGCCTGGGTCCGCCTCGGCGTGCTCGACGCCGACCCCGGCGTGCGCCCGAGCCGGCACACCTGGGCCGACTCGGCACCGGCCTGGCTGCCCGTTCCCGAGGACGGGCTGACGCGCTTCCCGCAGCGGAGTGTCTAGCCTTCCGCCTTCGGTCTGATGTAGTTTTCCAGCAACTTTTCTAGTCGAGCGACGATGGTGGACGACTCCTACAACCCGCACGAGATCGAGCCCAGGTGGCAGGCGCTCTGGGCGGACGAGCGCGCCTTCTCGGTGCCCAACCCCTCACCCGGCGAGCCCGAATGGGACGAGCGCTCGACCTACGTGCTCGAGATGCTGCCCTACCCCTCGGGCGAGCTGCACATGGGCCACGTCAAGAACTACACGCTGGGCGACGTCGTTGCTCACTTCCGCCGCCGCAACGGCTGGCGCGTGCTGCGCCCGATGGGCTACGACGCCTTCGGCCTGCCGGCCGAGAACGCGGCCATCAAAGAGGGTGGTCAGCCGCGCGAGATCACCGAGCGAAACATCGCCCGCATTCGCGAGCAGATGCAACGCATGGGCTGGGCGATCGACTGGGACCGGGAGATCTCGACCCACACGCCCGAGTACTACCGCTGGACGCAGCTGCTGTTCCTGAAGCTGCTCGAGTGCGGGCTTGCCTATCGCAAGGAGTCGCTGCAGAACTGGTGCCCGAACGACCAGACGGTGCTCGCGAACGAGCAGGTCGTGGACGGGTGCTGCGAGCGCTGTGGCGCCGAGGTCGAGAAGCGCTCGCTCGAGCAGTGGTTCTTCCGCATTACCGACTACGCCGAGGCGCTACTGGATGAGATGGAGTTGCTCGAGCACTGGCCCGAGCGCGTACTGACCATGCAGCGCAACTGGATCGGCCGCTCCGAGGGCGCCGAGTTGGTCTTCCGTGTCGAGGGAACGGAGATCGATTTGCCGGTCTTTACAACGCGCCCGGACACGCTCTTCGGCGCCACTTTCTTCGTGCTGGCACCCGAGCACCCGCTCGTGACCGAACTCGTCGCCGGGCGGCCAGAAGAAGAAGCCGTGCGCGCCTATGTCAAGCAGGCGCAGACGCGTTCCACGATCGAGCGCGAGGAGAAGGCTAAGGAAGGCGTCTTTACGGGGCGCAACGTGATCAACCCGGTCAACGGCAAGCGGATCCAGATCTGGGTCGCTGACTACGTGTTGATGGAGTACGGGACCGGCGCGATCATGGCTGTGCCGGCGCATGACGAGCGCGACCACGCCTTTGCCCTCAGCCACGGGTTGCCGATCGTGCAGGTGATCGCTCCACAGCAGGGCGAGGTCGACGTCCAGTCCGAGGCGTACGTCTCCAGCTCGATAGACGACGTCCTCATCAACTCGAGTGAGTTCTCGCGACTCCCGAGCCCCGAAGGGAAGCGCTCGATCATCAACTGGTTGAGCGCCGTGGGCCTCGGTGAGAAGAAGGTCTCCTACCGCCTCCGGGACTGGTTGATCTCGCGCCAGCGCTACTGGGGCTGCCCGATCCCGGTCGTCTACTGCGAACACTGCGGGGTAGTGCCGGTGCCCGAAGAGGAGCTGCCGGTGCTGCTGCCGGAGGTGTCGGACTTCCTGCCCAAGGGCCGATCGCCACTCGCCACCGCTGAGGGGTGGCTGCAGGCGAAGTGCCCGTCGTGCGGCGGCGAGGCCAGGCGCGAGACCGACACGCTGGACACCTTCGTCGACTCCTCCTGGTACTTCATCCGCTACTGCGATCCGCAAAACACGGCGGAACCATGGAACCGCGAGATCGTCGACCACTGGATGCCGGTCGACCAGTACATCGGCGGCATCGAGCACGCGATCCTGCACCTGATGTATGCGCGCTTCTTCACCAAAGCGCTCAACGACCTGGGCATGGTCGGCTTCCGCGAGCCCTTCGCCCGGCTCTTCACGCAGGGGATGATCCACCACCTCGGCGCCAAGATGTCCAAGTCCAAGGGCAACGTCGTGATGCCGAACCCGTATGTCGAGCGCTACGGCGCCGACGCGGTGCGTCTGAACATCCTCTTCATGGGCCCGGCCGATCAGGACGCCGAGTGGCAGGACAACGGCATCGAGGGCACGAGCCGCTTCCTGGGCAGGCTCTGGCGGACGGTACTCGACGCCGCCGAGAAGCCGGCCCGCAAGCCGAAGGCTCCAACGTCGCTGATCCGCAAGGCGCACCAGACGATCGCCAAGGTCACAGACGACATCGACCGCCGCTTCGCCTTCAACACCCCGATCGCGGCGGTGATGGAGCTGGTCAACGAGATCAACCGCGGTCCGGACGACCCCGGTGTGCGCTTCGCCGCCGAGACCGCCGTCAGCCTGATCCAGCCCTACGCGCCGCACATCGCCGAGGAGCTATGGCAAAGGCTGGGGCACGAGCGCCTCTGGTGCGAGCCCTGGCCGGCCTACGACGAGAGCCTGCTCGAGCAGGAGACCTTCGAGCTGGTCGTGCAGGTGAACGGAAAGGTGCGCGACCGCCTGCTGGCCTCGGCCGAGGCCAGCAAAGAGGAGCTAGTCGAGCTGGCGCGCTCCTCACCCAGGGTCATCGCGCTACTCGAGGGCAGGGAACTGCGCAAGACGATCGTCGTCCCGCGCAAGCTGGTCAATCTGGTTGTCTAGCGGTCGCGGCACCGCTCGAATCGCGCACGATCAACTCCGTCGCGATCACGACCACGGGCGGGGAACTCTCGGGATCCCCGAGCATGCTCAGGATGGCTTCGGCCGCCGTGGTGCCCATGCCGAGAGCGTCCTGGCGCATGGTCGTCAGTGCCGGCACGACGCTCGCGGCGTACTTGGCATCGTCGAAGCCGGTGACCGCGATGTCGTCGGGGACGCGCAGCCCTTCTGCCTCGATTGCCGCCATCGCGCCGATCGCCATCTCGTCGCTTGCACACGCGACGGCATCGGGTGGTTGCGGCAGCGCCAGGAGGCGTCTCATAGCCTCGAAGCCGCTGTTGTGGAAGAAGTCGCCTTCGGCAACGTACTCGGGCAGGCTCGGCAACCCCAGCCTGTCGAGCTCGGAGCGGTAACCAAAGAGGCGGTCGGGCCCAGGTCGAGTCTCGAAGTGACCGGTGATGTGAGCGATCCTGCGGTGCCCTGTCTCGTAGAGGTGATTGACGACTTTTGCCATTCCATCGACGTTGGCGAACATCACGCTGCCCGCGCGGCCGTCGAGCACATCGTTGTCGATGAAGATGACGGGGAGGCCGGAGCTCAAGATCGGCTCGCACTCGGAGTCATCCCTGGCGATGCCCCAGGCAATCAGGGCATTCACACCTCGGTCGATCGTCTGCAGAACCGCGCCTCGGCGCAAGCTCTCGTCGGCTCCAAGCGATCGCGTCGCGCAAAGCAGCAGGTCGCAATCGTTTGCGGTCAAGCGGCCGCGGATACCGAGCAGCATCTTCTCGAAGACCGGGTGCATCAGGTCGGGGATCGGAGGCAAGCAGGAGATGAGGCCGATCAGAAAGCGCGGGTGAGAGGGATCGCGCATCCACTTCTCGGCCGTGGCGTCGGAGCGAGCCTTGAGCTCGAGTGCGTCATCGGCCTGCTCGCGCAGTAACAAGAGCATGCCCATCGAAGAGATGTGGCTTAGTTCTCGTGAGTTGGTTCGACTGTTCATACGATCAGTCAAGTCATCGGTTACCCGAGTACGAACTGTAGAGCTCCCTCTTGCGTCCTCGGCCGGCGATTCCTCCCGG
>PMZQ01000036.1:11252-14320 GCA_003170155.1 Actinomycetota bacterium | reverse complement strand
GCCCATTTGTGTATGGAGAACATGGAGCTTTACTCTCTTTCTCTTGGGGGATCAAAGAGGTCTGCTCGCCGTCCGGCATCTTCACCAGGTCGCAGAGCCGGGAGATGAGTAGGCGTCCTGGAAACTTTCGTCAAGCACGATAACAAAGAAAGGCGGTCATAACCGGGGAGTCGTAAAGGCATGAGCCGTCTGCGTCAACCTGGAGCCGGCACCGCGTCGTAACTCATTCGAGTGATCCGAAACGACCTCGCTCGTCTTGCGCGAGCAGAGGCGAGGTCGCGCGGCGCATGAACGCAATCGCTTGCACCCTTGGCAGCAAGCTTTTCCCTGCTCAGAGCGTAGATCGCGGCCTCTCGCGCCGGAAGCTAGCGAGCTCGGCGCCGCCCGAGCAGAACGAACAGACCGAGCAGAGCGGCGAGTGCGAGCACGAGCCGGTTGACGTCGAACGCCGGCTTCCAGCTGACGCGTCCGTCGCGGAGCACGACCAGACCCACCGGTCTGACGTTGACGCAGCTACAGCCGCGCTTCTCTCCTTCGTCACCGGAGCCCTGGTGACCGAGGCGGCGGATCGCGGCGACCGGGATGATCGTGACCCCGTCGATATGAAGCGGCTCCCCGTAGACGCGGTTTACCAGCTCGGGGTCCCGCGCCGCTCGTTTCGCGCGCTCGCCTCTCGGCTTCTCTGGTCGGCGGGGCGGTTGCTCGGGCATCAGGCGGGCTCCATTTCTGGACGACACGCCGCGATCACGGCGAGATCGCCGTTCGTCCAGAGAACGCTAGGCTCGAGTCCGGCTTCGCTGATCCAGGCGAGCTGATCGTCGAGGCGGTCAGGGCGATCGAACTCGGAGGCGACCGGCGTCGATGCGAGCTCCGTGTCCTGCGGGACGATCACGTCGGCCAGGACGAAGCGCCCTCCCGGTTTCAGCACTCTGGCGATTCGCTCGAAAAGTACCTGCTTATCAGCGCTTTCTAGATGATGCACGGCCAGCGCTGAGACGACGAGATCGAAGGGTCCGGGGGGAAGCGGATCCTCCAGCTTCTGCACGAGGACGCTCTCGACTCGATCTTCCGCGAGGGTTTCGCGTGCTGCGGCGAGCATCTCGGCAGACGAGTCGACGAGAACGATGCTCGCGCCGGGGTGCCTCTTCAGCACTCGCCGCGCCGTCTCGCCGGTTCCGGCACCGAGGTCGAGAATCCTCGCAGCCGCAGGCGTGCTTGCCGCCTCAGCGACAGTTTCCTCGAGCTCGTCGTACTCCGGCACCTTGAGGCGAACGTACTCCGGATAGATATCAGGCTGGAAATGGTTCTGGGCCAAAATCGCTCCGGCTACTCGCAGTGTTCGAGTCCGGCAGATATCCGAATCCTGGTCGAAAAAGGTCAAAGCTTTGTTTTCTCGACCGTTGTGATGACAATAACGAGACGAAGGTTAAAAGCGAAGGAGGAAGAGATGGGATTTGTTGACCGCGCCAAGGCAGCCGCCGGGACGGCCTCCACGAAGGCACGCGAGGGAGTCGAGGATATGAAGGCGAAGCGGGAGCTAGGCGAGACTTACGACAGCCTCGGCAAGCTCACGTTCGATCTGGCCGAGAGCGGAGAGATCTCAAACGAGAAGGTCACGCCCCTCGTCGAGAAGATCAAGAAGCTGAAAGCCGACCTCGAGGCCTGAGAGAGTGGCGCTTCCTTGGGCGCCGGAATCGTTACGGCGCCCCGGGAGGTACCCGGCAGCAGCGGTTGGGGCCTAGCCGGGAAGGTTCTTAGTGGCCGAGGCCGATCTGGATCGCCTTGACGACGAGGAGCGAGGCGGCGACAACCAGGTACGAGGACATCGCGTACATGGCAACGCGCCAGGCCGGCGACCAGGTTGGCTTCTCGAGCAATGCGAGTGGAGGCATCGTCCAGGTCTCACGGGCGATCGGTTGCACGACCTCTTCTTTTTCGGCTCTGTGTCGGCGCGCCGATCTCAAGGTCGAGAGCCCGAGCGCGGCGAGAGCGAGCACCAGTGCCGCCGCCAGACAGAGCGAGAGGGTGACCACGTTGACGCCGGGGAGCACCGTCGTCACGACGAGAACTCCGGAGAGTACGAGCAGAGCGCCCACGATCACGGTCGCCACCGCGTTCAACCAGCCCTTGTTGACCCACGGCCCAAGCACCTGCTTGTCGTTGCAGAGCATGAGCAGGAAGATCGTAAAGCTGGGCAGCAAGATTCCACAGAGAGCCTGTACAGCCACCGTGAAGAGTCCGAGCGGGGTGTGAGGGATGAGGACTATCGCGGCTGCGAGCAAGGTCAGCCCAGAGAAGGCGGCGTAGAAAGTCTTTGCTTCTCTGAACGAGCGGTGGAGCGAGTTGCGAACCCCGAAGGCGTCACCGAAGGCATAAGAGGTCGAGAGAGTCACCGCCTGCGCCCCGATGATCGAAGCGTCGAAGAGGACGATTGCGAAAAGGATTCCGGCCAGGTGTCCGTCATGATGAGCGAGCCCGCTCGCCACGTGGCCGGCATCGACGAAGTGCCCGTAGAGGGCCGTCCCTTTAAAGGCAAAGGCAGTCGTGATCATCAGGGCCGCTGCTCCAACGACCACGAATAGAGAGCCGATGATCGTGTCGGCACGCTCGTAGTTGATCCAGCGCGGGGTGATTCGCTTATCGATCACGTTGGATTGCTGGAAGAAGAGCTGCCAGGGCGCAACGGTCGTTCCGACGATGGCGATGATCAGGAGCGCCGAGGTCGAGTTGACGCCGCCTCCGACTCTGGGAACAAAGGTGCCGTGAACGACCGGTCCGAGTCGAGGGTGGCTGAGCAAGGCCAGAGGAATGACGAGCAGGTTGCTGACGACGAAGACGTACATGAACCGTTCCCAGTTCTTGAAGCTGCCGGTCGTCGTCATGCCGATCAACCCGAGTGCCGCCACCGGAACGACCAGGTAGCGGTTCACGCCCAGGTACTCGAGCGCCAGCGTGATGCCTATGAACTCCGTGACGATGGTCAGGAAGTTGACGAGGAAGAGACCGCCGACCGAGAAAGCCCCCCAGAACCGGCCAAAGCGCTCGAAGATGAGGCGTGCCTGGCCGAC
>PMZQ01000036.1:0-11245 GCA_003170155.1 Actinomycetota bacterium | reverse complement strand
GGACCCATGATCGCGAGCAGCGCTTTCAGCCGCCCGCGCCAGGAGTGCCGCGGTGGCATCTCGTCGTGGCGGATGGTTCCCAGGGCGCCCTTGATGTCGCCGAGGCGCGCCTCGGCGGGGTGCGCTCGTGCAGCCGCCGGACGAACCGCGCGCGCGGGAGTCTTCCTCTTGGCCAATTGCTATACCTCCTCCGGCCACAATCGGCCGGTCATGCGTGCGCTTCACGCACGCCCAGGAGGTCAGCTCAAGCTCTGCTCACCGTGCCCGAGGGGCGCGCGCGAAGGTGCTACTCGAAGGGTCGTCCGATTCCAAAATGACCTCCACGCGGAATTCCAGTGAAGCAAAACCTGCTCGCGGGAGTCTACAAGCCAGACAGCCGCCCGGCTCTCTCGTCGGCGGGTCTTCATTCTGAGGCAAGTTCAGGTCACTCTCCGCTGAAGGCGCTGAAGCGCCGGCGCCACTCCTCCGGGAAAAGGAGCTCGAGCACGTCGTCGACGGCGACCACGCCGATCACCTGCTCCTCGTCGTTCACGACCGGCAGTGCGGTCAGGTTGAAATCGGTCAGCTCGCGTGCGACCTCGGGCAGGTCGGCGTTTGGGGACAGGCTGACGGGGCGGCGCTGGACGATCTCGGCGAGTCGCATCTCGGGATCGGCACGTACGAGTGCTGCCACGGCGAGCGCGCCGGAGAGTCGCTTCTTGGTGTCGCTGGTGAAGACGACCGTCAGCTGCTCGGGCTCGAGCGCCGACCTCTTTACTTCTTCGAGTGCCCTCTTGACACTGACTCGCTCAGAAAAGCAGAGGAAGTCGGGATTCATCAGCCCGCCCGCCGTCGAGGGGTTGAAGCCGAGCAGGGTTCGCACCTTGCGCTGCTGCGTCTTGGGAAGAAGCGAGAGGACGGGCTCGCGGCGCTCCTGATCGAGCTCGGCAAGCAGGTCGGCGGCGTCGTCGGCGCCCATCTTGGCCAGCACGTTCGCAGCGTCAGCATCCGAGCGCTGGTGCAGGAATTCGACCTGATGCTCGGGATCGAGCTCCTCGAAGACGTCGGCCTCGAGTTCGCGGTCAGCGCCGACGGCACGGATGATCTCCTCTCCCTCATCGTGTGAGGCAGCCTCGACGAGATCGGCGATCTGAGCCGGATGGAGCTGTGCCAGCTTGCCGAAGCGCATCCGCAGCCGCGAGCTGGGAACGTGTCCGACGAAGGGCTCGACGCTTGCCCAGTCGAGAACCGTCCGCGCGGCGGCTCGACCTCCGAACCGTCTCGGTAGAAGCCATCGCAGCGGGCCGCGCAGGCTGACGTCCACACCCACGACTCGCCAGGAACCCTCGACGAAGCCGAGCTCGATGTCACTCGCGCGGGCGAGCCGCGCTCCGGCTACGTTGATCAGGCGGTGCCCGAGGACGTCCTGGCGCAGGAGAACTTCCCGCGGCCGGCGCTCGAAGCGACCGAGATTGAGCTGATCTCCTGCAAGCTGCACGCGACCGGGCTTGAGCTCGCCGATCATCTTGGCCGCGACGAAGAGCTCGCGTCCGGCAACACGCGCCTTGAGACCCGTCACCGGGGGATAGGCGCCGTCAGAAAGCCGGACGATCAGGTCCTCGACCCGGCCGAGGCTGTCGCCGCTTCTGTCGATGAGCTTGCTCTTGACGAGCATCGAGAGATGAAGCACGGCTAGTTCCACGAGAAGTAAGACTAAGGGGAAGGTCGACGGCGCGCCAGTTCGGCGTTCCGAAGGAGGCTTTCGCGATGGCGCCCGCTGTCGTTCTTAATCACCCGAAAGGGTGTTCCGACGAGCAAGTGAATGATCTTTAGTTCGGACTGCGGTAAGCGGATTAGTAAAAACATGCGGCGTCTCACACTTACAGTCCAGTTTGGCATTCTCAGTGCTGTCTTGATCGCGGCGCTCGGGGTCGCCTTCCGGGCCGATTTATACGACGTGATCACTCTGGCGACGCTCTACGTCGTTCAGATCGTCTTCGTCGCGAGGGCTGCACGCAAGCTGCGCCTTCAGGTGGAAGAGAACGAGTATCAGGCTCTTCACGACACGCTGACGAGCCTGCCCAACAGGACGCTGTTCCGCGATCGCGTCGAGCAGGCGATCCTGCAAGCGCGCCGCGAGGATTCCCGTTTCTCGCTCCTGATCATGGACCTCGATCGGTTCAAGGAGATCAACGACACGCTCGGGCATCGAAACGGCGATCTGATCCTGCAGGCGATCGGGCCGCGCCTGCGCGGTGTGCTGCGCGATGTCGACTCGATTGCCCGCTTCGGTGGCGACGAGTTCGCCGTGCTTCTGCCCGGAGCTGCGAACTCGGACGCGGCCCTGCGCGTGGCCGGCAAGATCGCCACGGCTCTCTCGCGTCCGTTCATGCTCAAGGGCCTCACGCTCGACGTCGAGGCCTCGATCGGCATCTCGATCTTCCCCGACCACGGCGGCGACGTCGATACGCTCGTTCAGCGCGCGGACGTGGCCATGTACATGGCCAAGGAAGCGCACGCGGGCTTCGACGTCTACGCGGCCGACCGCGATCAGAACACGCCCAAGCGTCTGGCGCTCCTCGGCCAGCTCAGGCGAGCGCTCGAGAACAAAGAGCTGGTGCTCTTCTACCAGCCGAAGGCCGACATCAAGACGGGCAAGGTCAACGGTGTCGAGGCGCTCCTGCGCTGGCAGCATCCCGAGCACGGACTGATCTTCCCCGACGACTTCATCCCGCTAGCCGAGCACACGGGTTTGATTCGCCCGCTCACCCTCTATGTGCTCAACGAGGCTCTCGAGCAGTCCTACCTCTGGCAGCAGCAGGGCCTCTCGCTCAACATCGCCGTCAACCTATCGGCTCGCAACCTTCTCGACGCCGATCTGCCCGACGACGTCGCCCGGCTCCTCGATACCTGGCATGTGGATCCGGGCCTCTTGAAGCTGGAGATCACAGAGAACACGATCATGCTCGACCCGCCGAAGGCGCTCGAGGTCTTGACCAAGCTGCGCGATCTCGGCGTCGGTCTCTCGATCGACGATTTCGGCACCGGTTACTCGTCGCTCTCCTATCTGCGCAAACTGCCGGTGGACGAGCTCAAGATCGATCGCTCGTTCGTCATGAGCATGACGCAGAGCGAGAACGACCAGCAGATCGTGCGCTCGACCATCGACCTCTCGCGCGCCATGGGCCTCAAGGTCGTTGCCGAAGGCGTCGAGACCAAGGAAATCTGGCACGACCTGGCCGAGCTCGGCTGCGACGTGGCCCAGGGCTACTACCTGACCCGGCCGATTCCGCCCCAGGAACTTGTCGAGTGGCTGGAGAAGCCGATCGACGCTCCCGTGCTGGAGAAGGCTCGCGAGCACAAGCAGGCAAGCAACCTCAAGGCCCTGTAGCCCGGCGCCTCTATCCGTGCTGTCCGGGCGGTCTCAGCACCGCGAACTGGTCTGTGATCGAGAGCGTGCGTGAGCGGAAGCGGTAGAGCGCGGCCGGGCGTCCGCCACTCGGGCCCGAGTGGCGCAGCTCACCGGTCGCTTCGAGCAGCTCGCGCCGGAGCAGGACGCGCTGCAAGTTCGTGGCCGAGACCTCGTGCTCGAGCGCGGCTGTGTAGAGATCGCGCAGCTCGGAGATGGAGAACGAATGCGGCGCCAGCGCGAATCCGATGTTCGTGTAGGAGAGCTTGGCCCTGAGTCTCTCTCTACCCGTGGAGATGATGACGCCGTGATCGAAGGCTGTCTCGGGTAGGTCGGCGACGCGGTGCCAGGAGGTGTCGGACGGGAGTGTGGGGTCGAGGTCGCTCGGCACGAGACCCAGGTACGCGGTTGCGACCTGCCACTCGCTCGGATGGCGGGCGGGATCGCTCGTCGTCACCAGCTGCTCGATATGCGAGAGCTCGCGGACGTCCACTTTCTCGGCCAGGTGGCGGCGGATCGAGTCTTCGAGCGTCTCGCCCGGGAGCAGATAACCGCCCGGGAGCGCGAAGGCGCCGTCGAATGGAGGTTGTCGACGTTGCCATAGAAGCACCTGCAACTGACCGCTGCGCGCCTGCAGTACAACGGCCGAAACAACGTGTGTGGGCTTCTCGTGCAAGGGCGTTCCTGTCTCAGAGGCGAAAAGCTGGTAAACTGCGAACGAGGTTTTCTACTTCCAGTCGATAACTTAGCGGACCGGAGAGCCAGTGGCCAGTTTGATCAGCAACCGCAGCGAGGGGGAACGAGTCGATCTGCTTGTGGTCGGCTCCGGAATCGCCGGACTGATCGCCGCCCTGACGGTCGCCGAGCACGGCGGTCGGGTGCTCGTGGTCTCCAAGGGCTCGCTCTCGGCCTCGGCTTCCTATCATGCCCAGGGAGGAATAGCCGCCGCCGGCTCCGAGGGCGATAGTCCGGAGCTCCACGCCGCCGATACGATCGTCGCCGGACGCGGGCTCTGCCGGTCGAGCGCCGTCGAGGTGCTCGTCGAGGAGGCTCCCGCCCGCATCGATGATCTGCGTGCGCTCGGGGTTCGCTTCTCGCCGGAGTTGGGTCTGGAGGGAGGCCACTCGCGCTCGCGGGTGTTTCATTCGCGTGGCGCCGAGACCGGACGTGAGATCGAGCTCGTGCTCGCCCGCCGCGTTCGGGACGAGGAGCGAATTCGCGTTCTCGAGGGCGAGCGAGTGCTGGGGCTCTGGTGTTCGGGCGGTCGCTGCGTCGGGGTGGTTGGAGAGAGCGGTGCGCTCGCGTCGCCGGCCACGCTGCTCGCTACGGGCGGCGCCGGAGCTCTCTGGTCACGGACGACCAACCCGGAAGGCGCGCTCGGAGAGGGGATCGCGATGGCTTACAGGGCCGGAGCCGCGGTCGCCGACCTCGAGTTCGTGCAGTTTCACCCCACCGCGTTGTCCGCGAGCGGGATGCTCCTGAGCGAGGCGCTACGTGGTGCCGGCGCACTCCTCCTCGACGCCAACGGCGAGCGCTTCACCGACGAGCTGGCGCCTCGGGACGTGGTCGCGAGGGCGATCGCGGCTCGGGGCAGTGCCCTGCTCGACCTGCGCCCGGTCGATCGCGGTCGCTTTCCGGCGCTGATCGACCGTATCCGCGAAGCCGGTTTCGATCCGGAGATCGAGCCTGTTCCGGTCGCCCCCGCTGCCCACTACACGCTCGGAGGTGTGGTCACCGATCTGGATGGTCGCAGCGATCTGCCCGGTCTGTACGCGGCCGGCGAGTGCGCCTGCACAGGCGTTCACGGAGCCAACCGGCTCGCCTCTAACTCTCTCCTCGAGTGCGTGGTCTTCGGTCGCCGGGCGGGACTGACGGCGCCTGCCGAGGCGCCGCTCGAGGCCGAGCTCGATCCGCCTGGAGAACCTCGGGCGAACGGCGACCGAATCGACGGCGAGCTGCGCGAGCAGATGTGGCGAGAGGCCGGGTTGGTGCGCGATGCCGCCGGGCTCAAGCAGCTGTGCACGGCCCCGGCTCTGGTGCCACGACTCGTGGCCGAATCTGCGCTCGCCCGCCGCGAGAGCCGCGGCGTCCACTTCCGCGCCGACTTTCCGGTCGAGGAGCCGGAGCTGGCTGCCCACACCGTTGTTCGTGACGGACAGAGCCCCGTGTTCGAGCGATGGAGCTAAGAAGAGCGCGTTTCAAATGAAGCACTCCACCGCCTGGCCGCTCTCGGCGGCGCGATGCGTTGTCTTAGGGCCTATCCCGCCAGGCCTACACGCCCGAAGCGGCCGTCCCGCAGCGCCAGTGCCCGCCCAAACCGCTCGTCGCACTACCAGTGCGCCTTCACGGCCCGTCCGACCTCTGGCATCCACGGCTCAACCCCTTCGACCGCGCATCCCTAACGGGATAGGCCCTTGTCGCGCCCGTAGCTTCCGGCTACGAACGCGACACTGCGTTCTAGCCTCGCATCCACCGATCACGCCCAGTCGGCAGGTCGTCAATTGATACGCGCTCTTAGAGAGAAAGAGCTCGAGCGCTCGCTCGCCGGAGTTGTCACGCTGGCTCTGGCTGAGGACATCGGCTCCGGCGATCTGACGACGCAGGCGCTCTTCTCTGCGGACGATCGCTGCCGGGCGCAGATCCTGCTCAAGGAGGCGGGAGTCGTCTGCGGTCTCGGAGTTGTGCGCGAAGTCTTCTGCCGGCTCGACCGGGAGGTCGAGGTTGATGCCGTGGTTGAGGACGGGGAGACGCTGACCGAGGTACCGCATGAGCTCTTGAGGTTGAGCGGTCGCACGCGTGCCCTTCTCGGCGGTGAGCGGGTGGCGCTGAATCTACTCGGGCGTCTGTCCGGTATCGCCACGCAGGCTCGGGCGTTCGTCGCGGCCGTCGACGGCACCGGAGTCACCATCCTCGACACGCGCAAGACGACCCCCGGCCTGCGCGCTCTGGAGAAGTACGCCGTGCGTGTTGGCGGCGGTGTCAATCATCGCTTCGGGCTCGACGACGCAGTGCTCGTGAAAGACAACCACCTGCGCCTCGCCGGAGGAGTCGCCGCAGCGGTCAAACGCTTGCGCGCCGTCGGTTCGGCGCCGCTCGAGGTCGAGGCCGACACGCTCGAGCAGGTCGAGCAGGCACTCTCGCTCGGGGTCGAGCGGATCTTGCTCGACAACATGAGCCCGGCCGAGGCAGCACGCGCCGTCGAGATCGTCTCCCGGCGGGCCGAGCTGGAGATCTCGGGCGGCGTCACGCTCGAGAACGTCCGCGCCTATGCCGAGACGGGAGTCGATGCGATCTCGGTCGGGGCGTTGACGCATTCGGCTCGCTCGCTCGACGTGTCGATGGAGGTGCTCGAGCCTTGACGGTGGAATCACTTCAGGGCGAGGTTCGTGCGCTCGCGCGCGAGCGAGAGGCGGTGATCCTCGCTCACAACTACCAGCTGCCCGAGGTCCAGGACGTCGCCGACTTCGTGGGTGACTCGCTCGGGCTCTCGCGCCAGGCGGCGCAGTCCGAAGGCCGGACGATCGTCTTCTGCGGCGTTCACTTCATGGCCGAGACGGCAAAGATCCTCTCGCCGGACAAGACCGTCCTGATCCCCGATCTCGAGGCGGGCTGCTCGCTCGCCGACTCGATCGACGTCGACGAGTTACTAGCCTGGAAGGCGCGTTACCCGGAGGCCGTGGTCGTCTCCTACGTCAACACCTCGGCGGCGATCAAGGCCGAGAGCGACTACTGCTGCACCTCGGGCAACGTCCGCGCCGTGATCGACTCGATTCCGGCGGAGAAGGAGATTCTCTTCCTACCCGATCTCTACCTGGGGCTATGGGCCGAGCGAGTGAGCGGACGCAAGCTCCATCTGTGGCTGGGCGAGTGCCACGTGCACGCGGGAATCAGGCCGGGTGACATCGAGCGCGTCCTCGCCGAGGAGCCCGGTGCCGAGTTGCTCGTGCATCCCGAGTGCGGCTGCGCCAGCCAGGCGATGGCATTCGCCGGCGAGCAGACCCACATCCTCTCGACCGAGGGAATGCTCGACTTCGCTCGCTCCTCCCGGCACGATCGCTTCAGAGTTGCGACCGAGGTTGGAATCCTCCACCGCCTGCACGGTGAGTTGCCGGGCAAGCGCTTCGAGCCCGTCAACCCGAACGCCGTCTGCCGCTTCATGAAGATGATCACGCTCGAGAAGCTGCGCGACTCGCTGCGCGAGTGGCAGTACGAGGTGACCGTGGAGGAGGAGATCGCGGCCCGCGCCCGCAAGGCGATCGAGCGCATGGTCGCAACCGGTTGAGTTTTTCCTGGCCGCCGTGACCGACCTGCGCAGGCGCGGCTCAGCGCCAGAGACTGGGAGCCGCGGCAAGTCGTCAAGCGAGCGAAGCGAGCGGACTTGCCGCGGAAAAGCGGGCCGACTTTCGGCGGTTAAGGGAAGCTCTGGTTGCTCGGATCGAGATCGAGACTGCCTCCGTTCACGCAGCCGGGTGGCAGAGCGTAGTCGCCGGATACGAGCGGCTGATCGACCGTCAGGAAGTGGGTGGCGATCGCTTTCGCCTCCTCGGGAGGCGAGCCGAGGCGCTGAGCGACCAAGGGAAGCATCTGGATCGCGTAGCACTCCGCGACCGCTTCGCTCCTGACGCCCCGGAGATGCTGGGACTCGTGGCTGAGGATGAGCGCCGCGTAGATGGTTCTCTCAACCCGAGCCGAGCAGGAGACAGAGCCGTAGACACAGGCGAAATCCGATCGTTTCCGCGCTTTCCCGTATCCGGCCAGGTCACCGCAGACCGAGGTCTCGAGACGGGTCGTGTTACTCGGCTTGCCGTCGGGGCCGAACATCACCGAGCCGCCGTTGCCGCTGATGTCGACCAGGCCGCGAAAGAAGCCGGGACAGTCCACGTTGACCGGGCGCCCCGCCACCTCACTGGCGATCGCGCTCAACCTGTGATCGAGACCGAGCTCGCGTCGTGCCTCCCAGTAGACGAGAGCAGCGACAACGAGCGCGAGAACGAGGAGCGTGCGCACTGCTCCAGATTCGGCAGCAGACGGTAACCGCTTGAGCCGGGGCTCGTGCTTCTCGTCGCGCGCTTCGACTGAGGGTATTGTCCGGAGTGTTGTTTCGGGGTACCGCCGTCCGTCGAGAAAGGAAGCTGGCATGAGTCTCGGAGGGAGCATTCGCGTCAGCCGCCGGCGGACTCGCCTGCTTTTCGCCTTCTTTCCCGCCGCCGTTGCCGTTGCTCTCGCTATTCCGGCATTGGCTCAGGCTGCGGTACCGGCTGGCTTCTTGCCCTGCTCCTCTGCGAGCGGCTTCTATTGTGGGACGGTGACGGTCCCGATCGACCGCGGCGGGACCGTGCCGGCGCTGGTCGGGAAGACGATCGCTTTGCATGTGATGTGGAAGCCGGCCACCGTGGCCGACACCGACGGGGCGCTGTTCGCTCTTGCCGGTGGGCCCGGACAGGCTGCGACACCGTTCGCCACCGATTTTGCGAGCGTGCTTGCTCCCGCTCTGGGCACGCGCGACCTGGTCGTCTTCGATCAACGTGGGACGGGGGAGTCGAGCCCCCTCGATTGCCCCGGAGCGACGTCGACGGCGAAGAACCTGCAGCAGTTCGTCGGTATGTGCGCGGTCGAGCTCGGGCCGGCGCGCGACTTTTTCTCGAGCAAGGACTCGGCCGAGGACATCGACGCGGTGCGTCAGGCGATCGGAGTCGATCAGGTCACCATCTTCGGCGTCTCCTACGGCACCTACGTTGCGCAGCTCTACTCGAGGTTGTTCCCCACTCATACGGCAGCGCTCGTTCTCGACTCGGTCGTTGCCGCGACGGGTGTCGACACCTTCTCGCTCTCCAATTTCGCGGCCGTGCCGAAGGTGCTGGCCGCAAACTGCGCGCACAAGCTCTGTCAGGGGATCACGGCCAATCCCTTCGCCGATCTCACACGTGTGGCCAAGCGCGCGAACGGATCCGGGATAGCGTTGAAATACGTCGACGAGACTGGAAGGTCGCGCCGGTTTCGGGCGAGCGAGGCCGACCTCTTCGACTTCATGGTTGAGACTTTCAGCCTCGACGCTGTCGCTCGCGCCCGTTTCCCGGCGGCTCTCCGCTCAGCGCTGGCCGGCGACTCTTATCCACTCGGCCGCCTGCTCGCGCCGGTGACCTCCTCCAACTCGAGCTCCGAAACGAACATCGCTCTGTACACGGCCACGACCTGTGCCGATACGCGTTTCCCTTGGTCTCCGAGCGATCCACTCTCGGTGCGAGAGGCCAAGGTGACCACTGCGCTGGATGCGTTACCGGCAAGCGCCTTCAGCCCCTTCACGTCGGCTACGAGTCGGGCCATCTCGAACATCGACCGCTGCATCTACTGGCCTGCGAGCAGCATCGACTCGAGCGTGACAGCGCCGGCCCCCGACGTCCCGGTACTGATTCTCGACGGCCTGGAAGACGATCTGACCCCACTTTCGGATGCCGGAGCTGTGGCGGCGCTGTACCCGCACTCGGTTCGCGTCGACGTCCCCTCTACCGGGCACAGCGCGATCACCGACGTCTGGCCGAACGCCGACGTTTGCGTCGATAGCTCGCTGGCTCACTTCTTCACTCGCACGCCGATTCCGTCGTGCAGCTTCGTCACGCCGTTCTTCCGTCCCGAGCGAATCGATCCCGACTCGCTCGCCAGTGTGAAACCGGTCAGCGTGAAGGGGATTCGCGGTAGAACGATCGGCGCCGTGCTCGGGACGCTCAGCGATCTGACCGTGACCGCTCTCGCGGGATCGGACACCGGTCTACGCGGCGGTATCTTCACCGGCTCGCTGCTCAACCTCCGGCTGCGCAAGGTCATCTATGTCCCCGGTGTGGTCGTGAGCGGAACCTACAACCTCCTGAGCGGTATCGGAACCGTGACAGTCAGCGGGGTTGGGAGTCACGGCACGCTCTCTGTCAACCGCGCGAAGAAATACACAACGGTGAAGGGCAAGCTTGGCAACAAGCCGCTTCACATCCGCGTTCGCACCGATGCCAACGACGCGACGATCGCGGCCCGGTTGCCGAGCCTGATCGGGTTGAATCTGGTCTCGACCCGGGTCGAGTGGTCGCCTGAAAGCAGAGCGGTTCCGGCAAGCGTTCCGCTGAACGGGCTCGAGACTCTCGCGAGAGTACGCTTCGGGCTCTGGGGCTAGGCCCGGGAGAGTCGCAACTCCGACCTCGGGCAGCCCGTACGCTACGAGCGTGAAGCTGCTCATCACAGGCGCCTCCGATTTGCTCGACTCCGGCCGGGGTGCGGAGCTTGGAATCAGATTGCGAGCGCCGGCCGATCTGCTACGGAGGGTAGTGACGGAGGCGCCGTGAGCGAGAACGAGCGACTACGAGCGATTCAGTTCTTGCGTGAGCTGGACGACGCCGTCTGCGAGCGGCGAGAACATTTCGAGGGCGGGGTGGCGACGCTCTCCGACCGCGAGCTGCCGCGAGTCCTGAACATGAACCTGCTCAGGGTCGAGTCGTTGCTCGAGCGCCTCTCGGTGGAAGAGCTCGTGACCGAGGCCGAGCGGATCGCGGGTGAAGCGAAGCGGCTGCAGGCCGGGCTCGCTTTTCGTCGCGTGGTCGCCTATGACGAGGAGATCGGCGCCAGGCTCGCGCTTGCCTTCGAGCAGCTCGAGCGCTGGCAGGTCGATCGCGTCGTCCTGATGGTGCAGCGGCGACCGACCGATCGGGATGTCGATGTGAGTTTCGTTCGCGAGGTCGATATCGAAGAGCTCGAGCCGGTTCGCGCCCGTTACCTACTCGCCCGCTCGAGCGGAGACACCGAGCTCGTTCACCAGGAGCTGGCCGTTGCGCGCAGACTCACCCGAGCCGGGGAGATGCGCTTCTTCGCGGCCTT
>PMZQ01000030.1:22702-37847 GCA_003170155.1 Actinomycetota bacterium | reverse complement strand
GTGCTCGATACCTGGTTCTCCTCGGCGCTCTGGCCCTTTGCCACGCTTGGCTGGCCCGACGACACCGACGACCTCCGCACCTTCTACCCCGGCGACCTGCAGACGACCGCGCGCGAGATCATCCGCCTCTGGGAGAACAGGATGATCTTCGCAGGCCTCGAGTTGCTCGGCGAGGTGCCCTTCAAGGACGTGATCATCCACTCGACCGTGCTCGCCACCGACGGCCGGCGCATGTCCAAGAGCCTCGGCACCGGCATCGACCCACTCGACGTGATCGGCGAGCAGGGCGCTGACGCAGTGCGCTACGGCCTGCTCAAGATGTCGTCGACTCAGGACGTGCGCTTCTCCTACGGCGCGGTCGAAGAGGGACGCAAGCTCGCCAACAAGCTCTGGAACGTCTCGCGTCTGATCCTCTCCAACGTCGACGACGCCGAGCCCGGCGAGCAGCCGACCGAGACCGTGGAGCGCTGGATTCTCGCCCGGCTCGACGCAGCCCGGGCCGAGATCGAGGAGTGCTTCGCCGACTTCGACTACGCCGGTGTGGTGGCCCGGCTCTACCGCATCACCTTCGACGATTTCTGCGACTGGTACGCCGAGGCGATCAAGCCGCGCCTGTACGACGGCGACCCGGCCGCGCGCTCGACGGCGCTGACGGCGCTCGAGCGGCTGCTCGCGCTTCTGCACCCCGTCATGCCTCACGTGACCGAAGAGATCTGGTCGAACTTGCCGGCGCGCCAGAGCCGGTTGATCGTGGCACCCTGGCCCACGCTCGAAGAGGCCTACGCCGCCGAGACGACCGCGCTCGAACGGGTTCAAGACGCCGCCACTATCTACCGTCGCAGTGGGCTACGCGTGAGGCTCTCCGAAGACGAGGAGCGCATCTTCAATGCGGTCGTCAAACCCGAGCGGCTGAAGGTCGAGGCGGTGAGCATCGAGGCCGAGACGGAGCGCTTGCAGGCGGAGATCGCCCGCGCGGAGAAGATGCTCTCGAATCCGAACTTCGTCGAGCGCGCGCGAGCAGAGGTCGTCGAAGCCGAGCGCGAGAAGCTCGCCCGCTACAGGCGTGAGCTCGATGCCCTCTCCGGCTGACGGTGAATCGAACCTGGCCTGGCTGAGCTCGCTCAGCCCCTGGCCGGAGCGTTTCGGTCTCGAACGGATGCAGGCGTTTCTGGCCGAGCTCGGTCACCCCGAGCGCGCCTTTCGCTCGATCCACGTGGTCGGAACGAACGGAAAGACGACGACCACGAAGCTGATCGAGGCCCTGCTCGTGCACGAAGGCATCAGTGCCGGTGCCACCGTCTCTCCACATGTGCGCGGCTGGTCCGAGCGAATCAGTGTGAACGGCGCCGAGACCGATCTCGAGCGCGCGCTCGGGCGGGTGCGAGCAGCGGCCGAGAGCCTGGGGGCGACCCAGTTCGAGATCATCGTCGCCGCTGCCTTCTCGGAGCTCGCGGCCGCCGAGGTCGAGGTGACCGTGGTCGAGGCCGGTCTCGGCGGTCGTTATGACGCGACCAACGTGCTCGCGAGCCCGGTCGTCGTGCTCACCAACGTGGCGCTCGAGCACACTCAGTGGCTCGGCTCGACGCGTGAGGCGATCGCCCGCGAGAAGCTGGCTGTGGTCGCTCCGGGTGCCTCGGTCGTGCTCGGCGAGGAGGAATGGGAACCGCTGGCGCGGGAGGCGGGCGCCGGCTCGGTTACGGTCGTCTCCCCGAGCGAGCTTCCTCGCACGGCGGTCGAACTACTGCTTGGACGAGCAGCTTTCGCGGGAGCGGTCGAACCGCGTATTCCCGGTCGGCTCGAATGGCGTGGCGAGCGCGAGCTCTGGGACGGCGCCCACAATCCCGCCGGAGTCGTCTGGCTGCTCGAGCACCTTCCCAGTGCGCGCTGGACGGTCGTCTGCTCGATTCTCGCCGACAAGGATGTGAGCTCGATGCTCCGCTCTCTGGCGGCAGTCTCGAAGACGTTGATTGCAACGAAATCGTCCAACCCCCGCGCTCTCTCCGCGGCGGATCTGGCAGCGCGAGCCCAGGGTCTATTCGAGACCATCGAGGCGATCGAAGACCCGGTGCTGGCCCTTACCAGAGCTCGAGACCTGGCTGCTCCGGACGGCTACATTCTCGCCACGGGTTCGCTCTACTTTCTTGCCGATCTTGCATCTGTAGAGGAAGCTGTGCATAGATGAAGAACGCAAGCCATGGTTTCACTGCATTTCTCGTTCTGATAACGGTCGTCATGACTGTCCTCGGAATAGCGTTTGGAATCGGATACTTCGTAGGCAAACTAGTGATATGACGAACTCGTTCCCGACATTCTCCTCAGCTACCGCTTCGATCAGCGGTTTCTTCAACTCGAACGCTTGGCTTCTCGTTCGCAACCTTTCCTTCTTTTTCGTTGCCGTTTTTTGGATCGCGGTTGCGTACTGGGTCAACAAGGACGCACGCCGGCGCATCGAGGATCCCTGGCTGATCGGCACCTCGACCGCCCTCGCGCTCCTGTTCCCATTCTTCGGCGCGATCATCTACATGCTCTTCCGCCCGCCGGAGTACCTCGACGAGGTGCATGAGCGCGAGCTCGAGATCAAGGAGATGGAGACGCGCCTGGGCCGGCGCGAAGCACGCTGCCCCGTCTGCCAGGTCGAGATCGACCCGGGTTACCTCGTCTGCCCTGTCTGCACCACTCGCCTCAAACAACCCTGCGCCCGCTGCAGGGCGCCGCTGGAGCCGCTCTGGCAGATCTGTCCCTACTGCGAAGGCTCTGTTGCGCCCCAGGAGGCCGTCCCGGAAGACACCTGGGAGAGGCCGCCGCACCTGCGCAGATCACGCTGACCGGCGCCTCCGAGTCCCCCGCTGGAGTTTTCTGGTTTTTCGCCGGCCCACCCGCCCGGGTGAGATCGATCCCGGCGGACGAAGACTGAGCTAGACTCGCGGCTTGATGGCCATGGAGCGGACACTCGTACTGGTCAAGCCCGACGCTGTCAGACGCGGCCTCAGCGGTGAGATCATCGCTCGCCTCGAGCACAGGGGATTGGTACTACGGGGCGCCAGGCTGGTTCAGGTCGACGAGCAACTGGCGGATGCCCACTACGCCGAGCACCGCGGTAAGGACTTTTTCGCGGGGCTCGTCTCCTTCATCACCTCCGGCCCGACGCTCGCCCTGGTTGTGGAGGGCGAGTCGGCGGTAGCCGCTGTCCGCTCGACCATGGGCGCAACAGATCCGGCACGGTCGGCACCCGGAACGATCCGCGGCGACCTGGGTCTCTCGATGCCGGACAATCTCGTGCACGGTTCGGATTCGCTCGAATCGGCGGCGCGGGAACTGGCGCTCTGGTTCCCCGAGCTCGAAGATGAGACCGTCTGAGCTGCCCGACTACGCTGCTCGAAATCGCGCTCTCTGGTCGGCCGGCGATCGCAATCAGGAGGAGTGGGGCCGCCGTCAGTGGACGACCGAGGAGATCCGCTGGGGCCTCTTCGGCGTCCCGGAGGACGACATCCACGTGCTGCCCGACCTCCACGGAACCGACGTCATCGAGCTTGGTTGCGGAACGGCCTATTTCGCTGCCTGGTTGGCCAGACGCGGCGCTCGTGTTGTAGGTGTCGACGTGAGCCCTGTCCAGCTCGAGCGTGCGCGTGCGTTCCAGCGCGAGTTCGAGCTAGAGTTCCCACTCATCGAGGCTAACGCCGAGGAAGTCCCGCTTTCGGCCGCCTCCTTCGACCTGGCGATCTCCGAGTACGGCGCCAGCATCTGGTGTGATCCCTTCAAGTGGATTCCCGAGGCCCACGGGCTGCTGCGCCCGGGCGGGCGGCTGGTCTTCCTCTGCAACTCGACGCTGTGCGTTCTCTGCAGCGATGACGACGGGCGCGTGCACGAGAAGCTCGAGCGCGCGCAACTCGGATTGGGACGTCTCGACTGGGCGGATGAAGAAGGCGAGGGAAGCGAGTTTCAGCTCTCCCACGGCGACTGGATCGACCTACTACGCAAGACCGGGTTCGAGGTCGAGCGCCTCGTCGAACTGTACGCGCCGGAGGGAGCGAGCACGAATCCGCACTGGGACTTCGTCAGCGCCGAGTGGGCGAGCCGCTGGCCGGCCGAGGAGATCTGGGTAGTTCGAAGACCGTGAGCGGCCGTCGGTCAATTCCACTTCTGCTGGCTTCGACCTCGCCGCAGCGGCGCGCGATTCTGACCCAGCTCGGCATTCCCTTCGACGTCGCTGCCCCTCGCTACGAGGAGAAGGATCGGCCGGGTGCCGATCCGGTCGAGCTGGTGCGAGTGCACGCGCTCGGGAAGGCGCGCTCGCTGGCCGTCGACGCGGGCGGGCGCCCAATCTTGGGCGTGGACACGACGGTTGTCGTAGGCAACGAGGTGTTCGGCAAGGCGGTGGGCGAGAGCGAGGCGAAAGCGATGCTCGCCCGGCTGGGTGGGCACACGCACGAAGTGGTCTCGGGGCTGTGTTTATTAGGTGACGGCTGGGAGGAGCTGGCTCATGAGGTCACTCGTGTGACTTTCCGCGCGCTGAGCGAGTACGAGATCGCGGCCTATCTGGCCACTGGTGAGTGGCGGAACCGGGCGGGCGCCTACGCGATCCAGGGCCTCGGCGCGCGCCTCGTCGAGCGCATCGAAGGCGACTACCTGAACGTCGTCGGGCTTCCGGCCGCATTGCTCGTGAACCTCCTCGCGAAGCGCTATTCGGGCGCCTACGGGCTCGGCTGACGCGGCCCCGATCCGCTTTTTCGGCGTCATGCAGATCGCCGCCGATAAGTCAATCCTGTCCCGCCCGGCTATGTCCCTGTGCCTGGCACCGGGCCATGTCCCGAACGGACGCGCTCGGGCAGATCACTTCGTTCCGCGAGTATGGGGATCTTAGGTAGCAAACATATCCTTCGGTCGGCCGTCGTCGACGAACGTTCGGAGTCTCGTTTGCGCCAGCTCCGGGGTATTTGCGAAAGCGTCCATGATTCGCCTCGTTGATAGGAGATGATCGGGCTCGCGAACGCCGGCGAGTGCCCCGTAGCTACTCCATTCCCACATCTCCGCACGATCGCAAAGCAAGGCCCGGACAGGGTTCAACGCGATGTAGCGCACGAGTTCGAGAAGGTATTCATCCGTCTCGACAACCACCGAGCGGTATCTACGTTCGAATAGATGCCCGGTTACCTCATGCCGGGCATTGAACCAGTGCGCGAAGCGACTGTTGAGTCGGTGCATCCCCAACGCGATATCGGGATCGGGGGTTTCGACGAGCAGGTGATAGTGGTTCGGCATCAGGCAGTAGGAGTGACAGCGCCAGCGGTGGACCGCGATCACATCTCCGAGCGTCGACAGGAATACTTCGCCGTCGCGCCTCTCGAAAAAGATGCGCTGGCGGCGGTTTCCACGCGTTGCTACGTGGTAAAGACCGCCTGCAATTTGGGGTCGAGGAGAACGCGCCATGCGGGCGTTTTACTTACTACTGAAAGCGTCCGCTAGGGTGCCAACGGCCGATTTCACATAACCGGCACATCGGCTCGGGCGGACATGTCCCGGTGCCAGGCACGGGGAC
This sequence comes from Actinomycetota bacterium, assembly GCA_003170155.1. Classification (GTDB taxonomy): domain Bacteria; phylum Actinomycetota; class Thermoleophilia; order Gaiellales; family Gaiellaceae; genus Fen-549. The sequence goes on along the minus strand of PMZQ01000030.1, from coordinate 32,311 downwards.
ATGGGGTGTTTGGACACGTCGGTTCGAGCCGGTACCAAGCGCGAATCGCCGCCGCAAAACGGAGCTTTTTCGGCCGTCTCGCGACCGTCGCCGACGCGCGACTTACCCCAGACCCGGTAGACTCGGACGCCGCCATGGGCATCTTCAGCTCGGTCAGCGGCTTTGGGGGCCGCGACATGGCCGTCGACCTCGGAACGGCGAACACACTCGTCTACGTTCGTGGTCGCGGCATCGTACTTTCGGAGCCTTCGGTGGTTGCGATTGATCAACGCACCGGAGAGGTGCACGCGGTTGGCGTCGAGGCCAAACGGATGCTCGGTCGCACGCCGGGAACGATCTCGGCCATCCGCCCGCTCAAGGACGGTGTCATCGCCGACTTCGACGTGACCGAGCAGATGTTGCGCCACTTCATCCAGAAGGTGCACCAGAGCCGCTTCGCCCATCCGCGCGTCGTCGTCTGCGTGCCGAGCGGAGTGACCGGGGTCGAGAAGCGCGCGGTCGAGGAGGCGACGCTCTCTGCCGGCGCTCGCAAGGCTTACCTGATCGAGGAGCCGATGGCGGCCGCTATCGGCGCCGGGCTCCCGATCGCCGAGCCGGCCGGGAACATGATCGTCGACATCGGTGGCGGCACCAGCGAGGTGGCGATCATCTCGCTCGGTGGGATCGTCGTCTCGCAGAGCCTGCGCCTCGGCGGGGACGAGATGGACGAGGCGATCATCAACTACCTCAAACGGGAGTTCAAGCTTTTGATCGGCCACCAGACCGCGGAAGAGCTCAAGCTCGAGATCGGCACCGCCTACCCGCTTCGCGACGAGGTCCAGGCCGAGGTGCGAGGCCGCGACATGCTCACCGGTCTCCCCAAGACGGTCGTTATCTCTTCGGAAGAGGTGCGTCAGGCGCTCGACGAGCCGGTTGTCCAGATCATCGACGCGATTCGTGCCACCCTCGATCGCACACCTCCCGAGCTGGCGGCCGACATCATGGACCGCGGTATCGTGCTTGCCGGCGGGGGCGCGCTCCTGACCGGCCTCGACGAGCGGCTTCGCCGCGAGACGCACATGCCGGTTCACGTCGCCGAGTCGCCGCTCACCTGCGTGGCGATCGGCTCCGGCAAGAGCCTGGAGGAGTTCGACGTGATCCACCGCAGCGCCCGCTCGCGGCGAAAGAACAGCCGGTACTAGCTCTGGCCGAGCTTCCGTTCCGGGCTCGTTGATCGGCGCCTGGTGTCGCCGCTCGGACTAGACTAACGCGCTTCGTGCCTCGCAACCGCACAGCAAAGCTGGCGGTCCTGCGCTCTGCAGAGCAGCGAGCTTCCGCCTCCTCAACGCTCGCTCGGGACCGAAAGACCATACGACGCCGATTGATCGTCGTCGTGCTGGTGCTGCTCTCGCTCGTTCTTCTGACCATCTCCTTCCGCGAGTCCTCGAGCGGCCCGCTGCACCGCTTCCAGGGCTACGGAAGCGAGGCCACGCGGCCCTTCCAGGTGGTCGCCGATCGTATCGCCCGGCCCTTCGAGGACGGTTACGGCTGGATACACAGCATGTCCAAGGCCAAGAAGGAGAACAAACAGCTGCGCCAGGACGTGAAACACCTGACTCAACAGCTCGAGCAGCAAAAGAACAACGGAGACGAGGCTCGGCATCTCGCGGCGGTTCTTCACTTCGAGAGCTCGCCGAACTTCCCTCAGGACTACGACCCGGTCAACGCCCAGGTCATGACTCCAGCCTCCGGCACCTTCGAGCAGACGATCGTGATCGCCGGCGGTGAGAACCGTGAGATCAGGGTGAACGACCCCGTCATCAACGAGGACGGCCTGGTCGGGAGGATCTCCCAGGTTGGGCCCACCACCTCGAAGGTAACGCTCGTGAGCGACCCGAGCTTCGCTGCTTCGGCCCTCGATCTGCAGTCGAAGACCGAAGCGCAGGGTATCGTCGAGCATCCGGCGACCAGCAGCGACGTGCTCATGCTCGATGAGATCAAGGTCGATCAGATCGTGAAGGTGGGCGACTCGATCGTCACCTCGGGTTGGCGCCGGATCGACCTGTCGTCGCTCTACCCGCGCGGAATCCCGATCGGGCGCATCACCAGTTACAGCCGCTCCGACGTCAATCCGGACATACAGATCCAGGTCGAGCCGAGCGTCGACTTCTCCGCGCTCTACGCGGTCATCGTGCTGATTCCGAAGACGAGGAGCGTGAACGGTCCGTGAGGCCGGCACTGAAGGCGGCTCCGATCGTCTTCATAGCGGCGATCCTGCAGGGGAGCTGGTTCGCCGGCATCTCGCTCGGACGCGGTAGCGCCGGCCTCTTGCTCGTGACGATCGTCTCGCTGGCGCTTCTGCGTGGCTCCGTCTTCGGCGCGGGCGCCGGATTCGCGGCCGGGTTCTGCTACGACGTCTCCGTCTTCGGACAGCTCGGTTTGACCTCGCTGCTATTGACGCTCGCGGGCTTCTGGACCGGGCGCTACGGAGAGACGACCGGGCGCGATCGCGCTCATGCGCCCTTCCTCTCGGTCGCCGTGATCACGATTCTCTACGAGCTGGGCGGACTTTTCGTTCGCTTCCTGCTCGGCCAGTCGGCACCCGCCTGGCAGCTTCTGTTCGGTGCTCTCCCCGGGGAGCTGCTGCTGAACCTGATCCTGACCGCTCCCGTCTACGTGCTCTGCCGCTGGGTGGTTCGGAAGAGGAGCGACGAAGAACGGGCGATTGAGGTGAGGCTCCGTGCCTGAGATCCCCGGCCACGGCTCGTTCATTCCCGGCGATTCGCGCACGCGCGAGCCCTGGCACATCAACCAGCAGACGATCCTGCGCGTGGGAATCCTCGGCGCGATCGCCATCGCTCTGTTCGCCTTCCTTGCTATTCGTCTCTGGGCGCTTCAGGTCATCTCCGGCAACGAGTACCTGAAGATCGCCCAAGACAATCAGATCCGCACAGTGCGCCTACAGGCTCCGCGCGGCTCGATCCTGGATCGGTACGGGCGCGTCCTGGTCGACAACCGGCTCAGTCAATCCGTTCTCGTCTGGTATGCGGAACTACCTAGCGAAGGTGACAGACCGACACGCTACACCGTGCTCAGCAACCTCGCCCGCGTGCTCGGGATACCGACGCGTAAGCTCATCCGCGAGGTAGAGCAGCGCAAGACCGACCCCCTCAGTCCGGTCGTCGCCGAGCAGGACGTCAACCGCTGGCAGAGCGACTACATCCTCGAGCGCTCCAATCAGTTCCCCGGCGTCGAGATCGCGCCGCGTTACGTCCGCACCTATCCCCACAGCCCGCTTACCTCGCTATCGCAGATCCTCGGCTACGTCGGCATCGCAAATGAAGAGCAGCTAAAGAGCGACAGCACGGGCCAGATCGCGCCTAACGACATCGTCGGTCAATCAGGAGTCGAGGCGGCCTTCGACAGCTACCTGCGTGGGCAACCTGGCCTGGCGTCGCAGCGAATCGACGCGCAGGGCCGTCCGCGCAGCGATTTGATCCCGAACCCCGAGCCGCAGCCCGGCGACACGGTGAGCCTGACGATCGATGCCAAGCTCCAGTGGGCAGCCCAAAAGGCGCTTAAGGACGGCATCCAGACGGCGCGGAACTCGCAATGCAACGGCTGCTGGAATGCCGACGGCGGCGCGATCGTGGCGCTGGACGTCAACAGCGGTGCGGTGCTCGCCATGGCCACCAGCCCGACCTACCCGGCCTCGGTGTTCTCCGGGCGCGTGACCACGAGCAAGCTGGCTCGCTGGGGCCTGACAGCGGCGACTCAAGTGGAAAAGAACTATCCCGCCATCGATCGGGCCACGAGCGGCCTCTATCCGCCCGGCTCGACCTTCAAGCCGGTGACCGCGATCGCAGCCATGCAGGCCGGCGTGCTCGATCCCACTCAGAACCTGCATTGCACCGGCGCCATGTGGGTCAACGGCAAGAAGTATTCGAACTGGGATCCGAACGCCAACAGCATGATCAACCTGCCGACGGCGCTGGCGATCTCCTGCGACACCTACTTCTACCAGCTCGGCCGCGCGATCTACAGCCTGCCTCAGACCTCCGGGGAGCCGATTCAGTTCTGGGCCAAGCAATTCGGCCTCGGTCAGTCCACCAAGATCGAGATCGGAGACCAGGCCGGTCTTGTGCCGACGAAGGTGTGGCAGAAGAGTCATTACACAGCGTCGCAGGATCGCACCTGGAAGCCCGGCGACTCGCTCAACCTGGCGATCGGCCAGGGGAACCTGCTGGTGACGCCGCTTCAGATGACTCGCCTGTACGCAGCGATCGCCACCGGCAAGCTCGTCTACCCGCACCTGCTCTACTCGATCAAGCGCGACGGCAAGGTCGTTGACGCCGGCGTGTCGCCGGCACCGACGACGATCAACCCCGGAGCGCTCTTCAACGAGCGCCTCCAGGCCATTCGCCAGGGGCTCGACCTGGCCACCCACGATCCGCTCGGCACCTCGACGCCCGTCTTCGGCACCTTCCCGATCCCGATCGCCGGCAAGACGGGCACCGCCGAGAAGTATTCGCAACAGTACAAGCGCATGTTCAGCCAAGCCTGGTGGTGTGGCTACGGGCCCGAGATCAACCCCAAGATCGCCGTCTGCGCTGTGATCGAGAACGGCGGTCACGGCGGAGTTGCGGCTGCGCCTGCCGCGCGCGCGGTCTTCCAGGCCTACTTCCACATCAAGAACAGCAGCTACCAGGCCGTTACGAATTCCGACTGATGCTCGAGACCGCGAAACCACTGGGCACCTCGATGTCGCACGGACGGGAGCTTCCGCTGGCGGTGATGGTGCGCCAGCTCGACTGGATCCTGCTGATCGGGATCGCCGCACTGGTCGGCTACGGCCTCTGGGCCGTTGCCGGGGTCACCGCTCACGACGTTCCCGGCCAGCCTCACTACTACCTCGCCAAGCAGGAGCTCTACGTCGGTGTGGGCGCGGTCCTCTTCTTCGTTGCTGCCGCGCTCAGTCCCGAGCTCTACCGCCGGCACTGGCGCTTGCTCTACGTCGTCGCGATTCTGACCCTGGTGCTCGTTCCTCTGATCGGAGTCGCCAAACGCGGCTCGCGGCGCTGGCTGCAGATCGGCAGCTTCCAGTTCCAGCCCTCGGAGTTCGCCAAACTGCTGGTCTTGCTCGCTCTGGCCGGCTTCATGGCCGAGCGCGGACGCGCGCTTCGCGATCGAAGCACCGTCTTCGGCGTGCTTATCCTGGTCTCGATCCCGACCGCGCTCGTTTTCGCCCAGCCCGACTTCGGCACCGCGCTCGTCTACGCCGCGATCACCGCCGCCGTGCTCCTGATCGCCGGCACGCGCTGGTCGCACATGGCGGTGCTGGCGGGGGTGGCGCTGATCGGTTCCGCGCTCGTCCTCTGGATCATGCCTGCGCTCGGCGTTCAGGTGCTCAAGAAATACCAAAACGATCGCCTTACAGGCTTCATTCACCCCAGTTACAACCCCCAGGGCGCCACCTACAACGTCGCCCAGTCGAAGGTGGCGCTTGGAGCCGGCGGTCTGCACGGGCGCGGGGAGCTCGGCTCCACGCAGACCACGCTCGGCTTCCTGCCCGAGAACCACACCGATTTCATCTTCGCCTCGATCGGCGAGCAGCACGGCTTCGTCGGCACCTCGATCCTGCTCGGGCTCTACCTGTTCGTTGTCTGGCGCGGCCTGCGGGTGCTCGTCAACGCAAGGGACGGTTACCAGGCGGTGGTGGTCGGCGGCATCGTCGCGATGCTCGTCTTCCAGGTTTTCGTCAACGTCGGCATGACGATGGGAATCGCGCCGATCACCGGGATCCCGCTGCCACTGGTAAGTGTCGGTGGCTCTTCGTTGTTCGCCAACCTGGCGGCGTTCGGAGTGCTGATCGGTATGCAGATGCGCGGCGAGCGCAGCCGGCGCGGGCTAAGGTAGCTCATGCCCGAACGTCCGCCACTCTCCACTCGCGCGTTGCTTCGCCTGGCGACCGAGCAGCGTGAGCTCGAGGCCCGCGAGGAGCGCCCACTCGCCGTGGCGGGCACGCGCAAGCTCGTCTCGGCGCTGGTACGTGAGCTGTCGCCGAACGCCGCTCCCGGTAGCGTCGTCGAGAACGGGGAGCTCACACGGGCGGAGGCCGTCGTCTACGTGCTCGAAGGCGAGCCGAGCCGGACTGACGTTCACAAGCTCCGGGACGCCGGGCTGGCGCGCGCCCCGATCGTCTGCATCAGAATCGGTGAGGGCAGCGATCTCCTCCCCAACGTGCTTGCGACCGACGTCGTCAGAGCCGAGAGCGCGACCGACCTGCCCATCGACGAGCTGGGGCGAGTTCTCGCGCAGCGGCTCGAGCGAGGCTCGGCGGCACTGGCTGCTCGTATTCCGGCTCTACGCGCAGGGATCTGCAGAGAGTTGATCCACTGCTCGGCTCGCCGCTCGGCCGCCGTCGGCGCCGCCGTCTTCATCCCGGCTCCCGATCTGCCGGCGCTCTTCATCGAGCAGGCGCGGCTGATTCTGCAGCTCGGTTTCGCCTGCGGTCGCCGGCTCGAGCCACTGCGCGCGGCCGAGCTCGCGGCGGTACTCGTGGCCGGCCTCGGCCTTCGCCGGGTCGCCCGTGTGGTGCGGCGCGAGACGCTCTTCCCGGCCTGGGCTCTGCAGGGCTCGATCGCCTACGCTGGCACGCTTGTCCTTGGAGAGGCTGCGCTGGCGTACTTCTCGAGCACCAAGCCCTAGGGGCCTACACGCCCAAAGCGGCCACCCCGCGGCGCCAGTGCTCGTCCAGACCGTTCGAACTCTGGCATCCACGGCTCGACCCCCTCGAACGCACATTCCTACCGAAATAGGTTCTTAGGCGACGGGCACCAGTTCGGCGCGCCGGGCCTTGATCGAGTGCAGTCGCCCGCAAAGCCGTGCCCAGGCCCAGATCTCGACCTCGACATAGCGCGACGCGGGCACCTCGCGAGTTACCCGCAGATACTCGAACCAGGCATCCGCTTCCTCGATCTCGAGCAGCTCACGGACCTCGTCTTTCGATCGAATCGCTCTCATCCTGCCCTGAGCCGATCCTAGGACCGCCCTCGGACGGCGCCGGACCGGGAGTCGACGTCCAACCCTGGTAGCCTTAACGACGAGATGGAGTTTTTCCTCAGTCCGTGCAGCGCGATCTGCGCGCCCGCTTCTCGGGTGCCGCTCGCGCGCACTCATGCGAAAGAGAAGGTTTCCCTTGCCTCGTTGGTTCAGACGCCAGAACGAAAGCGCTACAGAGAAGAAGGAGGCTTCCGCCCCACTGACGGCGACGCCTCCGAAACCAGCTGAGACTGCCCCTCCCGCACAAGCGGGAGCGCAGCGTCCCCGGCGCCACAGAGGAAGTCGCGGCGGCCGCGGAAGAAGCAACAGGCCCGGTACCGAGCAGCAGAAGCCCGGCGCCGAGCGCCAGAAGCCCAGTTCTGAACGGCAGAAGACCGGCGGCGAGCGGCAGAAATCCGGTGCCGAGCGGCAGAAATCCGGTGCCGAGCGGCAGAAGTCCGGTACCGAGCGGCAGAAGTCCGGTACCGAGCGGCAGAAGTCCGAAGGCCAAACCGCACAGAAGTCCGAGGGCGCAGCTACACAGCTCTCGCAGGCTTCCGAGCGTCGTGCCTCGTCGCGCCGCGATCGCGGCGGGCGTCGGCGCCAACCACCTCGCCGAGCACCGCTTCCGGCTGCCAAGCGCGAGCTGCTCGTATCGGTTGATGCAGGCGAGCGCCGTGTCGCCGTGCTCGAGGACGAGAAGGTTGCAGAGGTCTACCTCGAGCGCCCCGACAGCCGCTCGATCGCCGGCAACGTCTACAAGGGCGCCGTCGACAATGTTCTGCCCGGGATGGAGGCCGCTTTCGTCGAGATCGGGCTCGAGAAGAACGGCTTTCTCTACGTCGACGAGATCGTCATCCCCGAGCTCGAGGGCCGCGGTCAGGGCCGCAAGATCCAGGAACTGATCCAGCGCGGCCAGGAGATCCTCGTCCAAGCAGTCAAGGATCCGATGAAGACCAAGGGCGCCCGCCTAACGACGGACATCTCACTGCCCGGACGCTTCGTCGTCCTCGTCCCCAACGGCGAGGGGCTGGGCGTCTCCAGGCGCCTCCCCGACGAAGAGCGCTCGCGCCTGCGCGAGATCGTCAAGGCGCTCGAGCGCAAGAAGGGCGGCATCATCGTTCGCACCGCGGCCGAGGGCGCCTCGGCTGAGGACATCGAGCGCGACCTCGTCTTCCTCGAGCGGCTCTGGAAGTCGATCGAGGACCGAGCCAAGGGCGTCAAGGCACCGGCGCTCGTCTATCAGGAGGCGGAGCTGCCGTTGCGCGTCACCCGCGACCTCTTCACCGGCGACTTCGAGCGCGCTTTCGTCGACCACGACCGCACCTACAAGCGCATCGTCGGCTACCTGAAGAAGACGTCTCCGCACATGGCCGAACGGGTCGTGCGCTACAAGGAGCCAACGCCGCTGTTCGAGTCCTACGGCGTTGACGCCGAGATTCGCTCGACTCTCTCGCGTCGCGTCGACCTGCCGTCGGGCGGTTACCTGGTCTTCGACTACGCCGAGGCCTTCACCGTCATCGACGTCAACACCGGTCGCTTCGTCGGCTCGCGCTCCCGCTCTTCCGCCGCGCGCCTCGAGGACACGATCACGAAGAACAACCTCGAAGCGGTCAAGGAGGTCGTGCGCCAGCTCCGTCTGCGCGATGTCGGCGGCATCATCGTCATCGACTTCATCGACATGGCCAACCCGAAGAACCGGGCCGCCGTCGAGGAAGCGCTTCGCAGCGAGCTCGAGCGCGACCGCACCAAGACCTACGTGGTCGAGATCTCGCCGCTCGGGCTGGTGGAGATGACGCGCCAGAACGTCACCGACGGGCCGCGAGAGATCCTGACCAAGCCCTGCCCGGTCTGTTTAGGCGACGGGATCGTCTTCTCCGAGGACTCGGCCGCGATCGATCTCGAGCGCCGCCTGCGCGTGATCGCAGCCGGCTCACGCAGCAAAGCCTTCCGCGTCGAGGCCAACGCCCGGGTGGCGAGCCTGCTGATCGGGCCGGGCGCGGTCCGGCTGGTGGAGATCGAGGAGCGCAGCAAGCGCCGCTTCTTCCTGGAACTGGTCGACAGCGATGCACTCGACCACCTGGTTGTCGCGGCGGAGGGATCGCTCGAGGCGACGAAACCGGTCACGCCGGTGGAAGAGGGCGACGAGCTCGAGCTGACGCTGGTCGAGGTCGGACTCTACGACAGTCAGGCCGGAGTCGGCAAGGTCGGCGAGTACGAGGTGAACGTTCCCGGCGCTGCGGCACTCGTTGGGAAGAAGGTGAAGGTTCGGATCGAGCGTGCGCTCAAAGACAGCGCCTATGCGACACTGACCGAGCTCGGCCAGGAGCCCTACCAGCCGCTCACGGCCGAGAGTGTGGCCGAGCGCCCGACGCGCGCGCCGGCGAAGAAGGCGCAGCCCAAGACTCAAACCGAACCCACTCCTGCCGTCGAGATGCACGCCGCCGTCGAGCCCGGGCCGCCTCCCGTGACCACGGTTGCGGAGAGCTCGATCGTGGAGAACGAGGCGGAGGAGGGACCGGCAAGGCCAAAGAAGCGGACCCGGCGCGGCTCTCGCGGCGGACGCAGGCGGCACAAGCCCGCCCAGGC
>PMZQ01000030.1:0-22694 GCA_003170155.1 Actinomycetota bacterium | reverse complement strand
TGCCGAAACGGTACAACCCGAGAAGCCCGCAACCCGTCCGCCGGCGCAGAGACGGCGCCCTCCGCGTCCCGCTCCCGCTGTCCAAGCACCTACGCCGGCACCTGTACAGCCGTCCGAAGCGGCGGGTACGTCAGCTCCGAGCTGGTCAGATGAGCCCACGCCCGAAGAGGGCGAGGCGCCGCGGCCGAAAAAACGCACCCGGCGCGGCTCCCGCGGCGGGCGCAGGCACCGTAAGCCGTCCCAGGCCGGTGGCGCGGGGGCGGCCGGCGAGAATACTCTCGCACCGGTCCCGGCTCCCGAGAAATCGGGCGAAACGGGTAGCCCGTAAAGAGGATTCTTCAACCGAAAACCGGGCCGTCTTGCTACTATGCGCCCCGGTTCGCGGGCAGCTGCCCGCGATTTGAGCGTCGAGGGGCGAGATGAGCTACGCAGTTATCGGAGTCGGTGGAAAGCAGTACGTTGTCCATGAGGGCGAGCGCCTGCTTGTCGACCGGCTTCCCCAGGACGAGGGAGCCGTCTTCCAGCCCAACGTGCTGCTCGTCGACGCTGGCTCCCTGAACCTGAAGCCCGGTGCCGGCGCCGTCAGCGCGCGCATCCTCCATCACACGCTCGGCAAGAAGATCCGTATCGGCAAATACAAGGCGAAGAAGGGCTATCGCCGCCACACCGGTTTCCGAGCCAAGCTCTCGCAGATCCAGATCGAGGCGATCGATGCCGGCAAGGTGACCACCGCAGCCAAGACCACGACCGCCGCCGTGGCACCTGCCAAGCCTCAGGCGGCAGAGCCGGCCGCACCCAAGGCCGAGGCGAAGGCCCCGGTGAAACCGGCCGCCAAGCCCGCCGCGCCGAAAGCAACCGTGGCCAAGGCTCCCGCCAAGCCGGCGGCCAAGAAGCCGGTGGCCAAGAAGCCGGCGGCCAGCAAAGCTGCCACCAAGACGCCCGCCACGGCTAAGGTTGAGGAAGCGAAGAAACCGGCTCCCAAGCGAGCGGCACCTCGTAAGAAGACGGAGCAATAGAAATGGCACACAAAAAAGGTCTCGGTTCCTCCAAGAACGGCCGCGATTCTGAGTCCAAACGACTCGGCGTCAAGATCTTCTCCGGTCAGAAGGTCAAGGCCGGGATGATCATCGTGCGCCAGCGCGGCACCAGGTTCCATCCGGGCCCCGGCGTCGGGCTCGGCCGCGACCACACGATCTTCGCCATGCGCGAGGGCACGGTCGGCTTTCATCGCTCGGGCACGCGTCGCTCGATCTCGGTCGATTCCTAATACCCGGCTGAGCGATCCGACTGGCGCTGGGCGCGCCGGACAGCCAAGCTACACACATGTCTCCAGGCGGTAACAGCGACGAGCGCGGTACGCGCGAGTCTCCTTTCCACGATCACGTTCGCGTTTTCGTCCAGGCCGGGCGGGGCGGAGACGGCAGCCTCTCCTTCCGGCGCGAGAAGTTCGTGCCCAGGGGCGGGCCCGACGGCGGCGACGGCGGCGACGGCGGCGACATCGTCCTGATCGTCGATCCAGAGCTGCGCGACCTCTCCAAGCTGCGCTCCCGGCACGAGATCAAAGCCGGTCGCGGCCAGCCCGGGCTCGGTCGCAACAAGCACGGCGCCGATGGAGGGACGGTCGAGCTGCACCTGCCGGTCGGCACCCAGATCCTTGACGAGGATGGCCAGCTAGTGGCCGACCTCGCCAGCGTCGGGGCGCGTGTGATTGCCGCCCGCGGCGGACGCGGAGGACGGGGAAACCGCCGCTTCGCCACGCCGGTCAGGCGCACTCCCCGGTTCGCCGAGACGGGGGAGCCTGGCGACGAGAGCTGGCTCGACCTGCGCCTGAAGCTGGTCGTCGACGCGGCGCTGGCCGGGCTCCCGAATGCCGGCAAGTCCTCGCTCCTACGGAGGATCTCGAACGCCAAGCCCAAGGTGGCCGACTATCCCTTCACCACGCTCGCGCCGGTGCTCGGCACCGTTGACGGCCCGGATGGTCGTCAGCTGACGGTCGCCGACATACCCGGGCTGATCGAGGGCGCGAGCGAAGGGTACGGACTCGGGCACGAGTTCCTGGCCCACCTCGAGCGCGCGCAGCTCCTCATCCACGTCATCGACAGCTCGGAGGGCGATCCACTCGAGCGCTTCCGCGTGATCGATGCCGAGCTCGCCGCCTACGGCGCCGGCCTGGACGAGCGCCCGCAGATCGTTGTCCTGAACAAGGTCGACCTGGGTGCGCCACCGCCCTTCGAGCTTCGTGACGAGCGAGTCGCCGCTGTGATTGCTCTTTCCTGCGCGACCGGAGAGGGTGCGGGAGAGCTCAAGCAAGCACTCTTCCGCCTCTGCTCGCTCCGCCCCGAGCCGAGCGCGACAGAGGACGAAAACAGCGAGGGCCTGGCCGAGTTCCTCGTTTACCGGCCGCGCCCTCGCCGGAGGCGGCCATATCGCATCTACCGCACCGATCGCGGCTTCCGTATCGTCGGTGAGGTGCCCGACGAGGCGGAGCTTGCCGAGGCGCTGGCGCAAGCGGGCGCACGCGACGAATCGGTGATCGAGATCGCAGGCAAGGAGGAGGAGAGGTGACGACCGGTGTCTTCGGCGGCGCCTTCGATCCGCCCCACCTCGGTCACATCTCACTCGTCCGCGGCGCGCTCGAGCGCTTCGACTTCGAGTGTCTGCTTGTCGTCCCGGCCGGCGACCCGCCGCACAAGACCGTCGCCACTCCCGCCGAGATCCGCTGCCGCATGACCGAGCTTGCCTTCGCCGGCATACCGCAGCTCGAGATCTCGCGGATCGAGCTGGAGTCGAGCGGGCCGCGCTACACCGTCGACACGCTGCGTCTGCTCAGGGAGAGCCACGACGACCTGACCCTTCTCGTCGGCGCCGACCAGTTTGCCGGGTTCCGGAGCTGGCACGAGCCCGACGCGATCCTCGAGCTGGCCCGCCTGGCGGTTGCAAGCCGTCCCGGCTACGAAGAAGAGGCGTTGAGCCCAGTTCTGGCCGCGCTCGCCCAACCCGAGCGGGTCAGCTTCTTCCCGATCCCCGCGCACCCGGTCTCTTCCGAGCAGATCCGGGCGCGCGTGCGTGAAGGGCTGCCGATCGGTGATCTCGTTCCGAGCGAGGTAGTCGCTGAGATCACCGACCTCGGTCTCTACAAGCGTTAGCTCCGGCATCCGCCGGGGCTACACTGCGAGAGAAGACCGACAAAGGACTGACGTATCACACTGACTTCGCTCGAGCAAGCACGCCGTATCGCCGCTTCGGCGGCCGAGAAGCTGGCCGAAGAAATCGTTGTCCTCGACATGCGCTCGGTGTGCGTCTTCACCGATTACTTCGTCATCTGCTCCGGTCGCAACCCGCGCCAGACCAAGTCGATCTCGGACGAAGTCCACGTCGGCATGAAGCGCGAGAAGCTAATGCCGCGCTCTGTCGACGGAGAGCGGGACGGCAACTGGGTCATCGCCGACTACCTCGATGTCGTCCTGCACGTCTTCACCCCCGACACGCGCCGTTTCTACGACCTCGAGGACCTCTGGGGCGACGTTCCCCAGGTCGAGATCGAGCAGGCNNGTCCCCTCCGGCGAAGCACGCCCAGCGGCACCCCGAGAAAGCGAGAGCGATTCTCTTCGAGCGCACTCGTTTCGAAGCTACAATTAGCCCTTACCCGGGGCCATAGCTCAGTTGGGAGAGCGTCTGGCTGGCAGCCAGAAGGTCGGCGGTTCGAACCCGCCTGGCTCCATCTCGCGTCNNACTGTCCCTTCCGGCGCTGCACGACCAGCGACCCGCCAGAGACGCGAGAGGCATTGAGTTCGAGCCCGTTCAGTTCCAAAAGGTTCGAACGTGCTCCGCTTGGTATGAACCAAGGTGCGACGTCCAAACCCCCAAAAGCGGCTTCGAGGTTCGTATCCGCCACCGCCCATTTGGGGGAGGTTCTACGTTTGTCTCTACGACTATGCAGTCGTCAAGGGCGGTTATAGGCACCCCTGGCACTGCAGAAACTGCCTGAGGAGGATCTCGCGGGCTAACCCTGTACAAAGCCGAACCGGAGGCTCCTTCGATGTGGATCCGGGGTCCTCGCCGAAGAAAAGCTCAACCCTCCTTGCGGCGACCTGGCCCGAGACCATGTGAACTCACGCTGGAGGGCGAAAAGGTTTGCCGGGGTTGAGTCTCGTTGGGCGCAGGCGCAGAATCCGCCTGGTGGTCGAGACCGTATTCCACGAGGCGGAGGTCGAGTCGCGCTGGGAGGCGGCGCCTGCCGTCGTGCTCGTGATCGCGCTCCAGCTGTTGCTTGCAATCGTCAGCCGCGAACGGGGGTGGAAGCAGTGGGGACTCCCCTGGTGGACGTGGTTGGTGGCAGTCGGGCCAGAGCTGCTTATGCTGCTTCCGCTCGCCTGGCAGCGGCCGCGTCGGCGGCTGGTGCAGCTCGGCCACCGACGCATGGTTGCGGTGGCGCTCCTCGCCGTCGTCAGTGCCGCGAACGCACTTAGTCTGATTGCGCTGATCGGCTCGCTGATCAGCGGTCAGGAGAAAAGTGGCGGCGAGCTTCTGCTCAAGGCGTTCGCAATCTGGGCGACGAACGTGATCGTCTTCGGCCTCTGGTTCTGGGAACTCGATCGCGGCGGCCCGGTCCGCAGATGCGAGCCGAGCCCGCCTCCTCCTGACTTCCAGTTCCCGCAGAGCGAGAATCCGCAGCTCGCAGAACCCGGCTGGAGGCCTCACCTACTCGACTACGTCTACATCGCGTTCACTAACGCAATCGCCTTTAGCCCAACCGACGCGATGCCGCTAACGCGCCGAACGAAGTTTCTGATGTTGATCCAGTCGGGCGTCTCGGCGATCACAGTCCTCCTTGCTGCCGCCCGCGCCGTGAATATCCTCAAGTAGCCAGTTACCCAAGGGCGTCGAGAGCGAAGGCGGCTTGGTCTGAAGACGCGACCGCTACTGGGTCTTTCAGCGTCTCACAAGACCGTTGGGTGCTGCGGGGAAGCGGGTCGTGAAAGTGAAGGGTGTCAANNCTGCGGCTCTGTAGTACTCGTGGAGGAGACCGCCAAGACGAACGCAGCGCCGGACATCGCTGCCGGATGAGCGCTTGAGACTTGGCGGGTCAGGCGACCGGAGTGCGAGTCGCTCGCTGTTGTGGGGGCACTAAACTGCGCGGATGGAGTTTCTGCGTCACCCGGCTCGCCGGATAGCGCCGGCGCCGTTCCGGGTGCCAGGGGCTTTGAGGAGACGCAGGCTGAGCGGGCCGTCGATGCATTACGGGCGTGTGTGACTGAGTTCATCAGGGAAGCGGCAGCTGCGCAGAACCGGTTCGTGCTGCGCGTTGCGATCGTGGCCGCGATCGGCGGCTTCCTGTTCGGTTACGACACGGGCGTGATCGGCGGCGCGCTTCTCTACGTCAAGCACGATCTGCACGCCGAATCGAACTTCGACCAGCAGGCGATTGTCGCCTCGCTTCTGGTCGGGGCCGTCGTCGGCGCCGTTGTTGCCGGGCGGCTCGCCGACCTGCTCGGCCGCCGGCGGACGATCATCTGCGCGGGGTGGATCTATGTTGCGGGCGGGATCGGATCGGCGCTTGCGCAAAGTGTCTGGCAGCTGGTCGGCGCGCGGCTGGTGCTCGGGCTCGCGGTTGGTGCCGCCTCGTTCGTCGCGCCGATGTACATCTCCGAGATCGCGCCGAGCAAGATCCGCGGCGGCACGGTCACCCTGAACCAGCTGATGCTCGCGAGCGGCATCTTCGTCGCCTACATCGCCGATTGGGGGCTCAAGGGCGTGCCCGGCAACTGGCGCTGGATGGTCGGGCTCGCCGCCATACCCGGCCTCGCGCTTGCGATCGGCATGCTCTTCGTCCCCGAGAGCCCTCGCTGGCTCGTCGAAAAGAGTCGCCACGACGACGCCAGACGGGTGCTGCGCCGCATCCGCGGAACAGACGCCGTCGACGATGAATTGCACGAGATCGAGCAGGCCGCCAAACACAAGGCCGGCCACCGCGCCCTGTTGCAACCGCAGCTGCGGCCGATGCTCATCGTCGGCATTGGCCTGGCCGCCTTCCAGCAGCTGGTCGGAATCAATACCGTCATCTACTACGCCCCGACGATCCTCTCCTTCACGGGCATCGGCTCGGGCAGCGCGCTGACCCAGACCGTTTTCATCGGTCTCACCAACATCGTCTTCACGATCGTCGCGATCCTGCTGCTCGATCGTGTCGGCCGCCGGCCGCTACTGCTCGTCGGTACCTCGGGCCTGGTTGTCGCGCTGGTTGCACTCGGGCTCTTCTTCCAGCTCGGCTGGCTCCAGCAGCATGCTCCGGAGATGGCGCTCGGGGCGCTGCTGCTCTACATCGCCTCCTTCGCCGTCGGCCTCGGCCCCGTCTTCTGGCTGATGATCTCCGAGATCTACCCCCTGAACGTCCGTGGCCCCGCCGAGAGCAGCGCAGCTGTCGTCAACTGGACCACCAACTTCGCCGTCTCCTTCACCTTCCTCACCCTCGCCGGCGCGCTCACCCGCGCCGGCGCTTTCTGGCTCTACGCCGCGATCGGCCTGCTGGCGATCGGTTTCATGCTCGCCCGCGTCCCCGAAACACGCGGCCGCAGCCTCGAGCAGATCCAACGCCGGCCCGGCGCCACACCCACCTCGACGTGAAAGGCCGGGGGAAATCCCGATGTCGACGACAGGACCAACCATCCAGTGCTTCAGCACTGCAGAGCGGGAATGGTCTCCAGGCTGTGGCCGATTCAAGGGCCCGAGCAAAGCGGCGCCTCGCCTCCGGGGCGGCTAAAGAGCTCGGCGGGCTCGATCTGATCGTCAACAACGGCGGCATCGAGAGCAAGCTCGCGCTGACCGAGATGCCGCTCGCTGGCATGCCCCTCTACCCCAAGTTCGCCTGAGCGATCGATGGCACGCCCCTCCACCAGCCGAGTGTTTACCCACGGGGCCTCGACGCTGATCGCGGACGTCGGTGAGACGCTGACGACGAAGTCGGGCGGAGTCTTCTGCCTCTGTACCGGCGCCGGCGACATCGACTCCTCGGTCTCGCCGGCGCACGGCCTCTACTTCCACGACACCCGCTTTCTCGACCGTGCGCTCCTACGTCTAGGCCATGAGCCGCTCTCGGTGCTGCTCTCGAGCGCGATCGAAGACGATCGCTCGGTTAGCGAGCTCACCAATCCCGATCTCGAACTAAAGCATGGTCACGTGATTCCAAAGCAGCAGATCGGCATCCGCCGCGAGCGGCGGCTCGGCGAGCAGGTCATCGAAACGATCTTCGTACGCAACTTCGGGCTCGCGGCGACAACGCTCGAGTTCGTGCTCGAGTTCGCGGCCGGCTTCGACGATATGTTCGTTATCCGCGGCGCCGAGGTTGGGCAGCGGGGGACGCTGCACAAGCCGAACTGGACGGACAACCGGCTCGTGTTTCAGTACGACGGCGCCGACGGGCGGGTGCGCACGACAACGCTCTCCTTCGAACCGGCTCCTACCCGGACGAGCCCGGATGGCGCGGCCCACTACCGCATAGAGCTCTCCCCCGGCGCCGGCAAGTGCATACGCGTCGTCGTCGAGATCTCCGACATGGGCAAAGGAGCGCTCGAGACGACGCCGGGATCGCGGCGGCGGCGCTGGCCCAGCTTCTCGGGCGTGAGCATCTCGTCCGACAACTCCCTCTTCAACCGCGTCCTCGATCGCTCCTTCGCCGACCTACAGATGCTCGCGACGCGCGAGCGCGGCGAGGTCTTCTTCGCCGCCGGGGTGCCCTGGTTCGTCTGCCTCTTCGGCCGCGACAGCATCGTCACGGCGCTCGAAACCGTCGCCAATGACCCCCGCGTCGCTGCCGAGACGCTGATCCTGCTGGCGCGCTACCAGGGGCGCCGCCACGACGAGTGGCGCGACGAGGAGCCGGGCAAGATCCCCCACGAGCTTCGGGTTGGGGAGATGGCGAACCTAGGCGAGGTGCCGCAGACGCCCTACTACGGCACGGTCGACGCGACGCCGCTCTTTCTCTGCCTGCTAGCCGAGTACGTGCGCTGGACGGGCGATCTCGATCTCTTCCGCAAGCTCGAGCCGAACGTCGAGCGCGTTCTCCACTGGCTCGACGAGATCGCCGACCACGACGGCGACGGCTTTGTCGACTACGTATCCCGTTCCGAGAAGGGCCTCGCCAATCAGGGCTGGAAGGACTCCGGGAACTCGATCGCAAACGCCGACGGCTCCGCCGCCGAGCCGCCGGTCGCGTTGGTCGAGGTGCAGGGGTACGTCTACCGCGCGCGCCTCGATACGGCCTGGCTGTATCGCCTCACCGATCGCCCCAACGAGGCCGAGCGCCTCGAGAAGGCGGCCAAGGCGCTGCGAAGGCGCTTCCAGAGCGCCTATTGGTTACCCGACCGTCGCTATCTCGCGGTCGCCCTACAGAAGGACGGACGACCCGCCGAGGCGATCTCCTCCAATCCCGGCCAGGCGCTCTGGTCGGGAATCGTCGGCGCCGGGCACGCTCGGTCGGTCGCGCGCATGCTCGTTTCGAAACGGATGTTCAGCGGCTGGGGCGTGCGCACGATGGCTGAGGGTGAGTCGGCCTACAACCCGCTCGACTACCAGGTAGGAGCCATCTGGCCGCACGACAACGCCCTGATCGCCGCCGGGCTCAAGCGCTACGGCTTCGACAAGGAAGCGCTGAGCGTGTTCACGGCCGTCTACGAGGCGGCGACTCGCTTCCCGAACTACCGCCTGCCTGAGGTCTTCGCCGGCTTTGCGCGCGGCGATTCGCCCGAGCCGGTGCGCTATCCGGTCGCCTGCTCGCCGCAAGCCTGGGCCGCCGGGGCGATCCCCTACATGCTGCGAACAGCGCTCGGGCTGGAGCCGGACGCGACTCAGCACACCCTCCGCATTGTCCGTCCAGAACTGCCGGACTGGCTCGGCGAGGTCACCGTGCGCGGCCTGCAGGTGGGCCAGGGGAGCGTCGACCTGCTCTTCCGCCGCCACCACGACAAGACCTCAGTCATCGTGCTTGAGCAGCACGGGTCGCTGCATGTGGTCGTGGAGTGGTGAGGGGCGCGAGGAACGCTCTAGCGCCTCGGGCCAGCTCGGTCTCGCCGGAGAAGCGGATCTCAAGCTTGCCCGGGCTGACACCGGCGTGGAAGCCGGTCAGCTGCTCCGCCTGCTTCGGGCAGCACCCCGTGGACCGACGAACGGGGTCAGGTCGGGCGAGGCAAGCCCAAGCCGCCCTTCGGAGCATGCCGAGGGGCGGCTCGTATCCCGCTTCGTCAGCTGTGGTCGGTCGTCTGGGTCGGTGCGTCCTCGTCGACGGGCTTACCCTCGGAGGAGACCGGCTCACGCCGTCTCCGTCCGAGACCGAACCGAGAGGCCTTCGGCTGCGTGCCGGGTCCCGCAGCGGTCCCCTCCGCCGTGAGCGGCTCGTCCGAGGTGCGCTGATCTGCAGGCGTGACGACGTCCTGGTGCCCGTCGACGACGAGCGCGCGCTGCCGTGGACCGGTCGTGTCAAACGAGTAGCCGAACACGAGGCCGATCCCGAAGGCGAGCACGCTGACGTAGTTCGCCAGGTCGTTCACCAAGCCGCGGATGTGGATGTCGCTTGACCACGACAGCACGTGGTGACTAGCCCAGTTCCCGCCGGGCTGGTGCGAAACGACGACCCAGCCCGCTGCGATCAGTACCGGGATGAACGCCACGAAAAAGACCGTCGCAGAAAGGCGCGGCACGCCCCACTTCGTCCACCCACCTAGTAGTTGGGACACGGCCATCACGAGGCCCGCACCCGCGATCAGCCCGCAGACGGCCCAGTACCCGCCGGTGGCTTGATCGTTGATCGTCGTCGCGATCCAAATCAGAAACCCGACGACGCCGGCCGCGATCAGCGTCATCGAAGCGCGGGTCAATCCGTACATTCGATCACTTCCCTCCGTTGTGGCAAAAGGGTTGCTCTCCCCTCGAACGATAACGTCGCAACCTGGCGATTTCAGCGGCGGCGCCAGAGGAACAGGATCGCCACGACGACGAGGATGACGACGAGGATTGTTCCAATGACACCGATGCCGAGTGATGCTACGACCACGATTGCGTCTCCTTGTTCAAGTCCGCATAGACGCGGACGATTAGTGCTGCGCAGATAACGACTTCCCCCGTTGACTCCCCCGTTGCCGTGTGGGGTGCGTTAATTCATCACCAACGCGGGCTATCTTCGGCGTCCAACGCGGATCGGGCCTATCGCCTGCGGTTGCTACGGTCCGAATACGTCGCGATCGACATAGCGCCACTATGGAACCAGGTTGTCTCTTTGCTCCACGGTGCGCTCCTGTCCGCCGGGCGTGTTGCGCGTTTCCTCGCGGACGCTACTCCTGCGTGAGCCGCCGGAGACCATCAGCGCGAGACCAACGACAAACGACACGATGCCCACGACGAGCAGGATGACCCCGACCGTGTGGACGTTGAAGCCCTTCGCGCTGGCCGTAACAGCGAACTCCAGTATGGCGCCCACTACAACCAGAACCACTCCGAACCCCATCAGACCAGCACCTCTGTTCATGCTCATCCTCCCCGCTGAGAACAGCCCATGCCGGCGACTGTCGCTTTGTCATTCCCATCTGGGGAGGGGTTCGAAACGGAACGAGCGGGGCCCATCGAGTTCGCTTAGCCGGTCGGCCGGCACACAGGGACCCCGCCGAGCCCAGTAGCGAGCCGCCCCCAGAGTCCGATACAGACGGTTTAGTAAGCGCGTGAGTGGCGCGTGCCCCAGTGTTCAGGAATGTTCCCCGAGGCGTTGCCACGTGACGGCGTCGCCGTCACGGATCCCGTTGTGTCGCGATGTGGTGGAAGTGCGTCAGCGGCTAACGCGGCGGCGAACCCGCCGACGTAACGGCGCGTGCATGTGATGCCCCGGTATCACTAACACGGAATGGGAAACCGCTAGTGTTGCTACACGGTTCGACCGGAAAGAGGCGGAAATGGACGAGAAGCTCGACAAGGCCAAGGGCAAGGCGAAGACGGTTGCAGGGGCAACGACGGGCAACGAGCGCCTCGAGGCAGAGGGCCACCTTGACCAGGCCAAGGGCAAGGTGAAGAACGTGCTCAAGGGCGCGAAGAAGAGCGTGAAGAAGAACACGCGTTAGTAGCTATCGACACTCGGGCTGGGGCAATCCGCCCCAGTCCCTTGCTCGGAGGCTACGAAGCGGAGAGCGGCTTCATTCTTCATTCCTCTAGTTTCTGCACCTTCTCGCCCACGTGCGGGTACCCCGCGCACCCTCGCCGGATAAGGAAGTTGGTCTTATCAGGTAACCGAGTCCTGCCCTAGTGGTGGAGACACGACCGACGTTCGCAACCGCTTCGTCGAGCGGTAGACAAATACCCCAATCCTGGAGATCAAGAAATGATCTGGTTGCTCGTGCTGCTGCTTCTGCTGCTCGCAGTCGGAGGGGGTGTCTTCCTTTCCAAGTTCCTGTTCATCGTGTTGGTCGTCGCGCTCCTCGTTGCGCTCTTCGGTCGACGCTCGAGGGTCTGATGACGGTGCTGCACGACGATCGCTTCCCTGATCGGACCAAGTAAGAATCGAGTCGCGAGAGACAGACGGCGAAGGCTAGGCTCGACGACGCAGTTCCGACGGCGAGGTTGGAATGGGTTTCTGTCGGGGTGCTCGTAGAATGGACGACGATGATCCGCGAAGAGCTGAAGCGTCTTGGGACTTGGGAGGAGCGGCACAGGCGGCTCGTCAGCCGGCTCCTGCTCGTGCTGATCTTGACTGCGGTGATCGATGGAATCGGGACGGCACTCGTCTACGCCTTCGAGCGGAACGTCAAGCAAACGGACATCCATACCCTGTTCGACGCGTTCTTCTTCACGACGGTGCAGCTCCTGACGGTCTCGTCGCAGATCAAGAATCCGCTCAGCGTTCCAGGTCGAGTCGTCGACGTTTTCCTCGAGATCTGGGCCGTGCTCGTCATCGCCGGTTCGGCAGGCGCTATCGCGAGCTTCTTCCAGACTGGCGACTCGGAGTAACGACGACGGAAGACGCGGTGTCCCCTGGGCAAGCGTGCTCTCCCCTGACGGCAGATGGTCTGGGANNNNACCCTTCGGAAGCGCGGATGTTCACCCGCTACGTTTGCGGAGAGCGCTGCCTTCACCGATTTCGAAAGCAGTGGCTCACCGGCGAGCTCGCAAGCAGCCGCGCGAATCCCGCGTGCCGGCATCGGCTTTCCAGCTAGTTCGAGCACCAGTGTTACGGTCTCGAGCACCGGGCTCACCTTGGCGGGAACAGACCGAGGTTCACGAGGATTGACCAAGGCTCTACGGAGCAACTCGTCGTGGAGCGCACCGACCCTAGAAAGCTCAACCCCGGCTCGAGGGTTCGAACGTGCCCCGCCTGGCTCCATCTCGCGTCACTGGCCGGCGGCGGCTACCACCGGGCGAAGCCCGGCTCCGCCACCGCCTCGGGTCGCTGGCCGCACATCGCTCTCCAGGGCCGTGTAATCAACACTGTCCCTTCCGGCGCTGCACGGCCAGCGACCCGCCAGAGACGCGAGAAACACAGGTTCGAATCCTTTACGGCCCATTCTCGTCACTGGCCGGCAGATCGGTGCGGCCAGGCGCGACTGGCCTCCCCGATCCGCCTCGAGTCGCTGGCCGCACATCGCTCTCCGGGTCTGTCCGAACCGGGTCTGTCCGAAGGACTATCCCCTCCGGCGCTGCACGCCCAGCGACTCGCCAGAGACGAGAAGACATCCGGTTCGAATCCTCCCTCCCCCACTCGTTGCCGAAAACACAACGATGTTGCTGCTCAGGAGCACCTTCTGAAGTCCGATCGCTCGACGAGCGAACAACTCTTGTTCAAACCCACGCTGCTCCCCGCGGTGCCGCGAAACGAGCGTGTGCTGCAGACGGCGATTTAGCGATAGCGTCGCTTGGCGCGTCACCGAAGCAGGAGATGCCAAGCTCCGGTGTGGAGGCGGCCTTTCTCGACGTCGGGTCAGTCGGTCACGAGCACGTTCTGACCAGAGACGGCGATCGCCCTCACGTAGGGAGTCGGAGACGGGATCGGCCTCCAGTTGGTGACCCTCCCGGAGGGGAGGACGACGGCAGCGAGGTTGTGAACCGGCCTTCCGCCTGCGCTGGTCATGATGCTGCAGCCCTGATAGGGAAACGCACCCAGGTAGACCGTGTTGCCGGAGACGGCGAAGGCGTTCGGACAGCCCCCGAGGCGCTTGTACCAGGGAAGGACTCTGCCCGTGCGGGCATCGTAGGCGGCGAATCCCTTGCCGCCCGCCAGCACCTGGCCATGGGTGGCGAGGATAGCCGTCGCTTCGTAGAGGTCGACGCTCGGCTGGGGGTTCCAAGGAGTCACTTCGCCCGTCCGGGCGCTGACGGCGGCCATGCCGAGGTTCCTCTTCGCGCCGTTTACCAGTCCGAAACTCCCTTCGAAGTAGATGAGGCCGTTTGAGAAACTCATCGCGCCGACCGCCGCTGGTCCACCTTCCGCGATCAAACGCACCCGCCATGAAGTCGGCTTGCCCGTCCTCGGATCAAGCGCAGCCAGTCCGCTTCTCAGGACTCCGGCGATCCTCGAGAAATCGCCGCCGACGAAGAGCGTTCCATCGGCGAAGGCCAGACCTCCGCCGGAGAAATCATACACTGGTGGTGCGTCAGTCAGCACCTGCCAGAGCCTTCTTCCGCTTGTGACGTCGAAGGCAGCGACAATGCTGGGTAAAGCGTACGCATAGACCACGTTTCCCTGGCGGGCGATCGCCCACACGCGCGTTGTCTTCGGCAGTCGGGGGGCGAACTCGAGGTCAAGACTGCCGTCACTTCTCAGCCGGGCGAGCCCGTTTCGGCTCACTTTGCCGACGCGGCTAAAGCCCCCACCGATGTACCAACCGCCTCTGCCATCGGAAACGGCAGTGTATGCAATGCCGTAGTTCTCGATATCCGTGTCGGGGAAGTTCTGGTTCACTGCGCCCGTCTTGGCGTTGATGATGTACAGGTCCCTGGGCACGGAGGTCTTCTTCACGGTCGAGGTCTTGACCGAGCTGCAGGCGGCAAACGCAAGAGGAAGCGCGGCGGCGAAAACCGTCAATCGAGCAATCAATAGCGTCTTTCGGCCTAGTTGCCGCACCGTGGGCTCGATGTTAAAGCCTCGGCGGTAACGCCACCCGGCATTCAAAGCGTCGCTTTCTCAGCCGGCCACGAGCACGTTCTGGCCGGAGACGGCAACCGCCCGCACCTCGGGGGCCGGAGACAGCATCGGCCTCCAGTTGGTGCCTCTTCCCGAGGGTAGGACGATGGCAGCGAGGTTGCGAACCCGCTTTCCGCTGACGCTGAATAGGCCACCGTCGTAGAGCTCGCCCAGGTAGACCGTGTTGCCGGAGGCCGCGAAGACGGTCGCTCCGTATTCCAGGTGTTCGGGCCAGGGGAGGACTCTGCCCGTGCGGGCGTCATAGGAGGCAAAACCGTCCTTGCCGCCCACCAGCACCTGGCCGTGCGTGGCCAGAATCCCAATGAAGTAAGAGGGTTCGTTGGAGCTGGGCTGGGGGTTCCAGGCGGTCACCTGGCCGGTGCGGGCGCTGACGGCGGCGATCGAGAGGTTCCTCTTTACGCCGTTGACCAGCCCGAACCACCCTGTGAAGTAGATGACGCCGTTTGAACTGCTCATCTGGTTGACACCCGCCACGCTCTTTCCATCTCCCGATATCAGTCGGACATTCCAGGGAGTCGGCTTGCCCGTCCTCGGGTCGAGTGCGGCGATGCCGTCTCGCGGAACTCCGGCTACTTTCGTGAAGGCGCCGCCGACAAAGAGGGTTCCACTCGCAAAGGCGAGAGCGTCGATGCCGACAAGGCCTTCCTTCCCGGTCGACACCTGCCAGAGCTTCTTTCCGCTTCTCGCGTCGAAAGCGGCAACGCCGTTGGGGATGCCCGCACCGAACTCTCCTCCACCCACGTAGACGACATTGCCGTGGCGGACGATCGACCCTACTCCTGCATATCTCGGTAGTGGCGGAGCGAACTCGGTGTCTAGGCTGCCGTCGCTTTTGAGCCGGGCGAGCCCGTTTCGGCTCACATCGCCGATACGGCTGAAACTTCCACCGATGTACCAGCCGCCGCTGCCATCGGCGACGGCCGCGAATACCACACTACTGTTCTCGGTATCCGTGTCGGGGAAGTTCTGGGTCACTTCGCCGGTCTTGGCGTTGATGATGTACAGGTCCCTGGGCGCGGGCGGTTTCTTCGCGGTCGAGGACTTGGCCGAGCTACCGGCGCAGCTCGCTGCCGAGAGAAGCAACGCCGCGACAACAAGGGCGCTGGTGATGGTGCGGAGATTGAGACGACTTTGCCGGAGACGCGCGTCTGTCACGTGGCCTCCGTGAGCCCCGTGCGATCTGTCTAGGGTGTTGTGCATTCTTTTAGCGCATTCTGGATTGCCGTGAGCCTGTCTTGAGGTATCGCGTTAATACGCGACCCGAGTGGGTCAGCATAGATACCCATCCATCCGCCCGAGGGCACCTTTTTGCACACCTCGAGGACGTGTTTACCGTCGTTGAGGCTTTCAGTTGGGTCAGGACGGCCATTGCCCAATGGGTTGCTCGATACGCCCACGACTGGGCTCCCGATCGAGTAGTTCCAGTTCTTTAGGAAGCTCGAGGGATCCATCTCAGGATATGAGTGGTATAGCTCTGCGTAATAGCGGGTAACGGGAACATGAAAGAGATTATGTCTCGTCCATCCGTAGCTCTTCTTCTCCCACGGCGCCATAAACACGTAGCCCTTCCCCAAACCCCGTAGCCCTCCTGTGTTTAGAAACGCGTCTATCCAGCAACTCTCTATGTTGGCAGAATCGAACCATGCCGACGAAGTCGGGCGTGTCTCGTCGTAAGCCCAATTCGGCCCACCCCCATTTTCCCGCTCGTCGACGCCGCATATATCCCACCCTGAGCCCTTATCGATTGACTCGTATTGATTCGGCTTGTTGTTGAATTGCCCCGCGACATAGAAGGTCACGTGGACGCTCTTTGGATGCTTGACGGTAGGAGGATTGGGGATCATCGACTTTTCCCCGTTCGGATCTACGAGAAGGGTTGGCTGGTCATCGACGTAGACGTAGCTCGAGGTACACCCGGAGCTACATGCCAGCGGATCGGTCTCCAGGAAGCGCCCGTCTGTCGGGTCGTACTCCCTGGCACGCATGTCGTAGAGATCGGAGGCGGAGTCGAGATACTGGCCTGCAAATCGAATCGGGTTTGAATCACCGCTCTCGCTATCTCCCGAGCTACTACCGTAGGCCTCGCCGAAGGGCGTGTAGCGATAGGAGGAGACGACGTTTCCGTGGCTGTCCGAGAGCTCGACGATCGAGCCGAGGGCGTCTGTGTGGAAGGTGAGAGTGTCCTTGCCGTCCACGATCCCTAGCGGCCCCGCGCCGTAGGTGTAAGAGCGCATGTCGACCTTCGCGGACCTTCCCTGACCTGTGGTGTCGGTCTCTATCGCCATCTCGGGCAGGCCTGAGTTCGTGTCCCAGGCGTAAGCGGTCGTCTCCTGCCCTGTGCTCCTCGTAGCCATGTCTCCGTCGCCTGTGTAGGCGTAGGAGGTCTTATCGCCTCTGCCTGTCACCTGCGTCAGCTCGTTTTCGAGGTTGTAGGCGTAGTGGCTGTCTCCCGACAGGATCTCGTTTCCGTTCTGATCGTAGGAGTAGTTGGTGACATCGCTATGCCCGCTTGTCTTGCGTAAGAGCTCGTCGGCGGCGTTGTACGCGTAGGTGGTCGTCGTCTTCCTGGTCTCGAGCTTCGTCCTGTTTCCGACCGGGTCGTAGGAGTAGGCGAAGTAGCGGGAGCAGGAAGCGTTCATGCAGGCCTTCGTGAGGCGGCCCTGGGCGTCGTACGAGTAGCTCTCCGTCCATTTCGTGAGCGGCTCGTCCTTAAGGAATGTGTGCTCGCCCTCGAAGAAAGGTTGCCCGCCCCACCAGCCCTGCGAATGATCGCGAGGAGCGGTGGCGACTAGCGAGATCGGGTTTCCGGCCGGGTCGTAGGTATAGGCGCGGGAGTAGAGCGGTTTTCCGTGCGCGTCGGTGCCCGAGATATCGGTCACATGCCCCGCGGCATCGTAGCTTCGGGTGTCGAGGATGCCGTTCGGGTGCAGGGTCGAGGCGAGACTACCGTCGGCGTCGTGGGTATAGAAGGTCTTGGCGCCGTTGACGGTCGCGGTCACCATCTCGCCCTCTGAGTCGTAGCCGTAGGTCGTCTCGAGCCCGTTCGGATAGGTGTCCGAGACCAGATTCCCGTTTTCGTCGTAGCGATAGAGGAAGGTTCCGCTCGGGCGCGTCACCGCGATTAAACGGCCGTTCGGGTCGTACGTGTAGGTCGTCTTGCCCGTGCCGTCCACCATCTGAGTCCGGTCGCCGTTGGCATCGTAGGAATAGGTGACGCTCGGGGTGCCATCCGAGTAGCTCTTCTTCACCAGGCGGCCTTGGAAATCGTAGCTCTGTGAGATCGTGCCACCAGAGGGAGTCTTCGTCTGGATCAGATTTCCGTTCCGGTCGTAGGCGTAGGTCCAGGTGCGTCCGAGCGGGTTCGTCATCGAGGTCTTTTCACCGAGAGCATCGTGCGTGTAGGTGGTCACGTGTCCGTTTGCATCGGTGCGCTTGACCAGTTTGCCGTCGGCGTCGTAGGCGTATCTCGTGACCGAGCCGTCGGGCGCCGTGACGGAGATCTTGTTGCCGTCGAGATCGTAGGCGTAGCTCGTCGTGTGCCCGTTTGCATCGGTCCCGCGGACGAGCTCGCCGGCGGCGTCGTACTTCGAGCTGGTCGAGTGGCCGAGCGGATCGGTCGTCCTGATCACGTTTCCGTCCGCGTCGTACTCGGAGGTTGTGACGCCTCCCATCGGATCGATCGTCTCGACGGCGTTTCCAGCGGCATCGAAGAAGGTCTTGGTCGTCCTACCGAGCGAGTCAGTGCTCGATATCTCACGACCGTCGGCATCGTATTTCGACGTCGTCTCATTCCCGAGCGGATCGGTCTCTGAGATCTGGTTGCCGTTTGCGTCGTAGGCAGTCGTCGTTCGCTCGCCGGTCGGGCTGATATCCGCCGTCTCGCGGCCGAGGGCGTTGAAGTCGGAGCGAGCGACGTTCCCGAGCGCGTCTGTGGCAGAGACCGGATTGTCGACAGCGTCGTAAGCCGTCTGGGTCGTCGAACCGTCGGGGTTGATTGCCTCTATCTGACGACCATCCGCGTCGTAGACATAGCGGGTCGTGTTTCCGTTAGCGTCGGTCTTGGCGACCAGGCGACCGGCGTCGTCGTAGGTCGAGGTCGTCGAATAGCCAAGAGCATTCGTCGTCTTGACGAGCCTGCCGGCGGAGTCGTATTCGAAGGTGCTCGTGTGCCCGAGCGGGTCGGTTTCGGCTATCTCCTGCCCGAGCGAGTCGTAGCGCATCGTCGTCTTGGCGCCCGAGGGGGAGATGGACTCGATTAGGTCGCCGTGGCCGTCGTAGACGCTCCGAGCTGTCCGGTCGAGCGGGTCTGTCTCTGCGATCTGGCGGCCGGCCGCGTCGTAGGCCCAGGTGGTGACATTTCCAAGTGGATCGGTCTTGGTCAGGACGTTGCCATTTGCGTCATAGGTGTAGTGGGTCGTTTGCCCCAGCGGGTCGGTGTGGCTGAGGATGTCGTTGTCTTGGTCGTATGTCCAGCTCTCGGTGTTGCCGAGCGCGTCGGTGCTCGTGAGCATGTTTCCGCGCCCGTCGTAGGTCATGGTCGTCTTTGCTCCGAGCGCGTCCGTTGTCGAGAGCTGGTCGTTGGCGTCGTCGTAGGAGTAGTTCTGCTCGTTTCCCTGCGGGTCGATCCCCTCGGAGAGCTGGCCCTTGTCGGTGAAGAGATGCTTCCAAACCGCGCCGTTGGCGTCGGTTCCCGACCCCGAGTTGCTCGACCAGTCGTAGGTGTTCGTGTTTCCGAGAGCGTCTGTCTGCGCCGTCACACGTCCCTGGTCGTCGTAGCTGTTTCGAACAACGAGTTTCCCGGTCGGATCGACGATGGTCGCGAGATAGCCGTTCCCGTCGTAGGAGTACCTGGTAACCGAGCCCCGCTGGTCGGTGAAAGAGGTCAGGTAATCGCCGTCGTAGCCGTAGGTAAGGCTCGTCCCGTCGGGTAGAACGACCCGGGTCAGGTGCCCCTGAGCGTCGTAGCCAAAGTCGAACTCGCGGCCGCCGGAGTCGGTGACGCTAGCGAGGCGTCCGTCGCTAGCGTATGAGAAGTGCAGCCCCTGTCCGTCTTGGTCGAGCCAGGAGACGAGGCGCCCGTTCGAGTCGAAGTGCTGGAGGTCCTGGTTATGTAGCAGCAAGTCGAAACCGTCGGCCGTCTTCGTCATCGATGCCGACACATCGCTATCGCCGACGTAGGAACCGTCATCTTGGAGAGCGAAGTCGACCTCCTGCCCGTCGCCGGCTTTCAGATGAGCGTTCCCCTGGCTGTCGATAGTAAGCGAGGGGAAGAGATTGGCGCTCCAACCCTTGCCGAGTACACCAGGATTCGCGTCTTGAGAGTTGTAGGTGCGCTCGAATGAGAAGGGGATGCCTGTCCCTTGCAGCTCGATATCGGTGGCAGACTCGTAGAAGTTGCCGCTATAGGCGTTGATCGCATCGGGCCAGCTTGGTACTGCCGGTCTCGTAATGCGTCCGATCGGATCGCCAAGGTGTCGGCCGGGTGAGTTAGATCCCGCGAGCCATTTGACAGACTCGCTGTTTGAACTGAGCGCATAGCCGGCGATGGTGCCGGATACTTGTACGCCATCGGCTCGTGTGTTCGAGCCGGTGTAGGAGAAGGTCGCCGTCGTGCCGTGGACGGTCATGGAAACGGTCTTCGAGTTCGCACCGGTGATCGTCGCGGTGAGCACGCTACCGCTCGCGTCGGAGACGTTCCCAACGGAAACCTTGAAACTCACGGCTTTCCCGGTGAAGGGAGAGGAGTTCGGGCTCGGCGCTGAGAGCGTGAGCGTCGGCGGGACGTTTGTGCACCCGGTAGACGTGGGCCCCTGCGTAAGCTGGCAGTTAACCCAGTTAATCGTCCCTGCATCGGAACCGATCACGGTGCGGGCGGCATCCAGATCCCAGTTGAGCGTTAATTGTTCCGAGGCGCTGGCGCTGTCCGAAGATACTCCTCCCGCGCCGATTGCCGCGCTCACACCGAGAGGGTCGTTAGGGATTCCAGAGGCGGGCATCCAGCGCGCTCCCCAGACGGGTGGCTCGATGTCATACGGGACCCAGACTCCGTATCGGTTCCAATAACCGTAGTCGGCACAGTTGAAATCGAACGAGCCGTTCGGCTCGTCACCGAGCCAGGCGGTCACTGAATAGCCGTTGCAGTTGGGGGTACCGGTCCAGGTGTCGAAAGTTCCCGCGTTAAATGACGATACCGCTTGCCAGGAGCTCAGAATGTAGGCGTTGCCTCCGCTGCAGCCGACCTGATCCGGTTGGCCGTCTGAATTGAGACCGCCGCAAGGAGGGGCGAGATACAGGTCGGGCTGGATGAGATTGTAGTCAGGCGCTTCGCTGAGCCCGGTGAAGACGGCGGCCCAGATCGGCTGACCGCCGTTCACAACCTTTGATGCGCCGGTGATCGAGCGCCCGAGTTTCCCGTCCGGCACGTACAGCCAATAAGCAAAAGACGGATAGCTTCCGTAGCTACTGCCAACCGCGCCGAGGCCGCCTCCCATCGTGATCAGGTATTGGCCCGGGGTAATCTCGCCCTGACTCTCGTCGTAGATGTCGTATCGCCAGTTGCTAGCCGTGTCTTGTCTGATCGTGAGACCGCCAAGCGTGCTTGGATCGGGCAAGCTGTCCTTTACCGCTGCAAGCCGCACTTTTCCAAGGACGTCTCCCACCCCGGCGCCCGCGCTTTTCTCTGCGTCCCACCAGTCAGATCTGTCTTGAACGAGTTGGAGCAGCTCACTCGAATAGGCGGGATCCAGATAGGGAGGGGTCGTGCCGCTCGAAGCGCCTGAGTCGGCCGATGCACTCGTGAGCAGGCAAAGGAATGTAATGGCCGCTACCGCGATAGTGAGCGGCAGACGGAGGCGGGTGGCGGCGCGCATCGCGGGCACTCCTCGCTGGGTTGCGGGGAAGCCAAGTCGAAGGTGAATTGGCGAGAGGCGAGCCTAAGAGCTTGTCTGTCCGAAGTCAAGCAACTAGCGAAAATATCCCCCTGTGGCATGCCGCTATCCCTCGCCTGAGGGACAGAAAGACATGTCCCTATCGGTCATTTCGGTCCGTCCTCGAGCAATCTCGTGCGATCAGATCGTTCCGCGATCGCTCACGACCGTTCTTCGGGCGCGTTGATTGTGGGGCATCTCGGGCCATCGGCCGGCTTGCCACGGCGCTTGCGAGTGTCGTACGCTAGGAGTGGTTCTTGGGTTCTGAGCGGGGCTTTTGCGACTCTTCGAGCAGCTCGGAGAGCGGCTCCGGAAGGTTTGAAAATAGTCCACTAAGGTCCATCTCGCGCCCTCGGCCGGCGATTCCTTCCGGCCAGGCGCGGNNGCGCCCCGAGAACGCGAGAGGCACCGATTTGAATCCGCCCAGCTCCAAACCGCGGTTTTACGGGGGAAACGCGGACAACTAAAGTTCCACGTCCAAACCCTGACCTCTGAATCACCGCACCGGCACCCGCACTGATCTCGACCGCGTCGCTGAGCGACTCGACCACTCGGCCGCCGAAGCCGCATAGCTCGAATACGTCGGAGAACTTCTGAGCCAGAGCACTAGGCGTGAGATTGCGACGCTCGCATGCATGCCTGCGGCGCACGACGGCTTCCACGTAATTTAGTTGTTGTGCTACAACAATGTTTATGACAACGGCGAGCTCTCCGTCTCGTGCTGATCGCGACGCGCGGCGCCGTTCCGTGGTGCTCGCCACGTGTTGTCTGAGCGTGTTCATCGCGGGCCTCGACGTGACGATCGTCAATGTCGCCTTGCCGTCGATCCAGGGCGCATTGCACGCGTCGGTGAGCGGTCTGCAGTGGACGATCGATGCTTACACCCTCGTTATTGCGTGCCTGCTCATGCTGTCGGGCTCGCTCGCGGACCGCTTCGGCCGCCGCCGGGTCTTTCAGATCGGGCTGGGGGCGTTCTCGCTGGGGTCGTTGCTGTGCAGCCTGGCTCCGTCGCTCGGGTGGCTGATCGCTTTTCGCGGGCTGCAGGCTGTCGGCGGGTCGATGCTCAACCCGGTGGCGATGTCGATCATCCGCAGCACGTTCACCGACCCCGCCGGGCGCGCGAAGGCGATCGGCATGTGGGGATCGGTGGCCGGGCTCAGCCTCGCCAGCGGCCCGGTGCTCGGGGGTCTGCTGGTCAGCGGGCTCGGGTGGCGTTCGATCTTCTGGATCAACGTTCCCGTCGGCCTGATCGCGATCGCGCTCACCCAACAGTTCGTGCCCGAGTCGCGGGCCGAGCGGCCCCGGCGGCTCGACCCTCCGGGTCAGCTGCTGGTGATTGCGCTGCTGGGCTGCCTGACCGCGGGGATCATCGAGGGGCCGCGCAGCGGGTGGGGCTCGGCGCCGATCGTTGCCCTGTTTGCGGTTGCTGTTCTCGCGGCGATCGTGCTGGTCGTGCTCGAGTCCCGGCGGCGTGAGCCGCTGGTCGACATGCGGTATTTCCGCAGCGCACCGTTCTCGGGCGCGGCGTTGATCGGGGTGGTCGCGCTCGCGACCCTAGGCGGCTTTCTGTTCCTCAACACGCTGTATCTGCAGGA
>PMZQ01000039.1 GCA_003170155.1 Actinomycetota bacterium | reverse complement strand
CCAACAAGCTAATCCGCCGCGGGCTCATCCTCGGCCAGAGGCCTAAGCTACCTTTTCCATCCGCTCATAAAGCAGACGGGCCATCCGGTATTAATCCGGGTTTCCCCGGGCTATCCCGGTGCCGAGGGCAGATTACCCACGTGTTACTCACCCGTTCGCCGCTTTCCCTCAGCCCGAAGGCCGAGTTCTCGCTCGACTTGCATGTGTTAAGCGCGCCGCCAGCGTTCGTCCTGAGCCAGGATCAAACTCTCCGCGAAGATCGGTCGCGTGGGCGAACCCACGCAAACTGATTCTCCTTCGAGCTTGAAGCTCAAAGTGTCTCCCCTCCGAAGAGGGTCGACGGGTCTTATACGCCTCAAGGCCGAGCCGAAGCCGGGCCGAGAGGTCTCGACGTAAACGCACGCTGTTGAGTTTTCAAAGACCGCGCCGCCGACTGGCGACCACAAAAAAGCCTCCGACTCGCGCCAGAGGCCACAAGCATCGCCGGCTGAGTATAGCCGATGCGCTAGCTGGGCTCCGGGTTGAGTTCTTTCAGCTTAAATCTCCGTCCTCGGACGGCTCAGCAATGTTAGCACCACTGCGGCCTCTGTCAAGGCTGCAATACCATTAAAAACCCTGCTAATCACCATGATTCTCAAGACTTACGAAAGCTAACGAAACGGCGCTTCCCGGCCTGTACCAGGGCACCTTCGAGACGCGAGCGAGGAAGATCGATGTCCTTTACAACCTCACCGTTCAGCTTCACGCCGCCCTGCGCGACCATCCTTCTGGCGTCGCTCGTGGAGTCTAGACCGAGAAACTCGACCAGTAGCGCGGGTAGGTGAAGGGGATCTCCGAGCGGTAACGCCGCCTCCTCCGTCGCCTCTGGTGCCTCGTGCCGGCGTACGACGCGCGTGAAGTGCGCTTCGGCGGTGCGAGCGGCGTCTTCTCCGTGTGAGCGCCGAACAATGGAGCGTGCCAACTCGAGCTTCTGCTCCATCGGATCTGCGGCCGACGGCTCGCGCTCGACGACCAACTCCCACCACTGCCCGAGCAAGTCGTCGGGAATGCGCATGGTGCGGCCGAACTGTTCCTCGGGCGCGGCTAGGAGCGGAATGTTGTTGCCGACCGAAGAGCTCATCTTCTCTCCGTCCCAGGCAACGAGAATCGGCGTGGTCAGGATCACCTGGGGCTCGAGTCCGTAGGACTGCATGATCTCGCGACCGGCGAGCAGGTTGTAGAGCTGATCGGTGCCGCCGAGCTCGACATCGGCCTCGACGGCTACCGAGTCGTAGGCCTGCATGAGCGGGTAGAGGAGCTCGGAGATCGAGATCGGCTCGTGTGCGGCGAAGCGCTTGGCGAAGTCGTCGCGCTCGAGGATGCGGGCGACGGTCATGGTGCGAGCCAGGCGGACGACGTCGGCGTAGCTCAGCTTCGACAGCCACTCACCGTTCCGCCGCACCTCGGTGCGATCCGGGTCGAGAATCACCATTGCCTGCTCGAGGTAGCTCTCGGCGTTCCGCTCGATTTCCTCATCGGTCAGAATCGGCCGCTCGCTCGAGCGCCCGGAGGGATCGCCGATTCTGGTCGTGTAGTCGCCGACGATCAGCACTCCGATGTGCCCGGCGTCCTGGAAGGCGCGCATACGCTGAAGAGGGATCGCCCGGCCAACGTGGATGTCTGGAGAGGTGACGTCTATCCCGAGCTTGATCCGCAGCGGGCGCCCGAGCGCGAGCTTGTGCTCCAAACCGCCCTCTGGAAGCACCTCGACGGCGTTACGAACCAGCTTGGCGATCTCGTCCTGCTTGGGCATCGTCGCCGATTCTACGGCCGCTGCCTGCCGGGCGCGCCAGGATGACTCACTCCGGTAGAATCCCGCCCCGTGCTTCGCGCTCGCAGAGGCCGTTCCGGCCTTAAGCAGCCGCCCAAGCCAAAGCGGCGGATCCGCAAGCTGAGGCTCTTCTCGTTCGTCGGCCTGCTCGGCCTGCTCGCCTTCGTCTCGTTCTGCTTCGGCTTCATCCAGGCAATCGGAGCCAGCCTCGGTCAGCTCGATCCCGTGCGCCAGCAGAACATCGAGGTGGACGGCCGCATTTTGGCCCGCGACGGTCACACTGTCCTGGCCGTTCTGCGTGGCTCTGAGGCGCGGACGATCGACCGCCCAGATCAGATCAACTGGACGATGAAGCATGCGATCGTCGACGTCGAGGACAGGCGCTTCTTCCAGCACCGTGCCATCGACGTTCGCGGATTGTTGCGCGCCGCCTGGACAGACGTTCTCAAGGGGCAAGTGGTCGAGGGCGGCTCGACCATCACGCAGCAGTTCGTCAAGAACTCCTACCGCCAGAACCAACGCACGATCGGGCGCAAACTGCGAGAAGCCGCGCTCGCCTGGCAGCTGGAGCGGATCTGGAGTAAGGACAAGATCCTCACCGCTTACCTGAACACGATCTACTTTGGCAACGGCGCCTATGGCGTGGAACGGGCGGCCCGAACGTACTTCGGGCATGGCGCCAGCAAGCTGACGCTCCCGGAAGCTGCGCTTCTCGCCGGCATCCCCAGGGATCCAGGCCTCTACGATCCCTTTCGCAACCCAAAGGCGGCCAAGGATAGACGTGCGCTCGTGCTCCAGAAAATGGTCCAGCAGGGGGACATCACGGCTGCGGATGCTCGGCGCGCGGATCGCGCCCCCCTCCCTCGCGTCAACCACGGTCAGCACATAACCAACTGGGAGCGAGTGCCGTTCTTCACCGACTATGTGAAAGACCTGCTGATCCGGCACCTCGGCGCGGGAAAGGTCTATGGCGGCGGGCTGGAGGTCACGACCTCGATCGATCTCGGGTTGCAGAAACTCGCCGATAAGGCGGTGGAGAAATGGCTACCCGACCCGCTCGGCCCGGCGGCTGCTCTAGTGGCCCTCGACCCCCGCGACGGGGAGATCCTAGCCATGGTCGGAGGCCGAAACTACAAGCACAGCCAGTTCAACCTGGCGACGCAATCGCAACGCCAGGCCGGCTCGGCGTTCAAGCCGTTCGTGCTCACGGCGGCGCTCGAGCAGGGCATCTCGCCCTCATCGACTCTGGTTTCTAAACCGCTCTACTTGCCTCTCGGCGACCGTTTCTGGTCGGTGTCGAACAGCGAGGACTCTTATCTGGGACGAATCGATCTGAGGACAGCGACCACCTACTCCGACAACACCGTCTTCGCCCAGCTGACGCAGATCGTCAAGCCGACGGCGGTCGCCGCGGCCGCCAAGTCGCTAGGCGTCCAGAGCCCGCTCGCAGCCTACGCCTCGATCGGCCTCGGAACCGATCTCGTCAACCCACTCGAGATGGCTCGCGCATACGGCACGCTTGCGAACGGCGGCGTGCGTGTCGATGGTGGCGGCGGCACGCTCGCAAAGCTCGCAAACGAGCCGCGTGCCGTGCTCGGCTACCGCGAGTTGGGCAACAACCCGATCTGCCCCCACAGGATCTGTCTCAACGACGAGGTGCCAACGCAGGAAACGACGCCTAATGACGCCGCCATCGTCACCTCGATGCTCGAGAGCGTCATCACCTCAGGAACCGGCCGGCGCGCCGCGTTACCCGATCGTGTCGCGGCCGGGAAGACGGGT
Source organism: Actinomycetota bacterium (assembly GCA_003170155.1). GTDB lineage: Bacteria > Actinomycetota > Thermoleophilia > Gaiellales > Gaiellaceae > Fen-549. The sequence goes on along the minus strand of PMZQ01000039.1, from coordinate 24,293 downwards.
ACGACCGAGAACTACGGCGACGCCTGGTTCGTCGGCTACACACCGCAGTTGGTGGTCGCGGTCTGGGTCGGCTATCCGAGCAAGCTGGTGCCGATGGAACACTTCTTCCACGGACAGCCCGTGGCGGGCGGCACCTACCCGGCGCTGATCTGGAAGTCGTTCATGCAGAGCGCCTTCCCCTATCTCGCAAGAACAGATCCGAGCGGGAATTGGGCCCCCCAGTACTTCCCGAATGCGTCCTATCCGTACTCGGTTGCCAAACAGGTCGTCTGGCGCAACAACAAGCTGATGCTCGACAACGGCAACTGTCGCAACAGCTTCCCGCTCGTCTACTTCGACGGGTACGGACCGAACGACGTCGCTAAGTGCAAGCCGAACGAGGTCGACGTGCCCAACGTCATCGGGATGAAGCTGGACAAGGCAGAGCAGCGTCTCGCCCTCCAACCCCTCAACGCCGAAGTTCTCTACAAACCGGCCAAGCCGCTCCAGCGTCCCGATGTCGTGATCGACCAGGTTCCCAGGAAAGGTGCGCTCTCCTCCTACGACAGCGTGATCGTGGTGCTGGCGAAGCCGGTCAACGGCCTCGTTCCGAATGTGGTCGGGCTGACGCTGCTCCAGGCACGAGCGAAGCTGAAATCTCTCGGGCTCCGTCTCGGCGCGGGTGGTTTTGCGCAGACGAGTCCCGGCCGCGTTGTCGCTCAGCGGCCGCGAGCGGGTGGCGCCGTCAAGCCCGGGATGACTGTCAACCTCGTCGTGGGCCGCGGCTGAGGTAGCGAGAGCCGGTCAGACATACCCTCCACGGTCGCTCTCGTGCGCGCGTGATCCCGATCCGCGGGCTGCGGAAGATCTCCGGCTCCGATTCCCTCGCCAGCAGCTCGAAGGGCGGGCGGTCGAGCGGCAGACCGTCATGCTCGCCGGTAATCGCCATCGCCTGGCAGATCCTGCCCGGCCCGGCACAGAGCTTGAGCGGGTCGTTGGTGCCGCGGCGCTCGATCATCTGCTCGATGCCTCGAGTCGGCTCGAGTGCCCTGACGAGAATCGCGCTTGCCTGGCCAGGCTCAGAGCAGACGAAGTTCAGGCACCAGTGGATGCCGTAAGAGCGATAGACGTAGGCGCGTCCGGGCGGACCGAACATGGAGGCGTTCCGCACCGTGAGCCCCCGGTAGCTGTGGCTGGCCGGATCACTCTGGTCGTAGATCTCGAGCTCGACCAGGACGCCGCCGACCCCGTCGACGAGAAGAGTGGTGCCGATCAGCTCTTCTGCAATCCGCTGAGCGCCGGCGGCGAAGAGATCACACCGGAGCTGTGCCATCCAATACCCGGGTAGAGCCTATTCCGGTGGGAATGTGCGGCTGAGGGGGTCGCATCGGACGCGTAGATCTTCCGGCATCGGCGCTTAAAAGAGACGCTGGTCTTCGCCGCTGGTCGTCCGCTCGAGCAGGTCACTCGCCGTCTTGCCGAGCTCCTTGAAATCGACACCCGATTCGGCCTTGATCGAGCGGGCGAGCAGCGGGCCGATCCTTTCCGTGTCTTCGACGACGCGTCCGATCAGCGCCAAGGCGTCATCGAGCGTCGACGCCGCGATCAAGGCATCTTCGCCCATGTCCTGGAGGATCGTTCGTTCGGTGCGCGATGCCACCAGCGGCTCGGGTATCCCCTCCACCCATACGAGCGTACGCCTGCCTCCACCCCGCTCCTCACCGAGGATCGGCTCGAGCGCGTAGATCCGGTCGGCTCGAACGTACTTACCGAAACCGAGAAAGACCATGCGGGGCGCAAAGTCGCTCACAGCGTCACTCTAACGCGGGAACACGCTTGACCGAAACCATTTCGAGCGAATAGCCTCGTAAAAACCCCAAAGAAGGAGAGGACTCAATGGCTGCTGCTGCGACCGCCGCGAGCCCCTTCGGGAAGCCGCGGAAGGTGCTCGTCATTGTCTTGCTCTCGATCGTAACGATCGGAATCTATGGTCTCGTCTGGGTCTACAAGACCTTCGAGGAGATGAAGCAGTACTCCGGCAAGGGCGTCGGGGGATGGGTCGGCCTGATACTCGATCTCGTCATCAGTATCGTCGTTCCCTTCCTCATGTCCTCGGAAGTGGGCAACCTCTACAAAGCGGATGCGAAGGCAAGCCCGGTCTCGGGCTTCACCGGTTTATGGATCCTTCTGCCGCTGATCGGCGGTCTGGTCTGGCTCTGCAAAACGCAGTGGGCCCTGAACAGCTTCTGGGAGAGCACGAGCGCCACCCCAGCCTAGTTAACGTCCTTCACGCACCGCTTTATCGAGAGGCCCGCCTTCATGCGGGCTTCTCTCTATGCCTGTGCTTCAATCGCCGCGACGAGCGTCGCAACCACGCGCTCCTGATCCTCGGCCTCGAGCGCCGTGTAGAACGGCAAGGCAACCGTGCGCCGGCTCAGATCCTCGGCGCGCGGGCAAAGCCCTTCGGCGAAACCGAAACGCTCGCGCATATAGGGCTGGAGATGGATGCAGGGGAGGTAGCGACTGGAAGAAATCTTCTCGCGGGTCAGGAACTCGATCACCCGCTCACGATCGATCTCGGGCGCAAGCTTGACCACGAAGACAAACCAGGAGCGCCGGTGCTCGGCGTCGTCGCTGGCGGGAAGCTCGACTCCGCCCACCCCCTCGAGCAGTGTTCGGTAGCGCTCGGCAACCTGCGTGCGCAGTTCGAGAATGCGATCCAGCTTCTCGAGCTGCCCGATTCCGAGCGCGGCGCTGAGGTCGTCGAGGCGGTAGTTGTAGCCGAGGCGAACGTGTTCGAGCCAGGGGCCGTCGTCGCCGCGACCCTGATTGGAAAGGCTCTTGATCAGGCGCCACTCCTGTTCGGAATCGGTGACGACGATCCCGCCTTCGCCGGTCGTCATCTGCTTATTCGGATAGAACGCAAAAACCGCAGGCACGCCGTGCCCGCCGACCGGCTTGCCTTTGTACTCGGCGCCGAGAGCCTCGCAGGCGTCGTCGATCAGCGCCAGGCCGTGCTCGTCCGCGATCTTCCGGATCGGGTCTAGCTCGCAGGGGTAGCCGAAGATGTCGACCGCTACGATCGCCCGCGTTTTCGGTGTGATCGCTGCTTCCAGCGCTTCCAGATCGATGTTCCAGGTCGTCGCGTCGATATCGGCGAAGACCGGTACTGCCCCTTCGTAGAGGAAGCAGTTGGTCGAGGCCGCGAAGGAGAAGGGAGTTGTGATCACCTCGTCGCCGGGGCTGATGCCGGCGCTCTTGACGAGCAGGTGCAGTCCGCCCGTGCCGCTGGACACAGCGGCCGCGAAGCGTGCGCCTACACGCTCGGCCAGCATCTGCTCGAAGCGCGTTCCGGTTGGACCGAGCGAAAGCCGCCCCGAGCCGAGCACCTCGACCACGAGCTCCTGCTCGCGCCCATCGAGATAGGGAAGCGAGAGTGGAATCTGCTTCTGGGAAGCGGAGCTCACGCCTCGGTCCGCACCGGCGTGACGTACTCCAACCAGTGTGACCAGCGCTCGTCTCGCCCCTGCACGATCTCTAGATAGGCGTGTTGCAGAGCGAGCGTCACCGGACCGGGATCGCCGATCAAATAGTCGTCGACCTCGCGCACGGGCGTCACCTCGGCAGCTGTGCCGGTCATGAACATCTCGTCGGCGAGGTAGAGATCGGCGCGAACGAGATTCTCGACCCTGACCTCGTAGCCGAGCGAGCCGGCGACCTCGATCAGCGAGTTGCGCGTGATCCCGTGCAGAATCCCGGTCTCGAGCGACGGCGTGTAGATGACGCCGTCCTTGACGACGAACACGTTCTCGCCCGAGCAGTCGGCGATATAGCCCTTTTCCGTGAGCAAGATCGCCTCTTCGTAGCCACCCAGGGCAGCCTCCTGCACAGCCAGCATCGAGTTCAGGTAGATCCCTGTCGCCTTGGAGGCGTGCGGGATCACGTTCGAGGGCATTCGTACCCAGGTGGACACCTTTGCCCGCACTCCCCGTACCATGCCCTCCTCGCCCAGATAGGTGCCCCAGGGCCAGCACATGAGCGCCACGCAAACCGGGTTGTCGCGAGGCGGCACGCCCAGAGAGCCGTAGCCGTAGAAGGCGATCGGGCGCAGGTAGCAGGACGGCAACTTGTTGACCGCCACGAGCTCGAGCGAGGCGCGTTGCAGCTCGTCGACCGAATAGGGAATCTTCATGCGGATCAACCGCGCCGAGTCGTGCAGGCGCTGCAAGTGGTCGGTCAGGCGGAAGACGGCGGGGCCCTTCGGCGTCTCGTAAGCACGAATACCTTCAAAGACCCCGGAGCCGTAGTGCAGGCCGTGAACGCCGACATGAACCGTCGCATCCGCCCAGTCCACAAATTCGCCGTTCATCCAGATCTTCTCGGTTGCGTGCAGCTCAGCCATCTTTCTCCTTTCCGTGAAGCAAGAGGTTAGCCGCCAGCATCGACGGCGTCCAAAACCTCCGCACCGGCGATCGCTACGAGTCGGCGAGAGCGCGCGTGATCAGGTGGGCTCGGCGCAAGCGTGTTCGTCGCCGAGAACGACCGTTTCCATGATCTCCGCTACACGTCGAGCGCGGCGACGTCCTCAATCGACGTCGCCGCGCTCGTTCGTGATGCGTCTTCCTTGGTTAGCCGATATCGATGAAGCGTGCGTCTGCGAAGCCCGCGTTCTCGATGCTCTCGGTCAACGCCGGAGTGGCCGGTGCGTCGATCGAGAGGGACATTAGCGCCGTGCCTCCCTGGCGCGTCCGGGAGACGGCCATGTTGGCGATGTTGACTCCGGCCTCGCCGAAGAGAGTGCCAAGCCGACCGATCTGTCCGGGTACGTCCTCGTAGCGGACGAACGCCATCATCGGAGAGAGCTCGATCTCGAGCTCGTAGCCGAGCGCCCCAACCAGCCAGAGGCGATTGTCATTGCCGATCGTCGTGCCGCTGACGGCCACCTCGCTACCGTCTCCGAACACCCGCACGCGAACCAGGTTGGTGAAGTCGCGCGACTTCGGCTTGGACTCCTCGCTCACCTGGATGCCGCGATCCTCGGCGATGACTCGCGCGTTGACCCAGTTGACGGGTTGCTCCTCGCTCCGCTCGAAGGCGCCGTTCAAGACGGCGAGTGTCAGCAGCCGCGTGTCGTAGCTGGCCATGTTGCCGAAGTACGAGACCTCGATCTTCTCGGCGCGGCCTCCGGCGAGCTCCATCGCCAGACGCCCGAGCTTGACAGCGAGTGGCAGGAACGGCCCGAGGATGGCGAGGTCTTCCTCGCGCAACGCCGGGATGTTGACGGCGTTTGTCACGAGCTCTCCATCGAGCGCCGCCGCGACCTGCGCTGCTACGTCGGTTCCGGCTCGATCCTGGGCCTCGCCCGTCGAGGCCGCGAGATGCGGCGTGACCACAATCGCGGGGTACTCGGTGAGCGGGCCGGTATAGGGCTCCTGCGCGTAGACGTCGAGCGCCGCGCCGGCCACCTTGCCCGACTTGACCGCCTCGATCAGATCGTCGTCGACGATGAGCGCGCCACGGGCGGCGTTGATGATGCGCACGCCGTCGCGCATCTTGGCTAAAGCTTCCTTGTTGATCATGCCGGTCGTCTCGGCGTTGCGGGGTGCGTGCAACGTGATGAACTCGGCCTCGGCGTAGAGATCGTCGACCGTTTCCATCCGCTCGACGCCGAGCTCGCGGAAGCGCTCCTTGGCGACAACGGGGTCGAAGGCGATGACACGCATCCCGAGACCGGCGGCCTTGCGGGCGACCTGCTGACCGATCTTGCCGAGCCCGATCACGCCAATCGTCTTGCCGGCCAGCTCGACGCCCTTCCACTTAGAGCGCTCCCATTCACCCTGCTTCAAGGCCGCATAGGCCTGCGGAATGTTGCGGACCAGAGCCAGGAGTAGGGCGATAGTGTGCTCGGCCGTGGAGACCGTGTTCGCATCCGGGGCGTTGGCGACGATGATTCCCTTGCGAGTCGCTGCCGCGACGTCGACGTTGTCGACTCCGACGCCTGCGCGCCCGATGACGCGCAGGCGTGTTCCCTTTTCGATCAGGTCGGCGGTGAGCTTGGTGGCCGAGCGGATGATGATCGCATCGTAGGCACCGATCTTCTCCGCCAGATCTCCTTCGAGATCGACGTCGACGTCGAAACGCTCCTTGAGCATCTCGATGCCGCCGTCGGCGATCTTCTCTCTAACCAGGACCTTCGCTTTTTCGCTCACCGCGCCTCCCCTTCTTTCTGATTACTCGAATGCGGCGAGCGCGCTTGTTACGGCCGCGCCGCGATTGACGTTGACGCCCATGTCGACCAGTACGAGCTCGAGGGCCGACAGGGCCGTGACGATGTCGAAGATGTCGTAGTAGCCGATGTGGCCGATCCGGATGATGTGGCCCTTGAGAACTCCCTGGCCACCGACGATCTGAACCGCGTACTTGTCACGCATCGTCCCGACGATCTTCTGCCCGTCCACTCCTTCTGGTGCCCTCGCAGCGGTGACGACCGCCGAGCGATCCTCGTCCGGTGAGAAGAGCTCGAGGCCCATCGCCTTGATACCGGCGCGACAGGCGCGACCGAGCTTGCGATGCAGTTCGAAACGCGCCTCGAGACCTTCGTCGAGCATCATCTTGAGAGCGACGTTCATACCGAGGATCAGAGTCACCGCCGGAGTGAAGGCCGTTGTCTCGTTGCCGAGCGCCTTCTGCGCAGCCGGCCAGTTGAGGAAGAAGCTTGGGCAGCGCCCAGGCTCCTCGCTCGCAGCCTTAGCCGCATCCGAGATCGAGACGGCCGCCAGGCCGGGCGGAAGCATGAGCGCTTTCTGCGACCCGACTACCACGACATCGAGGCCCCAAGCATCGGTCTCGACCGGGATCGCTCCCACGCTCGAGATGCAGTCGACGACGACAAGAGCGCCGTGCTTCTTGGCGACCGCGGCCAGCTTCTGGATATCTGCCACGACGCCGGTTGAAGTTTCCGAATGAGTTAGGTAGACAGCTTTGGCAGGTGCTTTCTCGAGTGCGGCCTCCAGCTTGGCGGGGTCGGGAGTAGCTCCCCACTCCTCCTTGATGTGCTCCACTTCGAGTCCGTAGGTGGTGGCGATCTTGGCCCAGCGCTCGCCGAAGTTACCGGCCGAGTGGACGATCACGCGATCGCCCGGCGCGTTGATGTTGGAAACTGCCGAATCCATCCCGCCGGTGCCCGAAGCGGCGAACATGATCACGTCGTTCTTGGTCTTGAAGACCTCTTTGAGCCGATCGCTGCATTCAACGAAGGCTCGGCGGAAGTCCGCGCCACGGTGGTGGATGATTGGCTCGGCCATCGCCAGCAGTACCTCGGGCGGTACAGGGGTCGGGCCGGGCGTCATCATGTATTTTTTCTCTGGCATGGGGTGAGAACGCTAACCAACCCGTGCGACAGCCCCCTGGTCAGCCTGAATCAGGCCGCCGACGGGGCAAAACCGATCGCCTTCCTAACGCGACTTGCGATCTCCGCGAATAGCTCGCTCGAAGATCGGTATCCCGCATAACCACGCCGTTTCGTCACCTACTTCCGGCGGAGCCGCCAGCCATCCTCGGACAGCACCGAAAACGAACTCGGCGGCAAAGTACGCGCAGGTGTGCGGGTTAACACAGCCGCCTCTGCCAGCTCTTACGCGTGCCTCGACAGAGTTCGGCGCTACCGCCCTCCGGGAAGAGCGCGTCTCGCGGTAGGTGACGACCCCTGAATGCTGCCAGGAAGCCGCCGGACGGCTACTCGCCGATCGCCTTGAGCAGCACGCGCTTGCGCCGGCGCCCGTCGAACTCGGCGTAGAAGACCTGCTCCCAGGGGCCGAGGTCGAGACTGCCTTCCGTGATCGCCAGCACGACCTGATGCGCCATTAGCTGGCGCTTGAGGTGGGCGTCGGCGTTGTCCTCGCCGACGTTGTGGCGGTAGCCGGAGACCGGCTCGTGCGGGGCCAGGCGCTCGAGCAGGTCGTCGATGTCTTGGATCAGCCCGGACTCGTCGTCGTTGACGTAAACCGCCGCCGTGATGTGCATCGGGTTGACCAGGCAGAGGCCTTCCTGGATCCCCGAGCTGCTGACGAACGCCTGGACGCGATCGGTGATGTTGATGTAGTCGCGCCGGTGTGGCGTCTCGAACCAGAGCTCTTCGCGGGCTTGTTTCACGGTCGTCAGCCTAGCCCGCCACCCGGTTAGCGGCAGATCAAACCGACGGCCTCGATCGCCGCCCGTGCAAGCGCGTCGTCCTCGACGCCCGGGAGACCGCTGACGCCTACCGCTCCGACCTTGCGCTCTCCCTCAAACACCGCCACACCGCCGCGGAAGAAGCTGAAGAAGGAATCGAAGCTCGCCCGCTCGACAGGATCGTCGCGAACACGGTCGGCGAGGGCTGCCGTCGAGGGAGCGTCGCTGCGCGCCGCCGTATACGCCTTGCGTTCTGCGTTCAGTCTCGTGTCGTGGGCCGCACTGTCCATCGTCGCCGCGGCGACCAACTCGCCGTGGTCGTCCGTAACGTAAACCGCCATCGGGCCCGGAGAGTGTGAGACAGCGTGATCGACGATGGCTCTTGCCTGCTCTAGACGCACGAGTCTCATCTTGACAGCAAACGACTGCGCTGAACAGTCTTGAACCAGAGCTCTTCGCGGGCGCTCTTCAGTGCGGAGCGCCGTTTACCACTCGGCGGGGCCTGTCGGCCTCTGACCGCTCAAGTTCCTGAACAGCACTCTAAAGAAGAGGCGGAGAAATCTCATCCGCTGGCAAAAGCACGGGCGTGGGTTTGCGGTTGAGGCCCGAGGTTCGACGTCGACAAGAGGAGTTGGATCGTGGGAGACTTCCGCCGGTACGCCGATGTCACGATCGTCCACAGAGATCCTCGGCCCTTCCCGGACTGAGATCACCCGAGGAAGACCGCGCGCGGCTCTGAAGGAGTTGGAGCGGGCGCGCACCGCGTTGGCGGCGAACGCCGACATCGACGGGCTAAAAGAGCTGCTCGAACTGGCGCGCGGTATTCGTACGCTCGCTCCGGCCGACACCAAGGCACGCGAGCGCCTGCTCGCGGCGACCGAAGAGGGAATCGAGTCGCTCGCAGCCGGGAAAGTCGTCGAGCTCACCGAAACACCCTCGGAGCGGACACCCTCTGCCGAGCCGCTAGCCTCGTTCACTCCCTACGGCCTGGTCTCGACCGAGCAGATCTTCGCCCCCGCGCGCGCCGAGATCGAGCGCCAGAACGTAGGCCGCTCGCTACGTCTGCTCGAGAAAGCACGGCGCAAGCTGCTGGCCCGCTCCGACGTTGACGGCCTCGGTGAGTTGATCGATTTGGCGCAGCGGTTGCCGATAGCCAAACCGCGCCACGCAGCCCGGCAAAAACGACTCGTCGACGCCGCGCAGCAGAACGTCCGCTACCTAGGCCGCGGTAGAGCGATCAGAACGGGTGAGGCCTGGAGCGATCCCTTCGGCGCCGCCAAGCCCAAGACCAGGCTCCCGACGCTGCCCCCGATGACACGGCGCGAGAAGCTGATCGCCGTCGCCATCGTCGTCGTTCTGGCTGCTGCAATCACCGCTCTAACACTGCTGCACCGAATGCCGCAGCGAGCCGTGCACGCAATCAAGTGCCCGACCGGAGAGCAAGGCGGGCCAACCTGGTCGACGGACGGAAAGCAGATCGCCTTCTCGGTTATTAATTCCGGTTCCGATGACGGGCTCTACGTGATCGACCGCGACGGTAGCCATCGCTGGCGCCTCGTCGCCTTCTGAAAACCGCCTAGCTGCAGAGCTTCGCGCGCACGAGCTCGCTGACTACCTTGGCGTTTGCCTTGCCGCCGGTCTCCTTCATCACCTGACCGACGAAGAAGCCGAGCAATCCCTCCTTGCCGCCCCGGTACTGCTCGACCTGGCCGGGGTTGGCGGCGAGGATGCGCTCGATCAGCGGCTCGAGCTCTGAGGTGTCGGAGATGGCGCCTCGCGAGATGAAGTCGATTGCCGCGAAACTGTCCGTCCCGCTGGCGGCTATGGCATCGGTAAAGGCGGCACGCTGCATATTCGAACGTTCCTTGATGACCTTCGCCAGCTCGGACGGGTTGACGGCAGCGGGCTCAATTCCCGCCGCCGTGAGCTCGTTCATCAAGACGTTCGCGACCGCTTTCGCCTCTGCGCCCTCGCCGACAAGCTTTTCGTAGAGCCCGTCGAGTCCGCCCATCACCAGCTTTAGCGCTGTCTCGTAGCCGAGCACCGACTCGAGCCGCGCCAGGCGCACGCCGGGCGACTCCGGGATCTCCGCCTTGAGCCGTTCGATCAGCTCCGGCCCCGGCTCATACGGCACCAGATCGGGCTCGGGGAAGTAGCGGTAGTCCTGCGCCTCCTCCTTGGAGCGATGCGCGGTCAGCGTGCCCGAGGCGGCGTCAAAGTCGTAGGTCTCCTGCTTGACCTCGCCGCCCGACGCGTAGACCTTTTTCTGGCGCTCAATCTCAGCCTCGATGCCGCGGCCGATGAAGTTGAAGGAGTTCATGTTCTTGAGCTCGCAGCGGGTGCGCAGCTCGCTCGCGCCGGCCGGGCGCACGGAGATGTTGGCGTCGCAGCGGAGCGTCCCCTTCTCCATCTCCGCGTCCGAGATGCCCAGCTCGACCACGGTCTGGCGCAGCAGCTGCAGGAAGCGCTTGGCCTCCTCGGCCGAGTGGATGTCGGGCTCGGTGACGATCTCCATCAGTGGAGTGCCGCCGCGGTTGAAGTCCACCAGCGAGTGCTCGGCGCCGACGATACGTCCCTCCACCCCACCGACGTGAATCGTCTTGGCCGCGTCCTCCTCGAGGTGGGCGCGGTTGAGGCGAATCTCGCGCTCACCCTCGGGCCCGGGTACTACCAGGTGGCCGCCCACGCACAGGGGCGCCTCGAACTGGGAGATCTGATAGCCCTTGGGCAGATCTTGGTAGAAGTAGTTCTTGCGCGCGAACAGCGCCCGGGCAGCCACCTTGCAGCCGACCGCCAGCCCGAACTTGATCGTCCACTCGATCGCCTGAGCGTTTGCGACCGGCAGCGCGCCGGGGTGCGAGAGGCAGACCGGGCAGGTGCGTGTGTTCGGCTCCAGCCCGAAGGAGGTCTCGCAGCGGCAGAACATCTTCGTCCTCGTCTTCAGCTGGACGTGAATCTCGAGCCCGATCACCGGCTCCCAGCTGCTCACCTGCTCTCCCCCTTCAAACGAGGAGGCACGAAATCGAACTCGAGCGCCCGCTCGAGCGCATGCGCGGCGCGGAAGAGCACGTTCTCGGAGAACTGCGGCCCGGTCAACTGCAGGCCCACCGGTAGGCCTTCGGAGAGCCCGCAGGGAATCGAAAGCCCGGGCAAGCCGGCCATGTTGGGCGGGATGGTGAGAATGTCGGAGGCGTACATCGCGAGCGGATCGTGCGTCTTCTCGCCGAGCTTGAAGGCGACCGTCGGCGAGGTCGGGCTGACGATCAGGTCGAAGCGCTCGAACAGGGCGGCGTGCTCGCGGGCGATGACCGTGCGAACCTTCTGCGCCTGGCCGTAGAAGGCGTCGTAGTAGCCGGCCGAGAGCGCGTAGGTGCCGATCATGATCCGGCGCTTGGGCTCGTCGCCGAAGCCCTCGTCGCGGCTGCGCTCGTACATATCGATCAGGCTGGTCGCGTCCTTGCTGCGATGTCCGTAGCGGACACCGTCGAAACGGGCCAGATTCGAAGAGGCCTCGGCCGGAGCGATCAGGTAGTAACAGGCGAGCCCGTACTCGATCGAGAGCGGCAGCGAGCACTCCTCCACCTCGGCGCCCAGCTCTCGGCAAAGCTCGATCGCCTTCTCTGCTTCGGCCTTCACGCCCGGAGTGATGCCCTCCGCCTCGTTCATCTCCCTGGGCAGGCCGATGCGCATTCCCTTCAGATCTCGAGCCTCCGGCAGCTCGACCGGAGTCGGCAGCTCGACCGTGGTCGAATCGAGCGGGTCTCGGCCGGCTATCACTCGGTAGAGGAGCGCACAGTCGCGCACAGTCTTGGTGATCGGGCCGACCTGGTCGAGGCTGGAGGCAAACGCGATGATGCCGTAGCGCGAGACGGTGCCGTAGGTCGGGCGAAGGCCAACCAACCCACAGAGCGATGCCGGCTGCTTGATCGAGCCGCCCGTGTCCGAGCCGAGCGCCCAGGGCGCCATGCCGCCGGCGACCGCCGCCGCCGAGCCGCCCGACGAGCCGCCCGGCACCCGCTCCAAATCCCAGGGGTTCCTGGTAGGGCCGTAGCCGGAGTTCTCGGTCGAGGAGCCCATCGCGAACTCGTCCATGTTCGTCTTGCCGAGTGCGGGCAAGCCGGCCTGCTTGAGCTTCGCCGCCACGGTCGAGTCGAAGACGGGCACGTAGCCGGCGAGAATCTTCGAGCCGGCGGTCGTCTCGATGCCCTCGGTCGTGATCACGTCCTTGATCGCGATCGGCACGCCCGAGCCCTGACATTCCTCGACAACCTTCAGATAGGCGTGGATCTCGCTGTCGCGCTCGGCAATCGCATCGAGGTAGGCGCGGTGCAGCTCCTCGGCGCTCGTCTCGCCGCGCTCGATCATCCCCATCGCCGCCTCGGCGGTTAGACGCAGCGTGTCGATCGCGCTAGCCACTGGCCGGAACCCGGAAGGCGTCGGCTTCGCTCTCGGGGGCGTTTGCAAGCGCCTGCTCGAGCGTCAGCGACGGGCGCGGCTCGTCCCGATCGACCACGTTCACGAGCGCCAGCGGATGCGAGGTCGGCGGCACGTCGACGAGGTCGAGCTCGGAAACCTTCCCGACCGCCTCGAGGATAGCGTTCAGCTGCTCCTGAAAGCGCTCGACCTCCTCCTCGCTCAGCGCGAGCCGTGCCAGCTTGGCCACATGGAGAACCTCTTCGCGCGAGATCGGCACGGCCACATCCTGCCAGTAGCCACGCGACCTTGTCCAAAACGACGTCGGAGAAGCTCACGGACCTGGACATTTCGCTTTCTCGAGGCACCGTTTGCCGCCGTGGCTCCATTCGCGATCGCTTTCTCGGGACGTCGCTGGTGGTGCGAGCCCGGAGGGGATAGTGCTCCGCACAGACCCGGAGAGGATCGTGCCGGCAGCGGCGTCAGGCGGCCTCGGCGACCGATTACACATAGGCGCTTCGACCGCCGGCCGAGGAAGCGCGAACGAAAACGGGCCCCGGAGGGCCCGCTTCGACGATCTTATGTGCGATTCTCAGACTACGTGGACGTTCTCGGCCTGAAGACCTTTATCGCCCTGAACGACGTCGAACTCGACCTTCTGTCCTTCGACGAGGGTGCGGTAGCCGTCCATGGTGATCTTCGAATGATGAACGAAGACGTCGTCTCCGCCCTCACGCTCGATGAAACCGAAGCCCTTCTCATTGGAGAACCACTTAACGGTGCCCTGAGCCAACGTTTCCTCCTTGAACCTGCGACGGCCCAGGCACCGAGCCGTCGAGCGGTGATTTGAGCTCAGCAAAAATAGCGTCGCAGCTAGTCGAAAGCAAGCAATCCGCGCCTAGCGCGAGCCGCGCGAACAGTGTTTTCGAGGAGCATCGCTCTCGTCATCGGGCCGACTCCGCCCGGCACCGGAGTGAGGAGCCCGGCAATCTCGACCACGCCTTTGTCGACGTCACCGACCAGCCCTTCGGGAGTTCTTGTGATCCCGACGTCGACAACCGTTGCGCCCGGCTTGACCATCTCGGGCTGAATCAGGCCTGCGCGGCCCGCCGCTGCGACCAGCAGATCGGCCTTTCTGGTGCGCTCTGCCATGTCGCGCGTGCGGGTGTGACAGAAGGTGACAGTCGCGTTCGCACGCAGGAGGAGCGCCGCCATCGGCTTACCGACGATCTCGCTGCGACCAACGATGACGGCGTCTGCACCCTCGAGCTGAACCTCGTACTCGCGCAGGATCTCCATGATCCCGAGCGGCGTCGCCGAGATGTGCCCTTCGCGCCCGAGCCAGAGGCGCCCGACATTGACCGGGCTGAAGCCGTCGACGTCCTTGACCGGATCGATCTCCTCCATCACGCGTGCCTCGTTGATCTGATCGGGAACGGGCGATTGAACGATGAAGCCGTCGACCTGGTCGTCGGCGTTCAGCTCGCGCACCAGCGCGAGCACCTGCGCTTCGCTGGCGTCGGCGGGGAGGCGATGGTCGATCGACTCGATCCCAACTTCGGTGCAGTCCTTGTGCTTGTAGCCGACATAGACGTGCGAGGCAGGGTCGTCGCCAACGAGCACGGTCGCCAGCGAGACATGGCCGAGCTCCCGTACTTCTTCGGCAACGCGTGCACGTACACGTGCCGCCAGCTCGGATCCGTTCATCAGGGTCGCAGTCACAGGAAGCGGAACTTTAGCCGAATCATCAGCCGACCTCCCAATGGAGGGTGAACACCCGCCAGGCCTTGTCGATCATCAGTAAAGGATCATCGGACGGGCGCATGCGCAGAAAACTCCGCTTCCCTCTCATCTCCGCCGCGCTGGCGGTCGTGGTGGTCGCAGTGGCAGTAGCCGCGTTGTCTGTGCCGACGGTCATTTCGCTCCTTCTCGTCGGAATCGCAATCGTCCTGGTCACCCTCGGCGAGTCGTCAAATGAAGCAAGCTTTTGGTCGAATCAAAGGCGCGGAGCAGAATCGAACTGCTGTACGAGGCTTTGCAGGCCTCTGCCTAGCCACTCGGCCACCGCGCCGTGCGGGCGAATCCTAGTACAAGGAACTCCTTTCAAAACGAAGCACTCCACCGCCTGGGTGCGCTCGGTGACGGGTCGAGTTCAAGGCGCCGTCTCACATTGCTGCTCGAAGCTGAGCGTTTCCGTGCCTGAGCGAGCAATCAACCGGGACTCATCGTGAGAGGCCACTCAAAGGCGTTCGCATCCGGAGGTGGTCAAGCGACGGCGACGTCTATTCTGTCGCGCGCATGACGAAGAGACCGGATATCCAAGGCCTGCGCGCGGTCGCCGTTCTCCTCGTCATCATCTATCACGCGGGTCTTCCCCTGCCGGGAGGATTCGACGGCGTCGATGTCTTCTTCGCGATCTCCGGCTTCGTGATCACCGGCACGCTGCTCTCGGAGCTGGCCACAAGCGGGAAAATCCGCTTCTCGCGCTTCTACGTCCGGCGCATCAAGCGGCTACTGCCCGCGGTGGCTTTGATGCTCGCCTTCGTCGCCATCGTCGGAGTGCTGGCCGATCCGGCTGGAGCGCAGCGGACGAGCGCTTTCACCGGGATCTTCACGTCGCTATTCAGCTCCAACTTCTATCTGGCGCATCTGCCCACCGGGTATTTCGCCGTGGCTGCAACCGACAACTCCCTGCTCCACACCTGGACGCTCGGCGTCGAGGAGCAGTTCTACATCGTCTTCCCGCTGCTCTTGGTGGCCGGCTGGTGGCTCGGACGCAAGAAGCTCGGGCGAGGGCAGAGCCGAACAATCACCTTTGCGTTGATCGCAACCGCCTGCGCGGTCTCCTTCCTGATCTCTCGCCAGCTCTACCACACCTCTCTCTTCACCAGTCTCGGCAGCCCGAGCCAGCTGGCTTTCTACGCCTCGCCCGCTCGCGCCTGGGAGTTCGGTGTCGGGGCGCTCGTGGTGATCGCGACGCCGCTTCTCTCACGGCTTCCGGTTTGGGGTGCCTACGCGCTGGGGACAGCCGGTGCGATCGCCATTGCCCTGTCGGCCTTTACTCTCCATGCAGCAACCTTCCGTGAGACCGAGGCTCTTCTTCCTGTCGGAGGCGCCTGCCTGTTACTCGCCGCTGGAGTCGCAACGCGGGTCGGCTTCTCGCGTCTGCTCAGCGTCAGGCCGATGGTCTGGATCGGCGATATCTCTTACGGCCTCTATCTCTGGCACTGGCCTTTGATCGTCTTCGCCCGCGCGCTCTGGCCGGCGGAGAGCTGGGCAGTCAAAATTGCAGCCGTGGCTGCCTTACTACCCTCCTGGCTCTCCTATCGCTTCGTGGAGAACCCAATCCGGTTTCACTCGCGGTTGGGATCGCGCTCGCTGGTGGCCGGACGCACCGCCGCCGCACTCGCATCGGTCTGCATCGCCGTCCCGATTTTTGCCAACGTCGGCCTCTTGCAAGCGCATAACCTCATCGATCGAACGGCGACCATGAAGAGTTGGCGCAACACCACCGCCCTGCCCTCCTCCGTCGGTCGCGGCTGCGAAAGCTCGAAGGCGCTCGGGCCGGGCTACAACCCGAAATGCACCTGGCACGTGGCGCATCCGAGTGGGACGATCGTCCTCTTCGGCGACTCAAACGCTGGCATGTATACCGAGCCGGTCGTCAAGGCCGGAAACGGCGCCGGCTACGACGTCACCGTTGCCACCGCCTCCTCCTGCCCCTACGTCGGGCTGCGCATCACGCGCGTCGACGGCGAGGAGCACAACTGCCCTAGCTTCGGCTCCAAGTCGATTGACTTCATGGTCACGTCGAAGCCGAGCCTGGTTGTCCTGGGAGCACGCAGCGACTTCTACCTACAGAACTCCCAAGACGGGCTGGCAGTCGTGGGCAAAGGAGGCTTCACCTTCACCAACGCAGGCAAGGCCCGGCTCTACCGGCAAGCGCTCCGCTCAACGCTCATGCGTCTGAGCGCGGCCGGCGTACCGGTTCTGCTCGTACACCCGATTCCCGTGCTTCCACTCGACCAGGCGACCTGTGCGATCGTCCGCGTCCTGCTCGGCGCCTGCTCGAGCTCACTCCCGCGCAGTTCGGTCGACAACTGGCTGCGCCTGGCGATCCAGACCGAGAGCCAGGGAGCCGATGGCGTGAAGCGGGTCAAGACAATCGACTTCGAGAACCAGCTCTGCGGGAAAACGCGCTGCTCGACGATGAAGAGCGGTGTCTCGCTCTACCGGGACTCGCGCCACCTGAGCGTCGACGGCGCCCTGACCTTGACCGGCACGTTCCAGCGGGCGATCGTCGCGCACGCGATACCGCGGAAGTGACCTTCACCCTCGCCGGGGATCACTCTCGAAGGGAGTAGATACCCGGCGACGCCGCAGCAGCCAACATGCGCGACTGCGGCTCACACAACGCCGTCCCCAACTCGTCGCGGACCCCGCAAAGCACTGGCGGCAGACTGTCACGCTCCTAGGACGCCGCGCTGAGCCAAGCGGCAAAGCCGCCGCTCAGCGCCCGCTCAAAACGTCGGCCGGAAATCGAAGATTTCCGGCCGGGAAAAGCGGATGAAGGGATTCGAACCCTCGACCTTCTGCATGGCAAGCAGACGCTCTAGCCAACTGAGCTACATCCGCATGCGCGCCAAGTATAGCCCCGTCCGTCGCTCAGCTAACGACCTGCGGCGGCGTCGAGCGCCTCGTTCACCAGCCGGTCGGCAAGCTCGTTTTGCTCACGGCGTACCGCCCGGTACCTGACCCTGTCGATCTTCCGCGCAAGGGCAGTCGCTTCGAGGTTCAGCTGCCTCAGGCCTTCGTTCTTGACCCGGTACACGCCCGTCATCTGGCGCACCATCAGCTCCGAGTCGGAGACGACCTCGAGCTCGTCCAGGCCAAGCTCTACCGCACTAGTCAGCCCGGCGACGAGTCCGCTGTACTCGGCCACGTTGTTGGTCGCCGTCCCGATCGTTTGGCCGCGCGCATCCAGCACCGTCCCGTCCTCGGCTTCGAGCACGTAGCCGTAGGCCGCCGGGCCGGGGTTTCCGCGCGCGCCTCCGTCGGTGGAGAGACGAGCCTTCATGCGTCCGGCTCGCGCAGCTCGTAGAGGTCGAAGGCGGGCTCCTCGTAGGGATGGGCTCCGCGAAGCGCTCGCACGACCTCGGCCTCCAACTCGGCCGGATAGACGGTCTCCAGGCGAAGCTCGGGAACGCGCCCCTCCCGCTTCGCCGCACCTATGCTCGGCTTCGAGCTCTCAGCGCCGAAGAAGGTTCCAATCCCTTCTCCGTACCAGGAGCAGCGCTCATAAGCCCCGATACGCCCGGCGCCGGCGGCGAAGAGTGCCTCGCGTACGTCCTCCAGCGCCTCGGCCGGAACAAAGACGACCAGCTTTCGGTTCACGAGCGCACCTTACACGCCTCCCGCGACGGCCTACTGGTCTACTCGGCGTAACCGGCCTAGTGGGCTTCGATCTCCGGAAACGTGCCCGGGATCCGCGAACGGCGCCGGTTGGCCGACTTAGGCGACTTGGGCGACTCCGTGCTCCCCGAGGGCGACTTCAGGCCGTCACGGCGGTCGATGATGACTTTGACGTTCGGGTTGTCCTTGTAGTAGTCGACCATCCTGTCGAAGAGATCGTCGGCCAGCTCGGGTGGGACCACGCAGTAGATCATCGTCGGCTCGCATTCTAGGGGAGATCGCAACGGCGCCAGAGGCGCGCCAACCGACCTAGAGCCTTTTCCGGTAGGAATGTGCGTTCGAGTAGATCAAGCCCCAGATGCCAGCGGCCGAAGGATTGCGCAGGTGCGCTGGGAGTGCGGTGAGCAGCCCGTCGGTTACTGGCGCCGCGGTTCGGCCGCGCAGCCCTGCCGGAATAGGCTCTTACCCGAGCGAGTCGATCCGGGCGACGTCCGGGACAATGCGCCCGTCCTCTTCTACTCGCGCGTTCCAGTTCGTGAACGGCTGCTTCAGCTCGTGAAGCTCGTGCCCGCGCTCGACCAGCCTGACCGGTTGCGTCGACTCGAGCGAGATCCGGTACTGGTACCAGGAAAGATCCCAGGCGACGGTCAGCACGAACTCTTCCTTCATCCCCGAGAGTGCCACGATGCTCGCGTGCGGCTCACCCAGACTGCGTGCGACTCCGCTGATCGTGCGCCGGTAGGGGCTGGTATTGAACACGTCCGCCGCCTCGACGACCACCAAGTCGTCTTCCCCCAGCCTCCGCAAGATCGGCTCGGTCAATACCGGCTCTTCCATCTCGTGTTGGGCGATACCGAAGAGCGACGCCATCAGGCCGCGCTTCTTGCGCACCTCGGTGCGCGTCGGCGTCGTAGGAGCTCCTTCCTTCGACCAGCCGTGGTCGACCGCCTTCTCGTAGCAGAGGCGGCAAACCTCGACCAGCTCGGAGTCGCCGCTCGGCGAGAAGCGGCTGAACTGCTCGCCCATGAGCAGCCGCCGTCCGCAGATCGCGCAGGGCTTGGAGAATTCGTTGCGTGATATACGCATGGCGTCGGCCTCAGTGGCCCTGATCCTCCTCGCGTTCCTTCTTGACTTGCTCGACGATCTTCTGAGCGATGTGGGCGGGAACCTCCTCGTAGCGAACGAACTGCATGTGGTAATCGCCGCGACCGCCGGTGAGCGAGGTCAGGGACTGTGAGTAGGTGAGGATCTCGGACATCGGCACCTCGGCCTTGATCGACGTCATCCCGCCCTGGGGTTCCATTCCCTGCAGGCGCCCTCGGCGAGAGTTGAGATCGCCGTTGACAGCGCCGACGGCCTCGTCGGGCACCGTCACCTCGATCTCCATGATCGGCTCGAGAACCACTGGATCCGCCTGCTCGTAGGCCTGCTTCCAGGCCATCGAGCCGGCAATCTTGAAGGCCATCTCCGAGGAGTCGACGGTGTGGTAGCTACCGTCCACGAGGCGTACGCGGACGCCCTTCACCGGCGCCCCGGCCAGCTCGCCGCGCAACATCGCCTCCTGGATCCCCTTATCCACCGCGGGGCGGTAGCTCTGCGGAATGACGCCGCCGACGATCTTGTCGAGGAACTCGTAACCGGCATCGGCACCGATCGGCTCTATCTCGATGTGGCAGTCGCCGAACTGCCCACGCCCGCCGGTCTGCTTCTTGTAGCGGCCGTGCCCGCGAGCCTCCTTGCGGATCGTCTCGAGATAGGGGACACGAGGCTGGTGCAGCTCGACCTCGACGCTGAAGCGACGCTTGAGCCGCTCGACAGCGACCTCGACGTGCATCTGGCTCATGCCCGAGAGCAACTGCTCGCCGGTCTGCGGGTCGCGACGCAGAACCAGTGTCGGGTCCTCCTCGGCCAGCCGGCGCAGGGCCGTGGCCATCTTCTCCTCGTCGCCCTTCGCCTTGGGAGTGATGGCAAAGCTCATCACCGGCTCGGGAAATCCGATCGAGGGAAGCTCTATGTGGCGATCGGTTTCGAGCAGCGCATCGCCGGTCATCGTCTCCTTGAGCTTGGCGATCGCGACGATGTCGCCCTCTACGGCCGCCTCGGCGACGACGTGCTCCTTGCCCTGCATGACCAGGATCTGACCCAAGCGCTCCTTGCCGCGCGTGCGCGGGTTGGTGAGCGTCGAATCGGACTTGACGGTGCCTCCGATGACGCGGAAGACGTTGATACGGCCGGCGAACGGATCGGCGATCGTCTTGAAGACGAAGGCGCCCGTGCCCACTTCGCCAAGCCCGGCCGGAACGTCCTGCTCGACCGGCGAGGGCATGCCCTCGACGAGCAGATCGAGCAGCGCCGTCGAGCCCAGGTTCTTCGTAGCGACCGCGCAGGCGACCGGAAAAACCTCTCCGCGCAGCGCAGCCTGCTCGAGTGCGCGCGCGAGTTCCTCGCCGCCGATCTCTTCACCTTCGAGGTAGCGCTCCATCAATGCCTCGTCGGTCTCGACGATGGCGTCGAGCAGCTTCTCGCGGTATTCGGCGACGGTGTCCGCGATCTCAGCCGGAATCTCGGCCGGCGCGCCTTCCTTGCCGCCCTCGGGACTTATGTAGGCCTTCATCTGCAGCAGGTCGACGACTCCACTCAACTCGTGCTCGGCACCGATCGGGATCTCGACCGCGACGCAGTGCGGGGAAAGCTGAGCCTTGAGTTGAGAGAGAACGCGGAAGAAGTCGGCGCGCTCGCGATCGAGCATGTTGACGACGAGGCACCGCGCCAGCCCGAGATCGTCGGCGCGCTTCCAGATCCTTCCGGTCTGCACCTCGACGCCCATCACGCCACTGACGACGAGTACCACACCTTCGACGACACGTATCGCCGCCAGCAAATCGCCCTGGAAGCCCGCGTCGCCAGGTGTGTCGATCAGATTGAGCTTGCTCTCGCGCCAGAGCACGTGACAGATCGAGGCCTGCAGAGAGAGTTGCCGCTTGCGCTCTTCCTCGTCCCAATCCGAGACGGTCGTCCCAGCCTCGACGGTGCCGAGACGGGTGGTGGCGCCGGACTGAAAGAGAAGCGCCTCGACGAGCGATGTCTTCCCCGTACCGCGGTGACCTGCGACAGCGAGGTTACGGATCTTTCCGGGTTCGACAGCGGGCATGCTCTCTTCCTCCTAGACCGGTTGCGTTTGCGATCTTAGACGCCACGGGCGCCTTCGGGTGCTCGGAGCGGAGAAGAAGCCGCGAGAGACCTCATTGACCTCGCCGTGGGCCCAGCTCTCCCGGCGACCACGTTGCGAAGAAGGCAGATCCCTGCCAACCGTTCACGGGGATCACTCGCCCACTACGAGTAGATCTCCATGAGGCCGCCGCAGCCGACATGCGCGGCTACGGCTCTCGAACGTGAGTCTCCAACTGAATCCAGACCCCGCAGAGCAAACCTCCCTACCCGCGCCCCGCTTATAGGAGCAGCCGTTGAGCAAGCGCCGGATGGCGCGCTCAACGCTTCGTTACTCCCGCAGTCGGAAATCGCAGATTTCCGACTGCTACTAGCTGCGCTCGAGTGCGGCGCGAGTCGGTGCTCCTCCCAGACGCGCTTTCAGGCGCAGGATCGCCTTGGTGTGAAGCTGCGAGACGCGCGACTCGGTCACGCCCAGTACCTCGCCGATCTCGCGCAGCGTCAGCTCCTCGTAGTAGTAGAGCGTGACGACCAGCTTCTCGCGCTCGGGCAGCCGCGAGATCGCCTCGCCCAGAGCTTCGCGCATCTCGGTCTGCGCCAGCGCCGCCTGCGGCTCGGGCCCCTGCGTGTCCTCGATCGTGTCAATCAGAGCAACCTGGTCGCCACCGCTCGAGGAGATCGTCCAGAGCTCGTCCAGAGCGGCTATCGAAGAGTGTGAGATCTCGAGCAGATCCTCGTCCAGTTCGTCCTGGCTGACGCCCAGCTTGGCCGCGATCTCCTCCTCGGTCGGTACGCGGCCGCCATGTGCCTCGAGCTCGCTGATCGCTCGCTCGATGTCGCGGGCCCGCGCCCGCACCGAGCGCGGCACCCAGTCCATCGCTCTCAGCTCGTCGATGATCGAGCCCTTGATACGAGCGATCGCGTAGGTCTCGAACTTGACGTCGCGGTCGGGGTCGTAGCGCTCGATCGCGCCGATCAGGCCCAACAATCCGTACGAGACGAGGTCGCCCTCGTCCACGTGTGCGGGTAGTCCCGAGCCCAGTCTGCCGGCTACGAACTTGACCAGCGGCGCATAGGTCAGGATCAGACGATCGCGAAGCTGCCGGTCATGGTCGGCACGGTATCTACGCCAGAGGGAGTTGGAGTCCTCGACGGCCACTCCTAGAGAATACGAGGTCTGGGTACCTTTCCCCTACTTAACCGACGAAAGTCGTGCAACTTCCGTCGGCGTGCAAGGCTACTCGTCGCAGCGCCTACGGCGATCGCTACTCGCGTGATCCTAGAAGCTGGGCGAGCTGGCCGGATTGCTTTGCGGGGGCCGTACCGAGTTGGGGACAAGCGTTGGCCGAGCCGCGCCCGCCGTAGGTTGGAACGGCAACTCACTTGAGCAACGGCGTCCCGCGATACACGAGTCTCCGGCCTAAGTAGAATCGTCGCGAACCCTAGGGGCGTAGCTCAATTGGTAGAGCACCGGTCTCCAAAACCGGGGGTTGGGGGTTCGAGTCCCTCCGCCCCTGTTTATCCGACGGAAATCTCACGATTTCCGTCGGCGTTCTTTCGTGCACTGAGCAGCGGCGTTACTGCCTGTTCATCGTCGCGTCTTAAGAGCGAGGCGAGCTAGCCGTTGCCGTTTTGTGGAGTCCGAGGCGCACTGGGGACTGGCGCTGGTGAGCCGCGCCCGTCATGCCGATCGCGGCGACCATCTCCGCCGAAAATCCCCTCCTTGTCGGGAAGATGATGGCTCCCGACAAGCGAGCTCCCCGTTATCCTGATCTCTATGCCTAAAAGCGAGTTCAGCATCGAAACACTCAGCTACGAGCAGGTCGCCAAGACAATCGACCACTCGTTGCTGCGCCCCGAGCTCGATACCGACGCCGTTCGAGCGGGTTGTGAGCTGGCGCGCGCCTATGACGTTGCCTCGGCCTGTGTCAAGCCCTGCGACGTCGTGATCGCCCGCGAGTTGCTGGCGGGCTCCGACGTGAAGGTGAGCACGGTGATCGGCTTTCCGCACGGCTCCTCGATCACAGCCGTCAAGGCGTTCGAGGCCGAGCAGGCGATCGCCGAAGGCGCTGAAGAGCTGGACATGGTGCTGAACATCGGCCGGCTCCGCTCCGGCGCCACCGACGAGGTGCGCGCTGACATCCGTGCGGTCGTGGAGGTTGCCGCCGGGCGGGCGCTCGTCAAGGTTATTCTCGAGAACGCCTACCTCGACGAGGCGCAGAAGCTACTCGGCTGCCGCCTGAGTGAGGAGGCCGGCGCCAACTTCGTCAAGACCTCGACCGGCTTCGCTCCCTCCGGCGCAACGGTCGAAGACCTGCGCCTGATGAGCTCCACTGTTTCGCCCCGGCTCGAGGTCAAAGCCGCCGGCGGCGTGCGTACGCTCGATGCGCTGATCGAGGTGATGAACGCCGGTGCAACCCGCGTCGGCGCCACGGCGACGCAAACGATTCTCGAGGAGTTCAAGAACCGCAAAGCCCAGCTCTCGGCTCCAAACTCCCCCAGCTCCTAGCGGTCACCGCTCTTACAAAGCGGCGAGGTCGCTGCCGGATCTCTACGAAAAAAGCGCCGCCGGGAAGTAGCAACCCGAAGAAACCCTTCCCCCTCGCGCTCAATCGCGTCAATATCCCTCAAGTCAGGGACGAAAGCTCATGGTAACAACGCGAATCTGCGATAAGAACACCGTCCCCTTTAGTACGGCTGGACCCGATCCGGCGGTGAGGTGCTGTGGCATCCGATCTTGAGCAACAGCTCGGTCAACTCGATGAGCTTCTCGGACTACTCGATGCGAGTGCCCTTCGTGGCGCACAGGAGGTGCTCGAGTACCAGATCGCCGAGCTCAGCGAGAGGCTCGAGGTTACGCGGCAGGCGCTAACCCAGGCGCAAGCTCAGCGCCGCCGGCTCGCCCGCGCCCGCCTTCTGCTCGAGGAGTCGGCCCACGAGACCAACGGTAACGGTGACCCCGCATTACGGCCGGTCTCGTCACCTGCAGATCCTCAACCCGCGGTAAGCTCGCCGCAACCGCCGACCGCAACCGCGCCGTTCGTTGCCGAGCGCCGGCAGGTCGAAGAGCGCCGTGCAAACGGCGAACGCCGCCAGAGCGATGATCGGCGCAAGGGTCAGCGACTTCCTCCGGCGCTCCAGTAACACCGTCG
>PMZQ01000116.1:3535-24626 GCA_003170155.1 Actinomycetota bacterium | reverse complement strand
CCAACAACTACCTGGGGCTGGCGGGTCATCCGCTCCTGATCGAGGCCGCCGCGAGAGGAGCCGCCCGCGGCGCCGGCTCGGGTTCCTCGCGCCTGGTGGCGGGCAACGACCCCGAAACCGCGGCGCTGGAGGAGAAGATCGCGGCCTTCAAGGGCTCTGAAGCGGCGCTCCTGATCGGCAGCGGTTATCTCGCCAACGTCGGCGTGCTCGCGGCGCTCGCCGACCGCGAGACAGCTGTCTTCTCCGATCGCCTCAACCACGCCAGCATCGTCGACGGGGTTCGCCTTTCGGGCGCTCAGGTCCACCGCTACCGCCATCTCGACCTCGATCAGCTGGAGGAGCTGCTCCGGAGCTCGAGCGCCGAGCGCAAGCTGATCGTCACGGACACGATCTTCTCGATGGACGGCGACGTGGCGCCACTGGCCGAGCTGGTCGAGCTCAAGAACAGCTACGGCGCTTTGCTCGTGATCGACGACGCCCACGGCGGCGGCGTTTTCGGCCGAAACGGTGAGGGTTACGCGCACGAGCTCGGCCTCGCCGACGAGATCGAGCTCACGATCGGCACCTTCAGTAAAGCGTTCGGGGCCTACGGCGCCTACGTCACAGCGAGCCGAGCCCTGGTCGATCAGCTCATCTCCAGCTGCCGCACGCTCATCTACTCGACAGCTCTACCGCCCTCGGTCGTCGCCTCCGTCGACGCCGCGATCGAGCTCGTGCGCGTGGCGGGCGACCGGCGTGAGGCGCTCCGGAAAAAGTCCACCCACTTCCGAACGCGCCTGGCCGGGCTCGGCTTCGACACGGGCGCCTCGACGACGCAGATCGTTCCGGCGATCGTGGGTGCGAGCGAGCGAGCGCTCGAGCTGGCGCGGACGCTCGAGAAGCGCGGTATCCTGGCCGTCGCAATCCGCCCGCCGACCGTCCCGGCCGGCCAGGCGCGGATCCGCTTCTCGTTGCTGGCGAGCCACCTGGACGACGATCTGGAGCTGGCGCTGGAGGCGCTGGAGGATGTTGTCTGAGCATCCCGATCGGTCGCCAAACGCCATCTCCCGGTGCCAGGCTCAGGGACATGGCCGGCGCGGACATACGATCTCAAAACAGCGAGATATGCGGGGATTTTCATGCGCGTAGAGCTGTCGGTCCGTTTTGGACTAGTCCGTGTGCCTGGCACCAGGACATGTCCGGAGATCACGATGTCGGCTGAGGAGAGCGAATGAGGCTGTTTCTGCCCGGTTGGGGCGCCACCGCGGAGGTCTGGGCGCCGTTCGCGGCGCCCGGCGACCGGCTCGGCGGCGAGATCGAGGCGGGCGTCGACCTCGTCGCTTGGTCGCTCGGCGCGATGCGGGCGCTCGAGGCGGCGACCGAGATCGAGCTGGGGTCGCTCACACTCGTCGGAGCCACGGGACAGTTCGTGCGCCGGGACGGTTATCGCTGCGGCTGGCCCGAGCGCGCGCTGGTGCGCATGCGCGAGCGTTTGGCAGTAGATACCGGCGCCGTTCTGGACGAGTTCCTGGCGCTCGCCCTGGCGCCCGGCGAAGAGCTGGCGGCGCCTCTACCGCGCGAACAAGACCCGGCCGTCCTCGAGCGCGGGCTAGCCTTTCTCGGCGATTTCAGCATGCTCGCGCGCGCATCCGAGATCCACTGCCCGGTCCGGCTCCTCCACGGCGGCCGCGACCGCATCTGCCCGCTCGACGCAGCCAGGCTCTTCGCCGAGGCCCTCCCCCGTGCCGAGCTGACTGTCTGGCCCGAAGCCGGACACGCCCCCTTCCTCAGCCAACCCGACCGCTTCCGCTCATGGCTGCAGTCCTAGCGCTCGATAAACAGGCGATCCAGCGCCGCTTCGAACGCGCCGCCGACGCCTACGACACCTTCAGCGTCGTCCAGCGCGCGATGGCCGAAGAGCTGGTCGAAGGAGTGGAGCGCGAGCCGCTCTCGATTCTCGAGCTCGGCTGCGGCACCGGCTACCTGACGGCGCTCCTGCGCAAGCGCTATCCAGGGGCGACAATCGAGGCGGTGGACTTCGCACCGGCGATGATCGCCCGCGCCCGCGAGCACGTTTCCGACGTCCGCTTCCTCGTCGCCGATATCGAGGAGCTCGAGCTCGAGCCCGAGCGATACGACCTGATCGTCTCGAGCGCGACCGTTCAGTGGCTGGCCGAGCCGGAGCAGACCGTAGGGCGCCTCGCCGGCTCGCTCGACAGGCGCGGCGAGCTTCATCTGACCACGTTCGGCCCGCGCACCTTCTGGGAGCTGGACGAGGTGCTCGGAGAGCTCGGTTGCGAGCGTGGACTGAGCCTGCTTCCGGCGAAGAAATGGGAAACGCTCCTCGCCGGGGCCGGGTTACATCGAATCCGCGCCCATTCGTGCGAGGAGCGTTTCTCTTACCCGGACTGTGTCGCCTTTCTCCGATCTGTCAAGTCCTCCGGAGCGGGATACGCACCCTGCGTCACAGCGCCAGGGACGCTCGCCGAGGCGATCAGGCGCTACGACGAGCGCTTCTACGACGGCGCCGGAGTGACGGTGACCTACGAGATCGTCACCCTCTCGGCCGGCCGCTGAGACCGCGCCCAAACCGAAGTTCGGAGACGCCGCCCGGCGATGGCGTAACCGCGCGCTCTCAGCCGGCCGCGCTGGTCGCAACCAACTGCGCGACCTCGGTCGGGGTGGTGCCGACCTCGATGCCACAGGCTTCCAGCGCTTCCTTCTTCGCCTGGGCGGTGCCGGATGAGCCGGAGATGATCGCACCGGCGTGGCCCATCGTCTTTCCGGGCGGGGCGGTGAAGCCGGCGATGTAGGCGAGCACGGGCTTGGTCATCTTCTCGGCCACGAAGCGGGCGGCCCGCTCCTCCTCGTCGCCGCCGATCTCTCCGACCATGACCACGATCTCCGTCTCGGGATCGGCCTCGAAGCGACCCAGGATGTCGATGAAAGACGAGCCGACGATCGCGTCGCCTCCGATGCCGATCACGGTCGTGTTGCCGAGCCCGAGCTGGGCCAGCTCGTAGCCGATCTGGTAGGTGAGCGTGCCCGAGCGGCTGACCAGACCGACCGATCCCTGCGCGAAGATCTCGGCCGGGATGATGCCGACGTTGGCCTTCCCCGGCGAAAGCACGCCCGGGCAGTTGGGCCCGATCAGCGTCACCCCGTGCGTCTTTGCGAATCCGTGTAGCCGCAGCATCTCGTGCACCGGGATGCCCTCGGTGATGCAGACGATCGTCTCCAGGCCGGCGTCGATCGCCTCGTAGAGCGCATCGGCGGCGAAGCGAGCGGGCACGAAGGCGGCGCTCGTGTTGGCGCCCGTCTCGGCGACGGCCTCGCGCACCGTGTTGAAGACCGGGATCCCCTCGACCTCTTCGCCGCCGTGCCCAGGAGCGGCGCCTGCAACAACTACGGTGCCGTAGGCCCGGTTGCGCAGGGCGTGAAAAGAGCCCTCGCGCCCGGTCAGGTTCTGGACGACGAGACGAGTGGACTTGTCGACGATGATCGCCATCAGCGCGCTTTCACTCCCTCGATCAGAAAGACCGTGCTGGTATAGCTGTCGCCGTCGAGGCGGTGCGAGACGAGCTCGCGAGCCTTCTCGGCCCGATCGCCCTTACAGCCGCAGCGCTCGAGCCAGGCGGAGAAGGAGCTCTGGCGCTCGATCACCTCGGTCGCCTCGATCTCGAGCCCGGCGACCGTGAATAGCTCATGCCACTGATCGAGCGAGTAAGCGCGCACGTGCGAGGCGTCGCGCAGCTTCTCGGCCTCCTCGACGCGCTCGTCTACGAAGAGCAGATCCTCGAGCAGGACAAGCTCTCTGGTCACGCGCGCCATCTCGCTCAGAGCGAGCTCGGCGCCGGCGAAGTGGTGGGAGGCAAGCCGGCTTGCGACCAGATCGAAGGAGGCGGCGGAGAAGGGAAGCTCCTCGGCCTGGCAGATCACGTCCGGCCACATGCCGGCGGAGGGGTCGGCGGTGGTGACGGCAAAGCCCGCCTCACCCAGGCGCCGCGCCAGGTGTCCGCCGCCCGAGCCGACGTCCAGCGCAGTCCTTCCCTCGCCCTGACCAGCCCAGGCGACGAGCAGATCGAGATCGGGACCGGACGCATGTGGAGCGCTGTCGCGGTAGGCCTGCGCCCGCTCGTCCCAGAGGTTCTCTCGTCCGCCGCTTCGCTCCACTTTCCCTCCTACTTGGCCAGCTCCACGGCCTTCTGCGCCGCCTCGAGCATCGTCGGCGCCGCGTGCAGATAGGGCAGCGCGGCCTCGGCCAGCAGGCGCCTGCCCTCCTCGGCGTTGGTGCCGTCGAAGCGAACGACGATCGGCGGCTCGATCTGGATCTGCTCGAGCGCCTGCAGGATCCCGCGCGCAACCTCGTCGCAGCGCGTGATGCCACCGAAGACGTTGAAGAAGATCGCCGTCACCTGCGAATCGGCGCTGATCACCTCGAGTGCATCGACCACACCCTGCGCCCCGCCGCCGCCGCCCAGATCGCAGAAGTTGGCGGGCCGGCCGCCCGCAAGGGCAACCAGGTCGAGCGTGGACATGACCAGCCCGGCGCCGTTGCCGAGAACGCCAATCTCACCGTCGAGCTTGACGTAGGTGACGCCCTTCTCGCGTGCCGCACGCTCCTCCACCGGCACCGACTCGGGATCGCGCATGGTGGCGACCTCCTCGTGCCGGAAGAGCGCGTTGTCGTCGATCGAGACCTTGGCGTCCAGCGCTAGCAGCTCGCCGGCTTCCGTAACTACCAGCGGATTGATCTCGCACAGCGTGGCGTCGCAAGCGGTGAAAACGGCGTAGAGCCGCTCGCAGACACGCTCGATCTGGCGGCGCTCGTTCGCGTCGGCGATCCCAGCGCCGAAGCTGAGCGTGCGCCCGTGCCAGGGATGGAAGCCCTCGAGCGGATCCAGGTGCAGGCGCACCAGCGCCTCGGGCTTGCGAGCGGCCACCTCCTCGATCTCGACGCCGCCCTCCGTCGTGAACATGAACAGGGGCTTCTTGGCGCTGCGGTCAAGCGTTATCGAGAGGTAGTACTCGCGAGCGATCTNNGTCTGCGCGAGCCGTCCTTCGCTGATCGGAAGGCCGAAACGGCCGAAAAGCTCCTTGCCCTGGTACTCGTAGAGATCCATGCCCGAGCGCCAGTTTAGGGCCTATCCCGGTAGGGATGTGCATCCGAGGCAGTCAAGCCGTGGATGCCAGTGGCCGAAGGGTTGTGAAGGTGCACTGGTAGTGCGGTGAGCGGCCCTTCGGCTGCTGGCGCCGCGGATCGGCCGCGTCGGGCGTGCAGGCCTATTGGGATAGGTCCTCAGTTGCACGGCGCTACCGCTCTACCGATGAGTAAGCCGCCAGACACGTATTCTCCTGCCATGAGTTTCGCCGACCAGCTCACCGTCGCCCGGATCGCGGCGACGCCATTCGTGATCGCGTTGTTTGCCTGGCACTTCCCGCATCACGACTACATCGCCACCGTCGTCTTTGCCCTGGCGATGACGACCGACTGGTTCGACGGCCGAGTGGCCCGCCGAGCCGGGCGCTCCTCGGCGCTCGGCTCGCTGCTCGATCCGGTCGCCGACAAGGTGCTCGTGCTCTCGACTTTGATCGTGCTCGTCGAGTACGGCATCTTCCCGGGCTGGGTCGTGGCGTTGATCGTCGCGCGCGAGTTCCTCGTCTCGGGTCTTCGCCTGGCCGCTCTCGAAAAAGGAGTGGTCATGCAGGCACGCGACCTCGGCAAGCTCAAGACCTGGGCCCAGGCAAGTGCAATCGGACTTGGCGGTTTGCAGGCCGGGGGCGCCTGGTCGGTCGACGTGGCCTTCTGGGCCGGCATCGTCGCGCTCGCTTTGACCTGGCTTTCCGGACTCGATTACGCGCGTGTTGCTCCTCAGATTCTGCGCGGCCGAGAGCCGGCTTCTTCCTAGAGCTCGTTCCGATCGAAGCACTCCAACACCCGGCCGCGCTCGGCGGCGCTATGCGTCGTCCTCGGTCGCGCCCGTAGCTTCCGGTTACGAACGCGGCGCTGCTATCGGAGCTCGACTGTGGCTTTCCGAGCCACGAAAGCCTTAATTGACGAGACGAAGCGCTGCGCTGTCCGCCCACGCTCGCGAAACCGGTTTCCATTCAATTAAGGGCCGGAAATACCTAAATGGAAGGCATTTCGTCACTCCAATAGGGGGTCTGCAAGCCCTCCTGGCGACGGACAATTCGTTTATCCCCCGCTGCGTCAGGAGGTTTTCGTTCTGCGCTGTTTTGCTGCATGCTGCCGTCTTCCGGCTTGTCGCCACGCACTGACCGAGAAGGTCAAACCGTGACGAGTGTGGACAGAGTCAGCCCGTACCTGCTCGCGAGCTGGCGCCGCTTCGAAGGGGCGATGCGACGCGACCGGCATACCTCGCGCCTGCTGGTGCTGACTGGCGTCGTCTGCAGTGCCGGCGCCGCAGTGGTGGCTATCGCCGCGGTGCGCGTGGCCCACAACCCACCGCACGGCCACGAGTACGTTTCACTGGCAACGATCCTCGTACTGGCCATGATTGCCGAGCGCTATCTGGTCTCGATCGATAACGTCAACCTTCGCGGCTACTCACTCGCCGCCGTCTTCAACGTCGCGGGCATCGTGCTCTTCGGTTGGGAGCCGATGGTCTTCGTCTGCTTTTTCAGCCTCGTTGTCGCAGACGTTTGGTTGCAGCGGGCGCGGATGCGGATCGCTTACAACTCGGCGGTGCTGGCGATCTCGGCTATCTCCGGCGGGCTACTCGCGAATCTCCTTCCCAACACGAAGAGCGTGCCCCTGCTGGTGAGTTCCATCGGTCTGGTCGCCCTCGGCTACGCCGTCCCGAACTTCCTCCTGGTCTCTGCGGCGGTGGCGGTATCGGACGGAAAGCCGTACACGACCACGCTCGCGCGAACGTTGCGCTCGGGGCTCCTACCTTTCTGCATGGGAGTCTCGGCAACCTTGATGCTGGTCGTGCTCTGGCAGCGTTCGCCCTATCTGACCTTTACCCTGGCCGGGCCGCTGGTCGCGATCGATCTCTACGAGCGACAGCGCCACAAGGCGCGCTCGGCGATGCAGCTGGCCTCGACCGATCCGCTGACGGGACTCGGTAACACGCGCCGCTTCCACAAGCGCCTGCAACAACTACTCGACGACGCAGAGGAGTCAGGCCATCCGGTCGCGCTCTGCTTGTTCGACCTCGACAACCTCAAGCTGGTCAACGACGAGCACGGTCACCCCGCCGGCGATCGAGTGCTCGTGACCGTGGCCAGTCGCTTGCGCCACGGCGGCGAGGCCTTCCGCCTGGGCGGAGACGAGTTCGCCGTGCTCCTGAACGAGCGCACGAGCGACGAGGCGGTCTCGATCGCGGGCGCCATCCTCTCGCGTGTCGCCTCGCTCAAGGTTGACGACCTCCCGCAGCTGACGATGAGCTGCGGTGTTGCCGCCTTCCCGTCCGAGGGCGTCTCGCGCAATGAGCTTCTTCGCCTCGCCGACAGTGCGCTCTACTGGGCCAAGGACCACGGCAAGAACCGCGTCCGCGTCTATCACCCCGAGGCGCTGAGCGCCTACGCCCTCGAACGACTCGGCGCCAACCCCGACCTGAACTACCGCCTGCGAGCCGCCGCCAGCCTCGCCGACGCGGTCGACGCGCGCGACGCACATGCGGGAGCCCACTCGCGTCACGTGGGCGACCTCGCTGCTTCGATCGCCGAGCGCTTGGGCGCCGACAACGATCGGATCGAGATGCTGCGCCTGGCCGGCCACCTACACGACGTGGGCAAGCTGGCAATCCCGGAGGAGTTGCTGCGCAAGGAAGATCCGCTCTCCGATGCCGAACTGGTCGTGCTGCAGCGACACCCGGAGATCGGCTTCCACATGCTCGAGAGCCTTGGCCTGGGGCCGGTCGCCGATTGGGTGCTGCACCACCACGAGCGCTGGGACGGGCTCGGTTACCCGAAGGGACTGGTAGGCGATCAGATACCGCTCGGAGCACGGATCATCTTCGCCGCCGACGCCTGGGACTCAATGACGAGCGAGCGCACCTACAGGGAAGGGATGAGCGTCGAGCAGGCCTTGGAGGAGATCCAAAGCCGAGCGGGCAGCCAGTTCGATCCCGAGGTCGTAGAGGCTCTGACGATCGGGCTCGGCCTCGTCGCGGAGCCCGACCGGACCGTGGAGATCGCCAAGGGTCGCTGACTCTCCTATCATCGAATAATGGCCAAGAAGAACGGGCAGGAACGGGCACAGCTGAGTCTGGAGACGCGACTGGCCGGACTCAGGCAGCCGGCGCTCGATCGCTCGACGATCTGGCCCTACGACAAAGGCGAGATCGGAGACTTCGCTTATCAGCGCTACGACCACCCGCTCGCGGTCGAGAGCGAGCGTGTGCTCGGCGAACTGGAAGGCGGCCGGGCGCTCCTGTTCTCCTGCGGCATGGCCGCGATCACAGGCATCCTGCTCTGCTTCTGTAAACCGGGCGACCTGATCGCCGTTCCCAGGGGCGCCTACGTCGGCACCAGCCATCTGATTGGCGACGAGCTCTCGCGTTTCGGTCTGCAGGTAGAGGAGTTCGACCAGACCGAGCTGCCCCCGGAGAAGGCTGCCCTCGTCTGGCTCGAGCCCTGCTCGAACCCGATGCTGAGCTTCCCCGACCTCGATGCCTCAATCGCCGCTGCACACGCCCACGGAGCGCTGGTCGCAGTTGATGCAACGACGCTGACGCCGGTGCTCCTGCGCCCGCTCGAGCACGGCGCCGACTTCTCGGTGCACAGCGCCACCAAACTGCTCGGCGGTCACCACGATCTCGTGCTCGGGGTAGCCAGCTGCGCCCGCTCCGAAGACGCCGTGCGCCTACACCAGGTGCGCAGATTGGCAGGGTTGATCGGCTCTCCCGACCCGGCCTGGCTGCTCTTGCGCAGCCTGAAGACGTTGCCGCTACGGGTGAAGCGCACTTCTGCGACGGCGCTCGAGCTGGCTAAGCGACTGCAGAAGTATCCGGCAGTCGAGCGGGTCAACTATCCGGGCCTCGGCAATGCGGTCGCGGCTAAGTACGTGAGCGCTTTCGGCCCACTTCTCTCCTTCGTCGTCCGCGGCGGCGCGGCAGCAGCAGAGAAGCTGGAACGCTCCTGCGAGCTGATCGAGAACGCGACCAGCTTCGGCGGCGCGCGCACTACGATCGAGGCCCGTTCGCGCTGGGAGGGAGAGCGCGTCCCGGCCGGACTACTCAGGCTGAGCGCCGGTCTTGAAGACCCCGCCGATCTCTGGTGCGATCTCGAGCAGGCACTGGCTCGGGTCTAGCCGCCGCGTCTCACGGCTTCGAGGCGGATCCGTTCTCGATCCGGGGAGCCGGCTCTAGTTCGAGCTCCTCGTCGCTTCGCGCTCGCGGCTCGAGCGAGATCTTCTCCAGGTTTTTGGAGGCCTCGATGATCGTCTCGAAGAGTTGCTCGCGCTTCTCGTCATCGCCGCGCCGTGCCTTCAGTGTCCTCGCCGCACCCTCGATCGTCATCAGCGGATTGGCGATGCGATGGCGAAGCAGGATGGCGTAGTCGCGGCGGGCACGCTCGTACTCCCGCGCCCGAAACTCCGCCTCGTCCACCGTCTGCAGTGCACCCCACACCAGCCGGCGCACAAAGACGAGCAATCCGACCAGGACGACCAGATCGATCACGATCAGGACCGCGTCCAAAGTCGGGCTGTACCCGAGCAGAGGATCGGGACGGTTGAGCGCCACCATGCCGTCGAGGAAGAAGAAGGCGATCAAGAGCAAGGCGACCCGCGGGAATCCTCGCCGGAGCCTGACAAGCTCGACGGCCACCGCAATTGCGATCACGATCTGCGTCACGCCCGCGATTAGGTTCACCCAGTTGGCCATGTCTCTGTTCAGGGTAACTAGAGCGAGCGATTTCGAGCGGCGTCTTAATGGACGCCTAAAGAAAACCGGCCCCTAGTGGATCATGAGGCTATGGAAAGCGTTTGTACGCCGCGAGAAACTTCGGGAGCGAACCTGGCCGAGCTCGAGAGAACCTACCGTGAGCGCTATCCGGACTTGCTGCGCGCCGCAACCGCGATCAGCGGCAGCGCCGAGAGCGGACGGGATGCGGTTCACGATGCCTTCGTCAGCCTAATCCGAGCCCGCAAGACATATCGGCAAGACGGCCACCTCGATGCATGGGTCTGGGCCGCGGTCGTGAACGCCGCGCGCAGGGAGACTCGCCGGCGCAGCAGCCTGCCGCTCGCGGAGGAGAGCCTGAACGGATCGGCGCCGCACGCCGAAGACGGAGGCGGGCAGGATGCCGTGCGTGCCGCGATCTCGCGACTGCCTGAACGCCAGAAGCTGGCTCTATTCCTTCGCTACTACGCCGACCTCGACTATGCGGCGATCGCCGAAGCGCTCGGAACCGCTCCCGGCACGATTGCGGCGGCCATATATGCGGCGCACAAAACGCTGCGACGAGCACTCCAGGAGGTGGAGACCAATGTTTGATCCCACGATCGCCAACGTCCTCGACGAGCTCTACCCACGCGCCGGCGAAAAGCATGGCGACTGGGATCGCGTCGTCGCCGATGCGAGCTCGCGAAGGCGCTTGCGCCTTTTCCGGACTCGCTCTCGGCGCGGGCGCATCGTTCTCGCTCTAGCCGTTGTCGCGGCGCTCTCCGTGCTTACGGTGGTACCGGCGCTCGCGGTCTCGAAGAATTGGTGGTCTCTGAGGCCTAGCGCTCCAAATCCGACCAGCCCCGTCGTAGTCGCGATAAACCCGCGAATCGACGATTCGTGGGCGTTGGTCGCGTATATGAGTAGCGACATCGTCTGCTACTCGCTAACGCCTTTCGGTGTAAGCAACTTCGACGCGACAGGGGGGTGCGGTACGGGTGAGCTCGGAGAACCGAACCTCCCGGAGCCAGGAGCCACATATCTGACAACCGCGGGCTTCGCCGTCGGGCCGGCCACTTTGGACGTGGCCACGGTCGAGGCAGAACTCGGAGATGGCAGTACCGTCCAGGCGACGATTACAACCGCTCCGAAGGCGCTTGGAGCGCCTCTACGATTCTACGTCGCCGAGTTCCCGGCAACAGTGAAGCTCACGCAAATCATCGGCAAGGACAGCGAGGGGCGAGTCATCGGCACGATATCCGTCCCCGATTTTTCGGCTATGTCGAGGCGTTCGACTCACTAGCAAGACTCTTTCGCTGTTCGAGTTGCTCGCGCAACGAATCCCACTGAAAACGACGACCGGCCTGCGTCGATCCGATAACCGCGCTACTACCCAACACCACGTTTCTCCGCCCGCCACCGAGCCACCCACCCACGGGATCGGAACACGGTAGCGTGAAAAAGGAAATCGAATCTGCCGTCTTCGTGCTGAATTCTCGCGCCTTAACCGCCCACATCCCTAACGTCTGCTCGTCTCAACAAATCAGAGCAGAGATGCCGCTTGTCGCCGCGACCGACCAGTGCGGGCGCGGCTCACGAAGCGCCGTCCCCAACTCAACTCGGACCCCACAAAGCAACTACGGCAAGCCCGCCCCGCTCCTAGGACACCGCGGTGAGCAAGCGCCGAAGGCGCGC
The DNA here is from genome assembly GCA_003170155.1 of Actinomycetota bacterium. Lineage (GTDB taxonomy): Bacteria > Actinomycetota > Thermoleophilia > Gaiellales > Gaiellaceae > Fen-549. The sequence goes on along the minus strand of PMZQ01000116.1, from coordinate 13,101 downwards.
TCAGCGCTTCGTTAGTCCGCCGCCGAAAGTCTTTGCCCGCGTGGCGGGCAGACTTTCGGCGGTTTTGAGCCGGAGGTCGGACTCGAACCGACGACCTAGCGCTTACAAGGCGCTTGCTCTACCAGCTGAGCTACTCCGGCGAGATTGCACGCTGGAGCGTAGCTTCCCCGACCGGCCGGTTGCGAACGATCGCCGGCGCGGCCCGGATGTCGGCGGCGGTCAGGGGTTGTGGCTCTCCTGGACGGGAGCTAGAGAAGAACTTCGCGCGAGTGCTGATGCGCGATGATCTTGCGCTTGACGCGCTGCAGGGCGTTGTCGATCGTCTTGGTGTCGCAGCCCAGCTCCTCGGCCATCTGCTCGTAGGACGAGCCTTCGAGGTAGAGCCTGAGGGCATCCGCTTCGAGCTGCGAGAGCCCGGAGCCGAGGCAGAAGACGAGACTCTGCAACTCCTCGGTCGAGACGACGCAAACCGCTGGATCGTCGACACCGGGGCCGGGGAGGGCATCTCCGAGCGTGCACTCGCTGTCGGAGTCCTGGCCGGCCGGTGTCTGGCTGAAGGAGACGTAGGTGTTAAGAGGCGCGTGCTTGAAGCGGGTAGCGGTCTTGATCGCGGTGATGATCTGGCGCGTGACGCAAAGCTCGGCGAAGGAGCGGAAAGAGGTCTCCTTGTCGGGTCGGAAGTCGCGTACGGCCTTGTAGAGGCCGATACGGCCCTCCTGGACGAGGTCATCCGACTCGCCACCGGCGAGGAAGTAGGAGCTCGCCTTCAGGCGCACAAAACCGTCGTAGCGGCGCAGGATCGTGTCCAGCGCCTGAGAGCTGCCGTTGCGGGCTTTTAGAACAAACTGCAGGTCTTCGAGCTCTCGCGCCGCTCTCTGAGGCTGATAGCCATGCCCTTCACGCCGTGCCGGTTGTGCTGCCATCTTTCCTCGATCCCTGTTCTCGAGCCGATTTCCGTAGGACTTACGGAATATGATGCGCCCGACGTTAGCAGCGGTCCCAGAGAAATACAAGTCTTTTGCGATGGACCCGAAAACCGGACCACTTTGCACTGGACCCAACAGTTAGCGAACGTGTGTTCGCTTCGGAAATGCTCCCTGTCCGATTTCGCCTTAGTTAGGTCTAGCCGTTGAGCGTTCAATTGCGCCGAGAAACCGGCAGCTCGTGCACCGTGACTATTCCTCGCCGCGACGCATCCGCTCGAGCTTGGCGCGAGTCTTCGAGTCGAGGCGTTCCTCGATCGCCATCCGTGGCGGCGGTGGCAACTTGGTCTCCCCCAGCTCTTGCATGAAGAGCTGCGAGGAGCGTTTGTCGACCTCCTTACCACTCGTCCCGCGCACGGTCAGATCCGAGGAGACGAGACAAACTCGCTCGCGATCTCTCAGCTCGGCGGACAGGCGCTCGAGCACGAAGTCGGCCTCGGCGGCGAAGCGCACCTCGAGCGGACCGATCGTATGCGGCCGGCCCTCTCCGTCGAATACCACGACGCCTCGGGCTCCTTTCAGGGCAACGAACCCCGCCAGCTTGTCCTCGAGCTCGCGCGGGCTCTCGAAGCCACCTGCGTGCAGAAGATTGAAGCCGTCGAAGAGGTAGAAGGTCGGCTCGGGCGCACTCGAGCCGGAGCTCTCGCCCCAACCCTCGGTCGAGCCACGCGGGACGGCGCCCGGGTTCTTCTTCTTCCTAGCCATCTCTCTGGCGCCTGGCCTCATAGAGGAGCAGGGCCGCCGCCACACCGACGTTCAGCGACTCGACTTCGCCCACGAGCGGGATCGCCAGCGCATCGTCGCAGCGCCGGCGCACGAGCGGGCGCAGCCCCGTCTTTTCGGCGCCGAAGACGAGCGCAACGCCACCAGAGAGATCGGCCTGCCAGTAAGACCTCTTGGCATGCCCGTCGGCGGCGTAGATCCAGAGGTCGGCGCGCTTGATCTCCTCGAGGTAGCGAGCGAGGTTGGTCACGACGGCGATCGGAATCTGCTCGACCGCCCCGGCCGAGGCGCGGCAGACATCGGCGGTGACCCGAGCCGAGCCGTGCGCGGGGACGATCAGACCAGTCGCGCCAGCTCCGGCAGCCGCGCGTGCAACCGCACCGAGGTTGCGCGGATTGGTGACCTGATCGAGGCAGGCGAGAAGCGGCTCGTCCACTCGCGCCAGCTCGTAGGCGTCCGCGTAGCGGTAGGGCTCGACCCAGGCAATGACGCCCTGGTGCTCGCGGGTCTGCGCCGCCTGCGAGAGCTCGCGCTCGGGCTTGACCTGGATGCGCGGCGCGCCCGGCTCCGAGAGCCAGGGCTCGTGCTCGCCGGCGCGCTCGCTCACCCATAGGTCGAGCACCTGGCGCGGGCCGCGGACAGCCTCGCGCACCGCGTTACGACCGTAGATGAGCTCGCGCTGCATCAGTGCTTGCGTTCGTGCTTGGGCCAGAGAACAGTGCCGCTGGAGGTGTCGGATGCGCTCCATCCGGCTTTTTCGATATGCCTTCGCAGCTCATCGGCACGCTGGAAATCACGCTGTTTCCTTGCCGTGTCCCGTTCCTCTTGGAGCTTCACAACCTCCGGGCGAGCTTCCTCTTTCAGCGTATTTAGGCCGAAAAGCGAGAGGCCCTGGAACAGAAGGCTGCGGGCGCCCCGAGAGCGCCACTCGTGAAGGATCGAAAGCGCTAGGGGAGTATTGAAGTCGTCATCGAGTGCTTGTTCGAGACGACTCCACTCTTCGGTGGGGTTTTCGCGTTCGTCGAGAGCTAGTGCCTCCCGGAAAGCGTTGGCTTGGGCCTGGGCTGCGTCCATCGTCTCGATCGAGAAGTCGATCGGGCTGCGCCAGTGCGCGGTCATGAAGAAAAGGAGGAGCGTCTCTCTTCCCCAGCCTTCCGGTGGCGGCTTGAGTACCTGCTCAAGCGTCTGGATGTTGCCGAGCGACTTCGACATCTTCTCGCCGGTCAGGCGCAGCAGGCCGTTGTGCATCCAGATATGCGCGAACTCCTGGCCGGCGGCGCGCGACTGCGCCAGCTCGTTCTCGTGGTGCGGGAATACGAGGTCGAGCCCGCCGCCGTGAATCTCGAAGGACGGGCCGAGCAGCTTGGCCGCCATCGCCGAGCACTCGATGTGCCAGCCCGGCCGCCCTTTCCCCCAGGGCGACTCCCAGGAGGTGTCTTCACCCTGCTTGGTCGCCTTCCAGAGCGCGAAGTCGCGCGGATCTTCTTTGAGCGGACCCGGCTCCTGGTCTTCCATCTGGTCGGGCTTCTGGCGCGAGAGCTGACCATAGTCGCCGTAGCTCTCGACGCGGAAGTAGACATCCCCTTGTGCCTCGTAGGCGTGGCCGCCCGCGATCAGCTCGGCGATCATGGCGACGATCTCGCCCATCGTCTCGGTCGCCGTGGGCTCGGCGTCGGGGCGACCGAGGCCGAGACGGTCGGTGTCCTCGCGGTACCGGTCGCTCATCTCTTCGGCCAGCTTCCGACTCTCGATCGGAGGCGATCGATGAGCGGCTTCGACGTAGATCTTGTCGTTGACGTCGGTGATGTTGGAGACGAGCTTGACTTCGTATTGGCGGTGCTTCAGCCAGTTCCTGAGCCAGAGGAAGATGACGTAAGGCCGAGCGTTACCGACATGGATGCGCTGATAGACCGTCGGGCCGCAGACGTAGATGCCGATCTTGGCCGGTGAAGGTGGTAGCTCGACGAGCTCTCTCTGCAGGGTGCTGTAGAGGCGCATCTGTGCTCCGTTGTATACCGGAGCGGGCGGGAGCGGCGCGCGATGGCGGCCGTGCCGGTTCTAATGGATCGGAAACCAGGTTCGGGCGATTGGCACGGTTTTGGTTCATTTGCGGGCGTTTTTTAAGCGTCCGAGCAGCTACCGTGTCACGACCCCGCGGGTGGGTGGTTAAAGGCGGGGGGCGGCGTAACGTGGTGCCTTCACACGCCCAGTCGACGGCTCCTTATTCCGCTGGACGCTCTCGATCGACGGCGACGTAACGTGGTATTACGGCGAAAACCGGCGTCCGTGAACGCCGCGTCAGGGCTTCAGATTCGTGCAGCCACGCAGGCTGCGCCAGCTCGAGATCGCGGCGGTGCGGGCGCTGCCGGTGCGCGGTGTGGGCGAGCCGTTGACGATCGTCGCGGGAATCCAGGAGTAGCGATCGATGCGGCGTCCGGTGACGGTCACCTCGAGCACGCCCGTGGTGGTGCTGGCGCTACTGCCTGCCGAGTACCAAACGAAGTTGCCTAGCCCGTAGTCCACGAATGCCTGACCGAGCCTGCCGGCGCCCTGCTGCTGGTGGGCATGCGAGCCGACGACGATGTCGGCGCCGGCCGCGATCAAGGTGCGGGCGATGCTCTCCTGCATGCTGTCGGGGCAGCCGTGCCGCTCCTCGCCGTAGTGGACGTAGACGACGACGGTGTCTGATGTCTTGCGCGCAGCCCGAACCGCGGCGGTGAGGCGACCGACCTCAAACGCCGACGCGATTCCGGGCTTGTCCGGGCCGGCCGTCCAGAGCGAGATGAGGTTGGAGTCGATCACCTGCGAGGCGGCGAGGATCGAGATCCGTTGGCCCTTGATCGTGACCCTGTAGGGAGCGTACGCCTGGGCGGCGTTGAGACCGCCTCCAACGAGCGGGAAGTGGTAGCTCTTCGCATAGCGGAGGGTGTCGAGGAGAGAAACGATGCCGTAGTCGACGCCGTGGTTGTTGGCGACCGTGGCCACGTCCACACCACCCGACTTGAGCGCAGCGAAAGCGGTTGGCGGAGCACGGAAGGTGTACTCCTTGCCGAGGGTCGGCGAGCCGCGGTAGCTGACCGTGGTCTCGAGATTGACCATGGCGAGATCGGCGCGGCGGAGCACCGGAGCGATCGAGGCGAAGGGAAGGGACGGATCCGCGTCGAGCCTCGACCTGACGATGCCTTCGAAGTGGACGTCACCGCCGAAGGCAAGCGTGACGGGACGACCGCTCCCGAGTCGTCCGCGCGGTTCCTTGCCGGCCTCGGTCGTCGTGGTCGTTGTTTGAGTCGTGGTGGTCTCGCTCGTGGTCGTTTGGCTCGTGGTCGCGCCGGTCGAGGTGGTCGAGGACGGGTCAGTGCTGAGCGCTCCACGCCCTGCGCCCGCGCCGTTGATAGTCAAACCGGCAAAGAGGCCCGCCGCCGCTAGCGCGAGGAAGACGAGCGCCCCGATACGGCGGCGCCGAACGCGCCTGCGCCTAGCCTCGCGCCGCTGCCGGCGTTCCTCGAGCGTCAGCGACGACACCGGAAAGAGCCGTCGCTAGGAACGAGAATGGGCATCTGAGCTGTCACGAAGACCTCGAGCTCGTTAGGGAGCGGTTCGCACAAGGTAGTACGAAACGCGGCAGCCTTCCTCCTTAAGCTCATGTCATTGGNNCCGAGCTCACAGCCGAGCTCGCGCATCCGTTCGAATTGCTCGCGGTCCTCGATTCCCTCGGCCAGCGTCTGCAGACCGAAGGCGTCGCCGAGGTGCACGATCGCATGCGCGACGCGGTATTCGTCGCTATCGCGGACGTAGACACCGTCCACAAATGGCTTGGCGATCTTGATGATGTCAGCTGGGACCTGACGCAAGTACTGGAGCGACGAGTAGCCGGTGCCGAAGTCGTCGATGGCGATACGCACGCCGAGGTTTTTCAGCGCACAGAGCGTCCGGAGAGCTGAGTCGATGTCGTCTGCCAGAGCGGTCTCGGTGATCTCGAGCACGATCCCGGCCGGGCTCACGCCCGTCTCTTCGATGGCGCGCGCGACCGTGTCGACGAGCTCGGGTGAACCGAGCTGCCGACGCGAGAGGTTGATCGTGACGGAGAACGACGGAAAGGACGTCATCTGGCTCCAAGCCGCAGCTTGACGCAACCCCTCTTCCAGAACCCATTGGCCAATCGGCACGATCAGCCCGGTCTCCTCCGCGAGTGGGATGAAGTCATCCGGCGATACGAGTCCACGTTCGGGGTGCTGCCAGCGAATTAGCGCCTCCACGCCCCACAGCCCGCCGCGGCTCAAATCGATGATCGGCTGGTAATACAGGAAGAACTGGCCTTCGGCCAGCGCCCGCTCGAGTTGGCCCTTGAGCACGATCCGCTCGTAGACTGCGGTGTGCATTCCGGGCTCGAATAGTTGCACGGAGTCGCTGCCGAGCTGGCGGGCGCGGGAGAGTGCGACCTCGGCGTTGCGAAGCAGTATCTCAGCGTCTTCCTCGCCTGTCGCCGTAACGACGCCGGCGCGCACATCGATCGTCGTCTCGTGCTCGTTTGAGAGTCGAACCGAGAGCCGCAGCGCCTCCACCAGGCGCGTCGCGACCCTGAGCGGCGACTCGACCGCGACGTCCTCGACCAAAACGGCGAAGTCGTCGCCCGCCCGGGCGCAGGTGTCACCCTGACGGAGAAGCCGCTGTAGCCGCTCGGTGACGGTGCGCAGAAGCTCCTCGCCGCTGGCGCGGCCGACACCCTCGTTGACGAGCTTGAGATTCTCGATGCCGATCAGCACCACCGCAGGCGGCGTGCGTCCGTCAGTCACGAGCGCCTCGGTGAGGAGCTTCAGAAAAAGCGCCCGATTGGCGAGACCAGTCACGGGATCGTAGAGCGAACGCCGCTCGAGCTCCGCGCCGCGAGTCTCGTGGCCACGGACGAGCAGAGCCATGCGGGCAATCACCAGCAGGAAGAGCAGCGCACTCGAGCTGGCCACGACCGGAATCTCGAGACTGACTCCGCGCACGTACTGGACGGCGAGCATCGCCGGTGCAGCGATCGAGGCGCAGGCGAGCACCACGAGCCGAGCTGGGGTTAATCTCGGAAGAGACTCGGAAACCCGCGTCGACAACGCCTTCATGGACGGATGGAGTGCCGCGGCGCCGAAGAGCACGTAGCTCGCGAGCCAGCCGAGATCGATGACACCGCCACTCACGTAGTCGCCGGCCTGGAGAGCCCCGAGATAGGCCGAGTCGGCGACGAGCAGAAACAGGATGCCTCCGCCGAGGAGTAAGTAGGCGGGCGGCCGCTTGTTCGCGCCCATCAAGATGCGAAGCCCGATCGCGAGCAGGAGCACATCTCCCAGTGGATAGGAGAGTGAGATCAGTCTCCCGGCCGGTGTCAGTGTCTGGTCATGCGCGATCGGGCTCATGATGAAGAGCCAGGAGACGAGCGTGAGGCTGGTCGTGATCGCCGCCGCGTCGATGAACGCCGACAAGTTCCTAAGGGGAGCGCGAGCGCGGGTGAGGAGCACGAGTCCTGCCCCGAGAAGCGGATAGCCGACCAGGTAGCAGATGTCCGCAATCGACGGGAAGGGACTCGTGTGCGCGACGTACTCCTGGTAGGCGAACAGGGCGTCGCCGACGACGAATGCGAGCTGGCCCGCGGCAAGCAAGAGCCAGGCACTTGCGGCGCGCGGACGGTACAGGTAAACACCGATCACTATCGCCACCACGGCGCTCAAGCCGATCAGCTCCGTGGCGACCCCGTCGCGCGCAGCTCCAGCGGGAATCAAAAGATAGGTCGCCACCGCGATTGCCCCGAGAACGAGGTAGACGCGCCAAAAAGCCCGATCCCGACCCTGCATAGCACGCTCCGATAGAGAGGACTAGTGCGCCGGTAATCGACCTGTTCTGATCCCAGCGAAGCGCGCGGTAGGTGCTCCATTCCGGGGATCACGCGTAACCACGTGGAGATCGTCGCGTGGATCGAGCGAGGGTTTTCGGTGCCTATGCCGCCGACGAATTCGCCTGGAAGAGCCGGAAGGTGTTGCCCTCGCTGTCTTTGCAGACCACAAACCAACCCATGCCGGGCACGGGGATCTTCGCCTCGGTCTTGCCGCCGAGCTCGCGCACCTTTGCGATCGAAGCCTCGACGTCGGCGACCAGGAAGTAGTAGTTCGGGTAGCCGGTACGGTCGTCGGATGGGAAAACGGCCACGCCGAAATCCTCGTTGACCCGCGCCATCCGGTAATCCATGTCGGACATGCCGGAGTCCTTGAAGCTCCAGCCGAACAGTCCGCTCCAAAACTTCTGCGCCCGATCCGCGTCCACGGACGGAAACTCAACGTGCACGATCTCGCCAGCCAACATTTCTTCTCCTCTCGCGTTCGCTTCTTGTGCTCATGCGCCCTTCCCGTTCCGACCGATGACGACACTTAGCGGTCGCCGCGAACGCGCACTAGGAGCTAACCCGGTGCCGGCTGATCGCTGTTGCCCCTTGACTGATGACACGGACCGCTGCAAGATTCCCTGCATGGGTTCGTGGCGAGAGGCAGCGTTGTTCATCCGCATCTCCCGCATCCGTAACGTCCGCGCGGAGGAACGGATTCGAGCAGAGCTCGATCCGCTTCGCGAGCGCGGCTTCGTCGTCGTGCACGGAGTCGAGCGGGACGGAGAGGGCACGACCGATCATTTCGTCAGCGGACCGACGGGACTTTTCCTGATCAACACGAGGCACCGCCATTACCGGGACGAGCACCTGCGCGAGACCTGGCGCAGGGCCGAGGAGCTGTTCCGCGAGCTCCACACCTGGGTCACGCCGGTGATCTGCCTGGCCGCGTCGTCTTGGGGCAAGCCGATGCGGGAAGAGAGGGTCTGGGTCGTCCGCGGCGGTCAGATCGGGGACTGGATCTCGCGGCAGCGAAACCCCGTGCTCGAGTACGAGCGCGTCGCCCGCCTCGCCGACCGGTTCGAACAGCCGCCGGCGGCCGAGCCGGTGCCGGTCTCCTGAACCTGGATCCGCTAAATCCCGGCGCGAAGCCGAGTGCAGAGCACCGCGATCTCGGTCTCGTCGCCGCGACGAGCGTCCGGCCACTCATCGACGCGCGGGCCCCAGTACTCGCGCGGCGTGCCCGGGTAGCGAGCGACGACGTGAACGTGGTGATGCGGGGTGTGGTCGAAGACGAAGGCGTAGACGTGATCGGCGCCCTCTCGCTCGAGCGCCCTCGCCAGGCGCGAGACCATCAGCGCCAGCGCGCACGCCTCCTCATCCTCGAGCTCGGCCAGTCCGCGAACGTGTCGCTTCGCATCGACGAACAGGTAGCCGAGGTAGCCGTTCACGACTCCGGCCGGCGCATGGGAGACGAGTACGGTCTCGTCTTCGTACAGCACCTCGCCTACGAGCGGGCCCCTACCCTGGTGCTTCTCGCAGATCGCGCATTCGTCCACTACTTCACCGTATCCGAGTTCCGGCGTGGGGGCACTCGGTTTTCGGGTTGTTCAGCTCGAGATCCGCGTGCGGTCACGAGCCACGGCCGAGCTAGGCTGACAGCACGATGGACGTAGCGCGCGTGACCGTCGTCTCCAACGACGCCGAGGCCGAGATGCTCTGCGGGTTGCTGCGCTTAGAGGGAATCAAGTGCTACTTCCGCAAGACCAACTACGGCGCCGGCTCGACCGACGGAATGCTCTCGAGCTTCGGCCCGACCGAGATCGTCGTCGGCGCCTCTGATCTCGAGCGTGCTCACGAAGTACTCGATTCCGGCAATGAGGGTTGCGGCTAGCGCGAAACCCATCGGTTCATCCTGCCGCGTCGACGCCGGAAGCCCGCCTCCGTCTAGTTACGGCAACCCTGCTCGGGCACGATGCGCGAGTTCGGTAAAGAATTCGGGCTGA